>JBCCLJ010000044.1:0-36949 GCA_039026915.1 Acidobacteriota bacterium
CGTCATCGTCGCCGGGCTCGGCGAAGTCGGAAGCAGAGTCGTCGAGACGCTCGGTGCCGCCGGCGTGCACACGCTCACCGTCGATCGTCGCAGCGACGTCGGAGCCGAGGTCGTCGGCGACGTGCACGACCGTCAGACTCTCACCAAGCTGCCGCTCGCCGATGCTCGTACTCTCGTGCTCGCTCTCGACAGCGACGAGGCAACCCTTTTCACGACTCTCCTGATGCGCGGGCTCTCGCCGACCGTGCAGATCGTGGCACGCGTCAATCAGGAGACGAACGTGGAGCGCATCTATCGAGCGGGGGCCGATCTCGCGGTCTCCCTCTCGCAGCTGACCTCGAGCCTGCTTGCAGAAGAGCTGCTGGGAGAGCGCATCGTCAGCGTCGGTGGACTCAAGCTCTTTCGCTGGTGTCCCAACTCCGCTGGCGGACGTTCGCTGGCCGAGCTCGATCTCAGACAGCGCCTGGGAGCCTCCGTGGTTGCCGTGGAGCGCGACGGACGCGTCGATCTCGCCCTCTCACCGGATCTCGTACTGCAGTCGGAAGACCGGGTCTACCTGGCGGGTGACGACCACGCCGTCGAAGCGGCACGCCGACTCGGCGGACATCTGAGCTGAGCGATGGAGCACTGCCTGCGCTGGTACGGCCCCGACGATCCGGTCTCGCTCCGCGACGTGAGGCAGGCGGGTGCACGCGGCGTCGTGACCGCGCTGCATCACGTTGCCAACGGCGACGAATGGACCGACGTCGAGATCGAGCGCCGTTTGCAGGAGATCGCCGAGGGCTCACCGGACGCCGGTGGACTGCGGTGGTCGGTCGTCGAGAGTCTGCCCGTGCACGAGGAGATCAAACGCTGCGGGCCACGGCGCAACGAGCTGCTGGACACCTACTGCCGGAACCTCGAACGCCTGGGCAGCTTCGGAATCGAAACGGTCTGCTACAACTTCATGCCCGTGCTCGACTGGACGCGAACGGATCTGTCCGTGAACTGGTTCGACGGTTCGAAAGCCCTCGCCTTCTCGCTGGTCGACCTCGTCGCCTTCGACCTGTTCGCACTGCAGCGAGCGGGTGCCGAGCACGGCTATCCCGACGCCGTCCTCTCGGAGGCGCGTAGGCACCCTCCAAGCCCCGAACGCCTCGCAGAGCTCGGCCGGACGATCGCCGCAGGGCTCCCGGGAAGCGAAGAGAGTTACGGCGTCGCGGAGCTGCGCAGCGCTCTGGCAGACTACGCCGACGTCCATCGCGGTGCGCTCGAGGACAGCCTTGACGCCTTCCTGCGCACCGTCGTCCCCGTGGCCGAGGGCGCCGGCGTTCGTCTGGCAATCCATCCTGACGACCCGCCGCTTCCTCTCCTGGGCCTGCCGAGAGTGGTCAGCACCGCGTCGGACCTCCGCCGGCTGCTTGGCTCGGTCGAGTCGGAAGCCAACGGGCTCACCTTCTGCACCGGATCGCTCGGCGCTCATCCCGAGAACGACGTCCCAGCACTTGCCGAAGAGCTCTCACCACGCGTGCACTTCGTCCACCTTCGGAACGTCGAGAAAGGGCCGAGCCCCGGTGACTTCGTCGAGTCGGACCACCTCGACGGCGACGTCGACATGGTGCGGGTCATCGGCGCCTTGCTCGACGAAGAGGAACGCTCGCAGCGCGCGCTGCCGATGCGTCCGGATCACGGGCACGCCATGCTCGACGATCTGGGCAAGGAGAGCCGCCCGGGGTATAGCGCGATCGGGCGACTGCGAGGCCTCGCCGAGCTGCGCGGCGTCGAGCACGCTCTGAGAGCGTCCAGGGCCGGCTGATCTTTCGGGCCAAGCTCGCGGTCTAGTTGAGCGCTCGTTCGACCTTGGAAAGAAGCGCGATCGCCGGGATGTTTCCGGGATCGATGCGGTTGGCCTCGGTGAGTCGTTCCCGCGCCGCATGCAGCTCGTTGCGGCGCAGCGAAGCCATTGCCTCCTCGATCAGCTCGGAGGCGTACTTCGTGGTCTCCGGATTCACCTGAGGTACCGATCCCGTGCGCTTCATCGTCAGCATCGGCGGCGGAGGAGGAGCGCCCGGCGGCGGCTTCGGCGGCAGGGGCGGGACGACCGTGTCTTCCTCCTCGGTCGCCGCCGGCGCTTCGACGACCGGCTCGCTCGCTGCCTCCTCGATCTGCACCTGATCGGTGTTGACGAAGGCCTGCTCCCAGACCGGAGGAGCGCCGGAGAGCGTCGAGCGCAGGGCCATCAGCTCCTGTTGGACCTTTGCGAACGAGTCGTAGCGATCGTCCCGGTCCTTGGCCAGACACTTCTGGACGATGTCAGCCAGTGTCTTCGGGCATTGGGGGACGACGCTGTCGAGCGGCTTGGGGTCTTCCATGAGAATCTGCCGGCAGAGTTCGGAGAAGTTGCGCGCCTCGAACGGACGGCCTCCTTCGATCAGCTCGTAGGCCAGGATGCCGTAGGAAAAAATGTCCGATCGCTGATCGAGCTCGAGGCCCCGCAGCTGCTCCGGCGACAGGTAGGAGACCGTTCCTACCGTTGTTCCGGTCTCCGTCAGACCCGACGCCTGTCCTTTGAGCTTGGCGATGCCGAAGTCCATGACCTTGACCCGGCCGTTCGAGAGCACGCGGATGTTCGCGGGCTTGATGTCACGGTGGATGACGTCATTGCTGTGGGCATAACCGAGGCCACGGGCGACCTCGTAGAGGTGATCGATCTTCTGCTCGATCGGCAGCGGTCGCTTCTCGTCGATGATCGCGTCGAGATCCTCACCGTCGAGAAACTCCTGCACGAGAAAGGGCGTCTCGTCCTCGAGACCGAAGTCGTGGATCATGACGACGTTGGGATGATGCAGGTTGCCGGCGATGCGCGCTTCGAGAAAGAACCGCTCCCGCACGCCCGAATCTTCCGAGCTGCAGGTCTTGATGGCGACGATGCGTTTGATGAACGGATCGCGGCCCTTGTAGACGACGCCGAAGCCGCCCTCGCCGATCTTCTCGAGAATCTCGTACTTGCCGATTGAGTCCACCCGGCTCCACCCCTCTGTCCGCCGGTGAGATCATGTATGCGTCGAGCCGCTGAACGCGGTCTACGACGGGGCCAGCAACGCCTTGCGGGCCAGCCTGCCAGGCTGGCATGCTACCACTCGAAGCCACCCCAGGTCCCGGAAGAAGGAGTGTCCGTGAGTGAGACCCAGTCGGAGAAGACCCGCCGCGTCGGCGTAGCTCTCCCCGGAGTCGCCCGCGCCCTCCCGAAGGGCAACCCCTACGCCGTCGAAGAGGCGGAAGGGCGTCGACACGGTCTCGAGCTCGTCGAGATCACGTCCTTCAAAGAAGACGACCTGATCGAGCAGGCGAAGTCGCTCGACGGCGTGCTGACGTCCTGGGGAGTGCGCTTCAATCGACGCGTGCTCGAGAACCTCGAACGCTGCGTCGTCATCGGAGTCGGATCGGTCGGCGTCGACATGGTGGACGTCGAGGCCGCGACCGAGGCGGGCATCGTCGTCACCAACGTACCGGACGTTTTCATCGAAGAAGTAGCCGACCACACGCTGATGCTGCTCCTCGCCGCCGGCCGACGCGCCAAGATCATGGACAAGATGGTCGCCGAAGGGCGCTGGTGGGAGGGCCGTCCTCTGTTGAGCGAAGTCCCTCGCCTCTGGGGGCAGACGCTCGGGCTGCTCTCGTTCGGCAACGTGGCCACGGCGGTGGCGCGTCGCGCCCAGCCCTTCGGTCTCCGGGTGATCGCTTACGACCCCTACGTGACCGAGCTCAAGCTGACGGCGGAAGGCGTCGAGCCGGTGAGCTTCGAAGAGCTTCTCGAGCACAGCGACTACCTCTCCGTCCATGCTCCGCTGAACGACGAGACGCGGCACATGCTGAGCGACGCCGAGTTCGCTGCGATGAAGAACTCGGCCGTTCTGATCAACGCCGGCCGAGGCCCGATCGTCGACGAAGCCGCACTGTGCCGAGCGCTCGATGCGGGCGAGCTCGCTGCGGCCGGCCTCGACGTGCTCGAGAACGAGCCGCCCGAGCCCGACAACCCGCTGCTCGAAATGGACCAGGTCGTGCTTTCGCCGCACGTCGCCTCGGCGACCACGCGTATGCGGCCGGAGACGCGGCGGCGAGCGGCTCGCGAGGTCGGACTCGCTCTCAACGGCCGCTGGCCCATGAGCTGCGTGAACCCCACCGTCCTGCCCCGCGTTTCGCTGGAGCGCTGGCAGCCTGTGCCGATGCAGAGAGGACCCAATCGATGAAACCCCAGGAGACTCGGATGAAACGGATCACCACCTATGTACTTCTCCTTCTGATCGCGGCGGCAGCCTCCGGCAAGGACTGGCCCAGCTGGCGCGGGCCGGGCAACCTCGGCGTAGCCGACGGAGCAGAGTACCCAGAGTCCTGGGACGTCGAGAAGGACACGCTGTGGAGCACGGAGCTCCCGGGCACGTCGACGTCCACGCCGATCGTCTGGGGCGACCGACTCTTTCTCACGTCGCAGATCGGGCGCTCGCCGATCGCTCGCAGGGGCGAGGGCGAGGACCCCGAAGCCGACGATGCACTGACGTTCGTGGTCCTCGCTCTCGACCGCGCCACGGGGCGCGAGGTCTGGCGTCGAGACGTTCCCTCGGCGGGAGAACTTCCGGCGACGCACCTCAAACACAACCTTGCGAGCCCCAGTCCGGTCACCGACGGCGACCGCCTGATCACCTGGTTCGCGACCGGTCAGGTCGTCGCCTTCGACCTCGACGGCAAAGAGCTCTGGCAGCGCAACCTCGCGGAGGACTTCGGCCCCTTCGATATTCGCTGGGCTCACGGCAGCTCGCCGGTGCTTCACGAGGACAAGGTCTTTCTTCTGTGCGAGCACAACACCGCGTACCTCCTGGCCCTGGACGCTGCCACCGGCAAGACCGCCTGGCGCGTCGAGCGCGAGAGCCCGGGTCGCTCCTATACGACGCCGCTCCTCGTCGAGCGCGACGGACGTCCCGAGCTGATCGTCAACGCGACGCAGAACCTGCAGGCCTACGATCCCGCGACGGGCGATGAGCTCTGGCGCGTCGGCCAGCCCATCCGCGTCCCGGTCTCGACGCCGGTCTTTGCCGATGGGGTGCTCTACACGTCGCGCGGCTACCGCAGCGGCCCCTACATGGCCGTCGATCTGGACGGAGCCAAGGGCGACATCTCGGAGACCCATACGCTCTGGCGCGTCGCAACCGGCGCGCCCTATGTATCCTCGCTACTCCACTACAACGGCATCGTCTTCATGGCGACGGAGGCCGGCGTCGCCAGCGCCATCGACGCGACGAGTGGCAAAACGCTCTGGCGCGAGCGTCTCGGAGGCAACTTCTCCGCATCTCCCGTCGCGGCCGACGGCAAGGTCTACCTGGCGAACGAGGAGGGAGAGTTCTTCGTTATCGCAGCCGACAAGGAGTACCGACTGATCTCCCAGACGTCGCTCGACGAGGGCCTTCAGGCAACGCCCGCGCTCGTCGAAGGGCGCATCTATCTGCGCTCCGCCGCGAAGCTCTACGCTTTCTGACGACGGCGAGATGAGCCGTCAGCGCGGCCAGAGCCAGCTGGCGACCACCGGACGACGGACGACGGGACGCGCGAACGAGGCGAGTTCGCGCATCTCGTCGTCACGGGTGCCGGGGAACGCCATCCGGGCGCTCGACTGAGCCAGGGCTTGGAGCCGAGCCACTCGCTCCGGTGTCTTCGGATGGGTGCGCAGGTACGACGGCATCGGATCCGTCTTGGGCAGGAAGATCTGCCGGAAGAGCCCAGGGCGACGGCCATCGAGCCGCTGCAGCGCAGAGGCGAGGCCCAGCGGATCGCCCGTCAGCTCTGCTGCCGCGAGGTCGGCGGCGAACTCCCTCGTCCGCGACAGCGCCAGCTGCAGAAGAATGCTCAGCGTCGGGGCGGCGAGCAGCAGAACGATGAGCAGCGGCTTCATCGGCGGCTCGCCGGCGAGGATCTGAGGGAGCGAGAAGATGAGCATCATCTTGCCGACGAAGGAGAAGTTGCCGGCGGTGCGCGTGACGAAGTCGGCCACCCGCATGACCTTCAGATCGCCGTTGCGGATGTGTCCGACCTCGTGAGCCAGAACCCCCGCGAGCTCACGCGGCTGCATCCGGCGCAGCAAGCCGTCGGTGACGGCGACGATCGGAGCCTGTCGACGTCCGGCGGCAAAGGCGTTGGGGATCTCGGACGGGATGTAGATCAGGACGGGTTGCACCGGCAGCTCGGCGCGCGCAGCCAGCTGAGCCAGCAGCTCTGTCAGGACGGGCGCATCCGCCCGACCGAGCGCGCGGCCCTTGAAATGGCGCACGACCGCGTCGACCGAAAGGTCAGGACCACGCGCGAACATCAACGTCCCCATGACCAGCGCCATCACAACGCCCAGCCGGCCAGCGAGTGCGTAGCCGAGTATCAGAAGGAGAACTCCCAGCGCTCCGAGGAGGACGAGACTCTGGCGTCGATTCTCGGCTTCGGTCGCCCTTACGACCCGCGGATCCGGCATACGGGTACACTGCCATGAACCCCCAACACCCTCAACCGCGGCAGCTTCGACCGCACCTCGGAGGCTGCACGATGCCCAAACTCACGCTCGCCGAGCGCGAGGCGTTTCTCGACGAGCCGGGAATCCTGCTGCGGATCGCTACGGTCGACGAGTCCGGCTTCCCGCACGTGACGCCGATCTGGTTCCTCCACGAGGGAGGCTTCGTCTACTTCACTCCGCGCGAACGCAGCGCCTGGTTCGGCCATCTACGGGCAGACCCCCGCGTCGCTCTTTGCATCGACGAGCAGCCGCTTCCCTACCGGAAGGTCGTCATCCGCGGACGCGCCGAGCTCCTTCACGATCTCGGCGAGGACGACGACTGGCGCGACCTCTATCGCCAGATCGCGAAGCGCTACGTGCCCGAAGAGCAGGCGGAAGGCTACGTCCAAGGCACGATCGACCAGCCGCGAGCGCTCTACAGAGTGGGCCTCGACGGAGCGACGGTGCGCTCCTGGCGGATGCCGCTCGACGATGAGCCGCAGCACGGTATCTGGCACGAGAGGTACTACCGCGAAGGCAGCCTGATGGCTCAGCAGATCGCCGCCGATGCCCCCGAGAGGAACTCCGATGACTGAACCGCCCCCCGCCGACGAACCGCGTCCCCGCACGGGCCTGCGGCTGACGCTGATCGCCGCCTTTGTCCTCCTGACGGTGGGCGCCTGGTTGTTCCTCGACGCGCAGGGGTTCTCGGTGCCGCCGATGTCCGCCTACTGGCCCGTCTTCCTCGCCGTCGGCGGCATCGCCTCGCTGGTCGACTATCTCGCGCTGAGTCGCAACCCCCGCTCCGCCGGACAGGCGGTCTTCGAGGTCGGACTCTGCTTCGCTCTGCTCGCCTTCACCCTGGGTTGGGTCGGTTGGCGGGGGCTCCTCGACTGGCTCCCTTCCCTACCGACGCTCGTGGGGCTCTCGCTGCTGACCACGTGGGCCGCGAACCGGATGCGCGGCGGCCTCGTCATTCCCGGCGCTCTGCTGCTTGGCTTCGGCGTTCTGGGCTTCGCCCTGCGCTTCGAGCGCTTTCGCGAGCTGATTCCGTCCGGCCAGATCGTCTGGGCGGTCCTCCTGCTCGGGCTGGGTGCCTTTCTGCTCTGGCGCATCTTCGGGTCCCGCAGCGCGCGCAGCTGAGTCCGACGCGAGCAGCGCGTCCAGAGTCGCTCGGATCTCCTTCGGGAAGACCCACGGCTGCTGCAGGACGACCCGCCCGCCGCGATCGATGACGAAGGCCGACGACGCCGCGCCGCCGTAGGCCCTCCACGCTGCGTCGTCCATGGAGTCGACCCAGATCGGCCGCACCAGCTCGAGCTTCTCGTGCGAGAACTGGGCGATCTCGAGCCGTTCTTCGAGGTTCGCCGGCTCCTTCACCCTTACGCCCACGATGCGGTTGATCCATGGATCCCACTCTTTGCCGTCCGCGTGGGGACTCGGCGAGCCGACGGGATGGGCCTCGCGCGTATAGACGATGACGAACTCGACGCGCCCTGCGTAGTCGCGCGCAACCTCCTCCATCCAGTGCCTTCGATATCGATAGACGGGACAAGAGTGGCTGCCGAACTGAAGCACCAACGGCCGCTCTCCGAAGAGGTCACCCAGCTGGGCCGAGGTGCCGTCGAGTGCGGTGAGCTCGAAGCTGGGAGCCGACTCGCCGACCTTCGGCGCGTCGGCGAAAAGGGCGAGCTTTGGGCCAGCAGCGCGCGGAAAACAGCCCGCGAGAGACAGCGCCAGCAGGATCAGCAGGAAATGCAGCGGCGCATCGCTCCGCGAACTGCGGCTCGCACACGTGCTCGTCGTCACTCGACTCATCGTCCTGTCTACGGCGATCACGAAGGAGCCGGATTGCCTCTCGGACGTCGCCGAAGCTCTTCCGGGCGAGCGCGACGTTGGGCGACGGGAGAACTAGGGCGCTTCCGGGATCTGCGACGGTCGCGCCTGGACGTCGATCAGCTCCCAGCCGAGCTCGACCATCCGTTCTTCGAGCGGCGGGTTCGGTCGGGCCTGGAGCATCAGCAAAGACTGTCCATCGCCCAGCGGCATGGCGACGACGCGCGCCCGTGGAAGCGGCTCCTTGGCTGTCGGCCTCGATGAGATCATCAGTCGCCGTACCGCCCCGGTGGCGCCGGGCGTGCCCAGCGAGCCGCTCTCCAGGAGCTGCACATCGCCCAACACGAGATCCACCTGTCGCTCGAGCAGATACTCCCAGGGTGCAAAGCGCTGATGCCCCGGCCGCACCCAGCCGTCGCCGAGCTCGTCGCCGTTGCGGGCGACCCAGGCGTCGTTGAGCCCGTACATGTCGATCGTGTCGAGGCGGCTGTAGAAAGGAATCGCGCCGACGGGGTGCAGAGCGATGCGGACATCCAGCCCTTCGAGATTCTCCGCGAGCGTGCCTCCAATCGAAGACCAGGGCCGTTCAGCGTAGGTGTCGTAGAAAGTGCCGAGGGAGGTCAGGCTGTCGAGCGTCCTGTCGGGCGTCACGTGGCGGAAGCGAAGGCCGTGCAGCAGCGAAGCGGCGATCAGGAGGGCGATCCCCAACCGTCGCGGCCACGCCCGCAGGTGCCGGTGCATCAGCGAAGCGACGACGACCATGAGCAGCGACGCGACCGGAATCACGAAGCGGAACTCCATGAAGTCTCCGCCCACCCAGACGACGTAGGCACACCAGAGCAGCAACAGAGCCAGCAACCGCCCCAGACCCGAGGCGCCGCGGAGCGCGAGGAGCAAGAAGGGCCACAGCGCGTACCAGTGCAAGAAGCGGTACAGAAAGAGAAAGCCGACCCAGTTGAGGCCCGAGACCTTGGCGTAGAAGGTGTTGGGCAGCGGATCGCCGTAGTACCAGAGCTTCCAGCCGAACCACAGGGCCACGCCGAGCCCGACGGGCAGCACCAGGGCGACGAGGCTGCGAAAGTCGTCGCGAAAGCGCCACAGAGCGGCGCAGCCGATGAAGAAACCGATCGCCGCGCTGTCGAGCCGCGTCATCAGCGCGAGCAGGAGCACGATCGAGAGTGCGAGTGGCCTGCGATCGAGCAGCAGTGCCGCGGTCAGGAGCACCGCCTGGAGCATCGTCTCGAGCCCGCCGGTCGCGTAGGACACCACCGAGACGTTGCCCACCAGGAGAAGGACGGTGAGACGTCCGACCGCGTCACCGCCGTGGCGTCGCCCGAGCTCGAAGGCCAGGCACAGAAAGAGCGTGAAGAGAGCGATGCCGCTGACCTGCGAGAAGAGCACCGGTTCGATGCCCAGACGAAAGCCGAGCGACATCCAGAGCATCCAGAGGAAGTTGGTGTAGCCCTCGATGCGCTCGCCAAACCACGTCGGACCGAGACCCTCCGCCAGATTCCTGGCGTAGATGAACGAGATGAAAGCGTCGTCCTGGACGAATCGGGCGAACCAGGCCAGCAGGACTCCGGCCACGATGAGACCGAGAAAAACCCTGTCCTGAAAGGGAGTCCGTTCGGCCGTCGAGGACCGGTCGACCGGAGACTCGTCGGCTGGCGATTTGGCAGTGCTCTCCATGTCGGAAGGACCGGCGCCGGACGCCGACAGCGAGCCGAATCTACCAGCGTCGCAGTGAACAAGCGCCGGAAAATTCGCGCAACCTTTGCTTCAACGCCTCGCGACACTCTTTGCTAGCATTCCTCGGACGAGGTCGCTATGACAAAAGTTGACGAAACAACCCGGGTTTCCCACGTCGCCCGGCTGCCCCCCCTCAACGTCGGTGTCGCTTCGCTGGTCCAAATCTATGGCGACCAGCTCGGTAAGCGCTACGTAATCGAGTCCGAGACGACGATCGGGCGCTCGCACCTCAACTCTCTCGTGATCGACGGAGATAGCGTTTCGAGACGCCACGCACGGCTCTTCTGGCTCGACGGTAACTGCTACATCGAAGACGTCGGCAGTACGAACGGGACGTTCGTCAACGAAGCCAAGGCCGAGCGCGCCACGCTCCTGGCTCACGGCGACCTCCTGAAGATCGGCACGACGATCTTCAAGTACCTGTGCGGCAACGACGCCGAGGCGCAGTACCACGAAGAGATCTACCAGCTGACGATCACCGATGGCCTCACGCAGGTCAGCAACCGTCGCTTCCTGACGGAGTTCCTCGAGCGTGAGGTCGCGCGCTGCGGACGCTCCCGTTCACCGCTCTCTCTGATCCTCTTCGACATCGACAACTTCAAAACGCTCAACGACGAGCATGGACACCTGGTCGGCGATCGCATCCTGCGCAGCCTCGCCGCCCTGGTCGACGAACGGGTCCGACGTGAGCAGCTCCTGGCACGCTACGGAGGCGACGAATTCGCCGTCGTCCTTCCAGACATCGGTGCGGCCGAAGCCCTTCAGTTCGCGCAGAAGATTCGCGAGTTGATCGCCAGCTTCCAGTTCCAGCACGAAGACGAGACGATCCGTACGTCGGTAAGCATCGGCTTGGCGACGATGCTCGAGCCGACTCAGGCCGACGACTTCTTCCAGCTCGCGGACGAAGCTCTGTACGAGTCCAAGAGATCCGGGAGAAACTGCGTGCACGCGGCCGACAGCTCCCGGCTCAAAGCCGCTCCCGACCCGATCAAGAATCGGCGAGGCGAACGCGGCCCGGCCGCCTGACGAGCGACCTCGCTTCGGAGTCGATCGCGACGGGCACGGGGGAACCCGCGCCCGTCTCCAGGGAGAACCTACTCCGCCTTCTCCGAGCGCCAACGCGCTAGAGCGGTCGCTGCGTACGCGAGCGGGAGTCCCATGGCGAAGGGCGAAAGCAGGAGCGTCTCCGGCGGCTCGCCGAGAGCGATGTCACCGATCGACATGAAGCCGTACGTCAGAAGCGGCAGCGCCACGAATGCGCGGCTCGCCTTCACCTGCGGCGTGAAGGGAATGCGGCGGAACAGCAGCCGCACGAGGATGAAGACCAGCGTCGTCGTGGCAACCCAGCCGACGTAGTTCTGGATCGGAATGTCGAAGTACATCCCGCCCTGGGTCCAGACCCACGCCTTCTCGAACTCGACCATGTACGGGTCGAGCGTGATGTCCCAGGCGGTCATCACCAGGCCGCCGAGCAGCGACAGCCACAGGAGCGATCGCCAGTCGTCGGACTCGACGACCGGATGACCGCCGGCGATCAAGTTGGCGATCAGATAGCTCGGGTAGATCATCAAGAACCACGTGAACGGGATCACCACCGGCACCTCGCCGAGGATCTTCGGGCCCAGGACGTCGGTGTAGTAGTACGCCCCGAAGATGCCGCTCGTGGTCGTGCCGAGGTACTCGGCAAGGAAGCTGACGACCGACGAGACGGCGAGAAAGGCGAGCGCCCGACGCCAGCCCAGCAGAGCCCAGGCATGCGCCAGCGAGAAGAGCGCGAAGATGGGCACCAGCTGCACGAAGGGCACCTTGGCGCCAACGAACAACGGCCGCAGGGCGAACGCACCCATGACCAGCGTCAGGACCAGCGCCACGGCACCGAGCGACAGCCCGATGCGCTTGGCACCCGAATCCTGCGGCGCCCTGAAGCCCTCCTCCGGGGCGGGCTCGTGGCCGAGGATGCGAGAGATCGCGATCAACACCGTGATACCCATGACGAACACGACGATGAGGCGCGTCTCGTCCGGCCATCCGATGAAGATGTCGCCGATCGCATTCAGTGCGTAGGTCGAGACCGGCAGCACAGCCATCCAACGCTTCACTTCACCCACCGGCTTCATGCGGATGCCGCGGGCCGCGAGTCGGTACACCACGTCGATCAGGAAGGCGACGCGGATCCACCCGAAGAAGTTCATGAACGGCACGCCGAAGTACGGTCCACCGTCCGTCCAGATCCAAGCCTTGACCTTGCCCGACATGTACGGGTCGAGCACGATGTCCCAGGCCGTCAGGATTGCCGCGGTGAGAAAGGCGAGCCAGATTGCGCCGCTGATGGTGCCTCGACGGATCCGCGCCTTGCGCTCGACGATGAGATTGGCGATGACGTGGCTCGGATACAGCATCATGAACCAAGTCAGCGGAATGACCAGCGGCACGGTACCCAGCTTCGGGCCCAAAACGTTGGTGTACTCGTACGCGCCGACGTTGCCCGTGGCGATCGACTGCGCTTCGGCGAGAAACGATCCCACCGCGCAGATGCAGAAGAACGTCAACGCCCGGGCCCAGCCCAGAGTGTGTACGGCGTGTGCGAGCCCGAAGGCCGTGGACAGCAGCGCCGCAGCGATCAAGCTCGGCTGCTCTCCCTCGACGGTCCAGGCGGTCACGTGAGTCGCGGCGAACGCCGCGAGAGCCAGAAGTACGAGCGCGGCCAGCGCGCCCTCGGTCTTCGTCTTCATTTCTTCCCCTCCCCAACCACCCGTTGCCCCGAACGACCGACGGCCGTTCTAGCGCACCTGCGTGGCTGCCTCAGAAGAGCCTCGTCCCACGAGGCCCAGATAAAACTCGCCCGCCGACGCATAGCGTTCGTCCGGACGTTTAGAAAGCGCGCGACGGATTGCAGTCGCGGCGGCCTCCGGGATCGAAGGCGCCTTGTGGCGCGGATCCGGGACCGGCTGCTGCAGGTGGGCGATGAGAATCGCCGTCGCGTTGCCACCGCCGAACGGCACTTCGCCGGTGAGCAGCTGATAAGCGAGGATCCCGAGCGAGTAGACGTCGGACCGGCGGTCCACCTTGTGCGGCGTCTTGATCTGCTCGGGAGACATGTGGGTCACCGTGCCGATGGGATTGGTGACCGTGAGGCGCGTTTGCCCCTGAACCTTGGCGATGCCAAAGTCGGTGAGTACGGCACGCTCGGGCTGATCGCCGTTGGCCAGCAGAACATTCGAGGGCTTGATGTCTCGATGGACGATGTTGCGCTCGTGCGCGTAGTCGAGAGCCTTGCAGACGCCCTCCAGCAGTTCGAGGATGCGGCGATGATCGAGCGGTTTCTGTCCATCCATCGCTTGCCGCAGCGTCTTGTCCGAAACGAACTCCATGATGATCGCTTGGTAGCGCTCGCCGACGACGCAGTAGTCGAGCAGGCGCACGATGTTCGGGTGCTCGAGACTGCCGATCACCTGTGCCTCTCTCTCGAACCGACGCTGGAACTCCTCGGAGTCCTCCTCCCAGCGCCGGACCTTGATGGCCACGCGCCGGCCGTCGGCATCGCGCTGGGCCTCGTAGACGCGGGCCATGCCCCCCGCACCGACGAGGCGCAGATCGGAGTAGCCGGTCAGCGGGAACGGCTGTTCGGGAGCCGCAGAGGCGGTGGGCGTCGGTCGGTGCACATCGACATGGATGCCAAAGAAACGCCGGTCGACGAAGCCACGCATCGCCTGGCGGCAGGGCTGAAACATCGCGCCTGCGCCGAGGAGAGCGGCACCGACGGCGATTCCGCGATAGCCGTCGCCGACGGTCAGCCGAATCAGCGCGCTGCCGACCGACAGCAGCAATGCGAAGCCGAAAGCGACCAGAAAGGTCGAGAAGGCGTAGACGAGGGAGCGGTGAACGAGAAGGTCGATCTCCCAAAGCCGGTAGCGCTGAATCGAGAAGAAGAGAGACAGCGGGATGAGCAGGAAGGTCAGAAACCAGCCGTGGAAGATGCCGGCGTTCAGGAAGAAGGGCCCCCAGTCGGCAGCAAGACTCGGCGACCAGACGAAGGCGACGAGAACCGCGCCGCCGAAATAGACGGCCTGCAGGACAAGGGCGTAGAAGACCCACTTGGTCTGCTGCCGCTCGACCGGAGTCGAGTCCCGCTGGAAGCGCAGAACCTGGAAGCAGACCGCGAGAATCACGGCCACGAGGACCGGCAGCTGATCCAAGCCCGGACCCAGCGCTCGCAACGACCAGAAAGCCTCGGGGAGGATCCACGACGAGAGGTCGTAGACGATCCAGGAGGCAAGAACCAGCGCCGCTCCCCTGGGGCGGAAGGTGCCGGTCGGAAAGAGCAGGAAGAAGCTGACGATCGAGAGATTCGTCAGGCTGCGGAAGAGTTCGGCAAAGAGATCCCCCGCGGCCCAGGCCTCGCCCCAGGACAGCGGAACGAAGGTCGCGAAACAGGCGGTCGTGATCAGAAAGAGCGAAGCCACGAACGCGATCATCGTGCGCGGGCGTGGCCAGAAGATGAGAAAGCCGGCGACAGCGCAAAGCACCATCATCAGCAGAGCGAAGAGCGTCAGGTAGGCGGAGAGAGCGTCGACCGAGAACCCGGCATCGGTAACTCCCTGCAAGACCTCGACGGGCCAGCGTCCCAGACCGCAGTCTTCGCCATCGGCGCAAGGAGTCCGCACGTGATCGAAGCGCGCGCGGGCGCCGATGAGCGTGGCGAGAACGGGCAGCCCCGCGAGCACGAGCCAGAGCAGCCTGCTGGGCCACAGCAGGCTCTCAGAGAGATCGACTCGTGTGGGTTGAGTCGGCGATTCGAGGTCGGGAAATCCCAAGACTTCTCCTCGCGCAAGAGCTAGCCGTGAGGCCGCTCCTCGAGAGACGCGCGACGTGAAAGGAAAGAAAACAAAAGAGAGAAGGGAGAGTCGGCCATCCGGCCGCTGCGTTCTTCGTCAACCGGGGGAACGCCCCACGAGTTTGGCAAGGTCCCTGGGGGCTTGCAACTCGGACTCGTAGAGGATCTTCGGGTCACCGTTCGCGCCCTTCGAGAAAGACGTCGAGAACCTCGAGACCGCTTTCGCGGTCGGCGACGAGAAAGAGCTCGTTCGGGCGAGCCGCTCGGCGGTAGTAGGAGTACGACTCACGATGCGCACGGAACCTGCGACCGACGGCCCGCTTCCAGGCTCTGAAGCTCTCTCCCGCTCCCGGCGCACCTTCGATGCGAAAAGGCCGGAGATCGTGCATGGCCTCCAGGGCAAAGAGCTTCTTGCTTTGCATCTCCTCGTCCAGCGGAAAGGAGTAGACCGAGTCGAAAGGCAGGGTTTCGCCAAGCCAGGGCGGCAACGATGCGGTCGCCTGACGCGGGCCGTAGGGATAGACCTCGGCGCCGACGGCGTGGTTCGTGTAGAAGAAGAGCGTCGGCTCGAAGTCGGTCGTCGCCAGAGCCTCCAGAAAGGCGATCGATGTGTACTGATGATCGCGGTGGGCGTCGAGCTGGGGATGCGGCAGCACGACGATCTCCGGTCGCACGCGCTCGAGCTCGTCCTTCATGTCGCCCACGAGTCCCCTCCAAGTCCCGGAGAAAGGCTTGCCAGCGAGATCCGGATCGGCGTTGAGCGTACGGAACCAGCCAGGACTCGGCAGCTCGGCGTAGGGAGCTTCGATGAACTCAGTGGGTTGCTCGTAGAGACGGTGTAGCGTCGCGTCGTAGTAGCCGAGATTGCGGGCGCGCGGCGCGCTCACGCCGCCGAGGCGAGGCACCAGCAGGCTGTCGAGCGTACGGATCCACCCCTTCACGCGGTAGTGCGACGACGCCTCGGGATAGAGAGAGCGAAAGTTCATGCCGCCGGCGTCGCCCGCCGTGACCGTGACGACGTCGGCGTCCGTCGACGCATAGAGACCGAACGCTGCAATCTCGGCGTCGTCGGGGTGCGGCGCGAGGATCAGCGTGCGGCGCCCGGCCACCGCCGGAGTGGCAAAACCGCGGAGTTTTGCGACCTGTGGCTGCCAGGAGACCTTCCAACCGTCGAGCTGGACCTCGGATCCGGCCGCTGGCCAGCCGTTCGCCGCCAGAGCGCTGAGGTTCAGATATCGACGCCCTCGGGCCTCTCGCTCGACGTGCTGGACGATCTCTTCCTCGGCCAACGCCTGGATGCTCGGCAGGGCCTTGCGGGGAGATCGAGACCGCAACTCGATTTCCAAGAGCACCGTGTCCACGTCGCTCGGCACCGCAGGCCACGTGAAGCCCTCTCGCGTGAGATCGACCTCCCAGGTGGTCGCCGAGCGCAGGTCGAAGCCGTAGTCGTGAGCAGCGCGCACCGCCTCGGACTGCCCGGCCGTCGGGTTCGACGAGAGAACGAGAACCGTAAGAAACACGAAGAAAGAGCGAACCATCACCCACCTCCCGAACCAGAGACTCATGACTTTGGAGTCTCGATTCTAGGGGTCGCAGGATCAACCTTCCGCCAGTGCTCGAGCGTGCGCGCCAACCAACGGCACTCGTCTTCGCTGAGCCCGTGTCCCAGCTCGATCTTGCCCTTCGGCGTCTCGAGGATGACGGTCGGCGCCTCGCCGAGTAGCGCCGACACCGAGCGCAACTCGCCGAGCGGCATCTCCTGGTAGCGCAGCATGCGTCCTTTCCACACTTCTCGGATCGCCAGGCGGTCGCCCACCTCGGCGAGCTCGTGGCGAGCCAGACGAATGCGAAGCGATCGATGGATGAGCGCTGCGCTGAGCATCAGCAGAATCGTTCCGACAGTACCCGCCCGTCCACTCGACAGGCCGAACGTCGCGGCGCCGATCGACGGAATCAACTGAGCGAAGAAGACGAGCGATGCGAGCAGAGTCAGCACGCCCGTGATCCACGGACCGTGCACCGGCCCCGTCGCGACTGCGTCCGGAAGGATCACGACGCGAGCGGGCCGTCGGCCGATCGCGACGATCCCGCTTCCGGAGGGCGGGCTCGCAGGAAAGTCGGGGCCGACGTTCATGTGCCTTCCGAGAGCCGGCCGGAGACAAAGCCGTCGAGCGCGCGCCACTGCCGATCGTCGAGAGCCTCGAAGGCCACGCCCGCCCGAGCCGTACCGGGAAGCCGGCGGGCGTTGACGACCTTCGCGGCGAGGTCGATCGGCGACGCCGGAAGATGAAGGGTCAGGGCGACCGCGTCACCCTTCACCTCTTCGAGGTCCGCGGACTCGAGCAGCAGTCCCGAAAGCGAGAGTTCTCGCACGCTGAACGGAACCGTCGCTGTCAGCTCGGCATCCGTACCGCGGCGAAGGAGGTAGCGCGGGGGCCTGCGATTCGCCACCGGACGCTCCGCACGGTCCTTCACGAAGTCGCCGAGCGCTCTTCGATGCTCCGAATCGAGCGAGTGAGTGAAGCGGAAGCCCGCCGCGTACACCGGATGCACGTTGCGACCGCGATCCGTCTCGGTCCGCACCAACTGACTCCACACGGGCTCGGCAGCAAAACCGAGCGACGAGCCCGGCTCAGCGAAACGAACTCGGTAGTCGGCGCAGCGTTGCAGCGGGCGGCGCGTCTCGACGCGGAAACCCCCGCCGCCGACGTCGACCAGGTGAGCACGTCGCCGCCGGTGCAGGATGCCTCGGACGCCCGGATCCGCGAGACGTGGAGACGCCCGCCGACAGGGCACGCTCGCCGGGTCTCCCAGATCGAGCTCGCCCCCTTTTCGTCGCGTCCAACGTCGTCGAAACACCGTGTCCTCCGCAGTTTGAGCCGATCCCGCACAGAGCGGCCCAAGGGAGGGAGGAGCAAACATTGAGCCAGTGATTGTGCTTTCCGGCCCCTTCGAACAAATCGCCGTTTCTGAAGCAAAACCGGGTCGATGGAGGCCGTCAGGGCCTCCCCCGCAAGCCCGAGTGACACTCAGTTTCACTCCTTCCGGGCTCACGACTGACGTGATTCGGCACTTGCGACGAAGGGCTCTCGGCCTCCACAGGTCGAGCGGCCCTTGGCCCCGAAGCTCGACACTCCGGCAGAACGATCCGGGCTACGGAGGAACGGGTCTCTACGAAGACGGCCGGACTCGCAGCTCGCCGCCCCGCGAGGCGAGCTGGCCGCAAAAGTTCAGGAGTACTCCTTCAGGATGAGCTCCAGCTGCTCGAGAGCGCGCTGCGTCTGCCCCATCTCCTTGTACAGGTCGCGCAGCTTGAATCGTACGAGGGTGACGACGGTGCGGTTGTCCTCGAACTCTCTGGCAATCTGCTCGAGCCGCTGAACGGCCTTGTCTGGCTCGCCTCTCTCGACATGCAGCTCGACGATTCCCTCGACCGCCATGTGCACCGCGTACCTCGGCTTGTCGGCCAGGTCCACCCACCTCTGAGTGAACTGCAGGTAGTCGTTCATCAGCTCGACGAACTGGTCGGCCTCCTCCTGGGGAGGCGACTGAGCCGACGCTGCACCGGCCAGGACGAAGGCACAGAGCGCCGCCACAATCCGGCCGGTCTTCAGGCTGCTGTTCGTTCTTCGGCTCCGTTTCACGGGTTCTCCTTCCTCGGGCTCGACCGCCCGTCTCGATTCGTCGAGACCGCTGTCGCTGCTTCAGGCGCGACGTCGGTCCTCTTGGAGCTTTCTTCGCAGCGAGCGCGTCGCTCGGTGCAAGTGTGTCTTGACGGTGCCTTCGCTGCAGCCGAGCACTTCGGCGACCTCGCGGGTCGCAAGGCCCTCGATGAGACGCAGAACCAGCACCTCGCGCTGCCTCTCCGGCAGGCTGGGCAGGAGTCGGAAGAGATCACTCCGAAGTTCGGTCGTGACGGCAGGGGCCGTGAGTCGCTCGACGTGCTCCTCGGAGAGCGAGACCTCGCGCGCGCCTCTGCGCCATCCTTCCCGCACGACGTTCAGGGCAAAGCCGTAGAGCAGCGTGCGCAGACGTGCCGACTCGGTGAGCGTGCTGTGGCGAGCGACGACTCGAAGAAAGACCTCGTGAGTCGCGTCTTCCGCGGCGTCAGCGCGACCCAGCAGGCCACAGCAGACGCGGTAGACGTAGTCGCGATGCCGCCGAAAGAGCTCGCCGAAGGCGGAGGCGTCGTCTGCAGAGCGCGCGAGCAGCTCCCAGTCGCCCTCTTCGTCCAACCCCTTTGTCACGTCGGCGATCAACGTCCCGACGCCGAGTTCGGTCGCGCAGGCGCTGAGGGCACCCGAAAGGAGAAGCGACCGGCTGGGGGCGACGGCCGCATCGCCTGAAGACGGGGATGCTTCACCGAGCGCAGGGCCGCTGACGCTGCGCTCGCCGAAGGCAGGGGCGGGGGCAGGCGAGTCAGCGACACACGAGGCGAGGGCTCGAGCTCTGCGACGCGCGGCGCCGTCACCGCCAGGTCCCTCGACCGATCCGGCTGCGACACCGGGGCCTCGGACGACCGGGCGCTGGCGGCCTCCGGAACGGTCGCGAAGGCGGCCTCCGCGCTGGCGCGACCGTGCGTCGGCGACGCGGTCTCCTGCGCAGGCCACGGGGACCACGCGACCGCCGAAGCCAGGGCCAACAGCAGCGCAGCCGCCAGCGACAGGAGAACTCGCGAGACTTCAGGCGCACCGTGCGGCTGCGTTGGTCCAGCCGTTTGTTCCGGGGGCGCGTCTCGCTCCGCGTCCACGGTTCCGAGAGCGGGCGCGCCCTCGATCTCCCGACGTGCCGCGCTCAACAGCTGCTCGAGGTCTTGCTGCGCTTGCAGGGCATCGCGACACGAGGCGCAGCGGCGTGACTCACGTCGCAGCGCGTCGCGACGCTCCGCATCGAGCTCGAACCAGCCGTCCAGGCGAGCCTCGAACGCACCGCAAGAGTGCGAAAACGACAGCAGTCGACTGGAGTTTCGGTGGGCTGTGGCGTCGCTCATCGAGGAGTGAATGGCTTTCGGTCGACGGTCGGTTGACGTCGACTCGTGGAAGCGCTCGTCAACCGAAGGCTATCCGTTCGCCATGTATCGCCGAGCGCCACGGGGCGGCCGACGACCGGACGCGCACCCAGCGACCTTCTTGGGAGAGCCACATGCTTCAGCGCACGACGCTTGCCGGACTCGCACTTCTACTCCTCTTCGAAACCATCCAGACCGCGCCGAGCTTTGGCGAGGAAGGGCCGCTTCGGAATGACCCGGTCGGAGACGCGAGCGATCCCTCGGGACCCGACGCCAACTCTCTACGGCTGACCTCGAGCGACGGCCAACTGCGCATCGAGATCGGCCTGGAGTCCACGATCGGCCTCACCGGAACGGCCGGTACGTCCCCGTGGGTCGGCTTCGTCGATCTCGACACGGACGGCGACCGCAATACCGGGCAGCTGCCCGCAGCTTCGTACCTCACCGGCGCCGAGAATCTCCTCGGCGCCGAGCTGCTCTTGCCGCTCGACAGCTTCTCCGGCAGCAGCGTCGAAGTCCTGTCGGCCGACGATCGCACGGTCCTGGCCACGGTCCCGGCGCGTCTCGAGAGCGAGGCCTTCGTCGCCGAGCTGCCTTCGAGCCTGCTCACCCGCTCGGCTGAGGCAGTCCGGGCGACCGCGGTCCTCGGGACGCCCCGAGGGATCACGGACGTCGTGCCGAACGACGGCTACGTGACCAGCGCCGTCGCCGACGCAGCCACGCGACTGCGAGGCGGTCGCTTCGCGGTCGAAGTCGAGTGGGTCGACTACGCCGGCAAGAGCGGCATCGGCACCGTCGCCCACGCCGCCGAGGACTCGGTCCTCTTCTGGTTCTTCGAAGCCTCGAACTGGGAACTGCTGCTCAAGATCCTCGACGGCTGCGGAGTGAACGGGCACTACTGGGTCTACACGGCTGCGACGACCGACGTCGAATACCGCGTCAGTGTCACCGACACTGCAACGGGCACGGTACGCGCCTATTCGAATGCACTGGGGCAGCGTCAGCCCTTCGTCGGTGACACCCAGGCCTTCGCCACCTGCCCGTGAGCCGCACGATGAACGCCCGAGCCTCAAGCGGCGCGGAACGGCAGCCCTTCGATCCACAGCGAGCTGCACGGTCGCTGCATCGACTGTCGCCGCCGCGCGCCCTGACGCGTCCCCCCAACTCCACGGCACGCTCACCTTTCGCCGACGACGGACGTACGCGTTTCGGGTCACGCGTTCTCGAGCACCGCATCGTGCAGCGCACGACGTTCGGCTGGACTCTTGCGCTGCAAGAGGAAGTCGAGCGGGTCGGCTACCAGAGTTACCTCGATCGGCAGCTCGCCCCGGAAACCGTCGACGACTTCGGACTCGAGGCACTGATCGCCGAAGCCTTTCCCACGACGCGCCAGTCGGCGCTCGAACTGGCGATCGCCTACAACCGAGATCCGACGCAGCCGGTCGTCGAGCTGGTCGCCGCCCGCATCGTTCGGGCGCTCTATTCGCCGCGACAGCTCCTCGAGCGCGTCGTCGATCTGTGGACCGACCACTTCAACATCGATCTCGCCGACGGGCTGGGGCCCTTCCTCAAACCCGTCGACGACCGTACGGTCATCCGCCGTCACGCCCTGGGTCGCTTCCGAGATCTGCTCGGAGCGAGCGCGAGCAGCCCCGCCATGCTGGCGTACCTCACCAACGACTCCAACGTGAAGGGGCACCCCAACGAGAACTACGCGCGCGAGCTGATGGAGCTGCACACGCTGGGTGAGGGCGGCGGCTACACCGAGGAAGACGTGAAAGAGGTAGCGCGCTGCTTTACCGGCTGGACCTTCGGCACGGGCGAGAACGGCGCCGAGTTCGGCCGCCACACCTTCGTCGCGCGCAACCACGACAACGACAGGAAGAGCGTGCTGGGCACCGAGATCCCCGCCGGTGGCGGACGCGAAGACGTCGCTCGGGTACTCGACATCCTCTCGCGTCACCCAAGCACCGCCCGCTTCATCGCAGAGAAGATCCTGCACACCTTCTGGGGCGAGGAGCCTCCAGCGCGGATCGTCAAACGCGTCGCGGAGCGCTTTGCAACGAGCGGCGGCGACGTCGAGGCGTGCCTGCGCGAGGCGCTCTCCTGGCACCTCCTCGTCGAGGCTCCTCTCAAGCTCAAGAGGCCTCTGCACTACCTGACGTCAGCGGTGCGCGGTACCTTCGCCGAGCTCACCGACTTCAATGTCTTCTTCTCCAGCCTCGACGCGCTCGGTCACGTGCCCTTCTTCTGGCATCCGCCGAACGGCTACCCCGACACCGAAGGCTACTGGTCCGGACTCCTCCTGCCGCGTCTCGACTTCGCCGCCCTGGCTTTCGCGGAACTCGAGCCCGTGCTGACGCCCGATCCCAGCGTGTTCGCCGAAAGCGCTTCGATCACGGCGCGCACGCGTTGGGCCGACACTCTGCTCCTGTTCGGTGGCATGACCGCGGGCACCCGGACAACGATCGAAAGGCACGCGGCGGCGACCCCGAGCCGCCGTCTTGCCGCGCGGGAGACGCTCGCGCTAACCCTGGCCTCCCCTGAATTCCAGTACTACTGAAGTCGAGGACGACATCATGGCCACACGAGGATGTAACGAGTGCCGAGAGGCGGACCGCCGTCGTACCACCGATCTGAGCCGACGTCGCTTCCTGGGTTGGAGCAGCGCGGCTCTGGCGTCTGCCACCTGGCTTCCGCGCGTCGCGCGCGCCGAGGCAGAGTCGAGCGATCGCGACGTGCTCGTCTCGATCTTCCTGCGCGGCGGCGCCGACGGCCTCTCCCTGTGCGTACCCCACGGGGACAGGGACTACTACCGGCACCGGCCGACTCTGGCGGTCCCTTCCCCCGAAGCATCCTCAGTCCATCGCGCCCTCGATCTCGACGGGTTCTTCGGCCTCTCCCCGGCCCTGACTCAACTTCACGAGCTCTATCGAGACGCGAGTCTCGCCATCGTGCACGCCTGCGGCCAGACGAGGGCCAATCGATCGCACTTCGCCGCGATGCATCTGATGGAGGTGGGTCATGCGACGCCCCCCTCGTCGCTGCTGACGGGCTGGATCGGTCGCCATCTCCAGAACACCACGCCCCGTTCGCCGAACGCTCTTCTGCGCGCGCTGGGCATGGGCTACGGACTGCAGCGAAGCCTCGTCGGTGCCCCTCGGTCAGCTCCAGTCGCAGACCCCGAGTCGTTCGACCTGCGGGCACCGGCGGGCCGGCGCGCCGCGCTCAAGGAGTCGCTGCGCGAACTGTACGCACAGACCTCGGATCCCCTCGCGACGTCGATGGGTACGACGTGGGACACCGTCGAGCTCCTGCAGGGCATCGACTTCTCGAGCTACCGTTCCACTTCGGGTCCCTATCCGGACAGCGAGCTCGGCCGAGCATTGGAGTCGTCGGCGGCGCTCATCAAGTCGGAGATCGGAATCGAAGCCATCGCGGTCGACACCGGCGGCTGGGATACCCACGACGAGCAGGGGACACAGGACGGAGTCCTCGACTCACTGCTCAAGGACCTCGGTGACTCGCTCGGCGTCTTTTACCGGGACCTCGCCAAGTCCTCGGCGCGTTTCACCGTCGTCGTGATGTCCGAGTTCGGCCGCAACGCCGTCGAGAACGGCTCCCTCGGGACCGATCACGGCTACGGCTCGGCGATGATGGTTCTGGGTTCCAACATCCGCGGCGGCCGTGTCTTCGGCGAATGGCCCGGGCTGGCGCGCGAGCAACTCTTCGACGGGCAGGATCTCGCCGTGACCACCGACTACCGGCAGGTCCTCGCCGAGCTGCTCGAGCACCGCTTTGCCAACCCGGACCCGACGGCGGTCTTCGACGACCCCAGCTTCGTAGCGAGCCCTTTGGGCCTCGTCTGAACCCGACACCGAGGTGAACCATTCGGCCTGCGGATGTGGCATCGTTGACGCCGCACAACGTCCACTCGAGGTAAGGCCATGCGGATCCGATCGTTCCTGCGCGCGACGCTTGTCAGCGCCCTCTTCGGAGCTCTTTGCGCACCGCTCGCAGCAAAAGAGTTCCTCTTCATCCACAATACGAACAGCGGCGAGATCTCGAAGATCTCGATCCCCGATCACGAAGTCGTCGACCGCTTCGAGATCGGGCTGTACATGGACTACCTCGCCGCCTCCCCCGACGGTCGCACGCTCTATGTCAACCGGATCGACTCGCTCGCTCCGGAGCAGGGTCTGAACATCGGCGAGTCGGGAGAGCTCATCGCGCTCGACCCGATCAGCGGCGCCATCCTCTGGCGCGTCGCGCTCGACGGCATGCCGCATCACATGTCCGTCTCGAAGGACGGCCGGTACGTCTTCGTGCCGTACTACGACACCTGGTGGCTCGCGGTCGTCGACACCGAAAGTCGCAGCGTCGTTCAGAAGATCCTGCTCGGCCATGGCTCGCACGGCACGAAGCTGTCACCCGACGGGCGCCGACTCTACGTCGGCTCGATGATGAATGACACGATCAGCATCGTCGACACGGAGAGCTTCGAGCAGATCGGCCGCATCCCCTTCGATGACGGCGTCCGCCCCTTCGCACTGACCCAGGACGAATCGATCCTCTACGTGCAGCTCTCCCGCCACCACAGCTTCGAGATCGTCGACGTCGCTGCTCGCAGCGTCACCGGCCGCGTGGAGATGCCGGCCCTGCCGGACGGCACGGAGATGCCGAAGTTCTACCCGCACAACGTCAACCACGGCATCGCCCTGACGCCCGACGAGTCGAAGCTGCTGGCGAACGGCTCGATCGCCGACTACGTCGCGGTGTACTCACATCCCGAGCTCGAACTGCTGAAGACGATCCCCACCGGTAGAGACCCCAACTCGATCGCTTTCGATCTTCAGGGCCGCTTCGCTTACGTCTCGAATCGCGGCTCGAACGACCTCTCGGTCATCGATCTCGAGTCCTTGCAAGAGGTCAAGCGCCTGGAGCTCGGCGACTACCCGCAGCGCATGGTCGTCATCGACATTCCAGATGACGCGGAAGCAGCGCCGCTGCCCGAAGTGACCGCGGTCTCGTCGCGACAGGCCGCACCGACCGCTCCGCAGCCGGCCGCCGCGCCGGCACGTGTTTCCGCGGTGACCGGAGAAGCCAAAGACCGCGACGATCTGGAGATCCTCGTCATGGAAGCACCGATGGTGCTGGAGCTTGCGGTCGGCGAGCTCGACGCGATCCCGGAAGGTTACTCCTGGCGTACCCGAGAGACGCAGGTCTTCGAAGTCGAGCAGGCTCGCATCCTCGAGGTTCGCGTGGCGCAGCAGCGCCAGAAGAAGAAGCGCCGTCTGGAAATCGCGCTCGACTTCTTCAGCCGCAAGAAGTCCCAGCGCTTCGACGTCGAGCTCCAGATCAAGGAGAGCGGTCGCACCCTCGAGACCCTCACGACCGTGGCATCGGCCGGCCGGAGAGTGCCTGAACAGCTGAATAACGGTGCCGTCACCGAGAAGCTGCTGGTCACGCTCGAAGAGGACGTCTACCAGAGCCTCTTTGGCGCAGAAGGAAAGCCGGAGCTGCGCCTGCAGATCGACCCGCGGGACTGAGGCGGTCGCCGCCCGAGCCGAGAAACCCGACCGCCGTGGCCCTCGCCCCGGCGAACGATGCAACGTCGCTGACGAAACCCTGGCCACTCAACATCGACTTCCCGGCGGAGCCGGGGACTCGCCGCGGGATGCGGCGCCACGAAGGAGAATCCCATGCGTAGGTTCGTCGCTCACGCCCTGGCACTGGCTCTGACCCTCTCTGCTCTGCCCGCGGGGGCTCAGAAGAAGAAGGCAGAGAAAAAGGCGGCCGAAAAGCCGGAAGGCTCGATGGTCGCCTCGAGCTTCTCGGGCCTCGGTTTCCGCAGCATCGGCCCGGGCTTCATGTCGGGCCGCGTTGCCGACATCGAAATCCACCCGAGCAACCCGAATCGCTGGGTTCTGGGCGTCGCGTCGGGAGGCGTGTGGATCACCGAGAATGCCGGAACGACGTGGAAGCCCGTCTTCGACGGGCAGAGTTCCTACTCCGTCGGAGCCGTGACGATCGACCCCAACGACCCTCACACGATCTGGGTCGGGACCGGTGAGAACAAGAGTCAACGCAGCGTTGCCTACGGCGACGGCGTCTACAAGTCAACCGACAGCGGTCGTAGCTGGAAGAACGTCGGGTTGAAGGATTCCGAGCACATCGGACGAATCGTCGTCGATCCGCGCGACTCGCAGACCGTCTTCGTCGCCGCCCAAGGCCCGCTCTGGAGCGCCGGCGGCGACCGCGGCCTCTACAAGACGACCGACGGCGGCGAGTCCTGGGAGCTGGTTCTCGAGATCGACGAGCACACCGGCGTCAACGAAGTCTGGCTCGACCCTCGCGACCCGGACACGCTCCTGGCGAGCACCTACCAGCGCCGGCGGCGCACCTGGACGCTGATCCACGGCGGCCCTGGCTCCGGCCTCTGGCGTTCGACCGACGGTGGCGCCAACTGGAGTGAGATCAAGAGCGGCCTGCCCTCGGTGGAGATGGGCAAGATCGGCCTCGCCGTTTCGCCCGCTGATCCCGATGTCGTCTACGCCATCATCGAAGCGCAGGGAGACGCCGGCGGCACCTTCCGCTCGCTCGACTTCGGACTGACCTGGGAGAAGCGCAGCAGCTACGTCGCGGGGAGTCCGCAGTACTACAACGAGCTCGTCGCCGACCCGAAGGACGTCTCGACGCTCTACTCCATGGACACCTACCTGCAGATCTCGGAGGACGGCGGACGCACCTGGCGTGGCGGCTTCGAGAAGTGGAAGCACGTCGACAACCACGACCTCTGGATCGACCCCGAAGACACGCACCATCTGATCGCCGCCTGTGACGGTGGCATCTATGAGAGCTTCGACCGCGGCGCCACCTGGCAGTTCTTCCAGAACCTGCCGATCACGCAGTACTACAAGGTCTCCGTCGACGAAGATACGCCGTTCTACAACATCTACGGCGGTACCCAGGACAACGCCACGCACGGCGGCCCTTCGCGCACGGCGAGCTTGAGCGGCATCACCAATCGCGACTGGTTCGTGACGGTGATGGGCGACGGTTTCGAGACGGTCGTCGACCCCACCGATCCCGACGTCGTCTACTCGCAGTGGCAGTACGGCGGCTTGGTGAGGTACGACCGCCAGAGCGGTGAGACCGTCGACATCCAGCCGCAGCCCGGTGCGGGCGAGAGCGGCTCGCGCTGGAATTGGTCAGCGCCGCTCTTGATCAGCCCTTTCGACCACAAGCGGCTCTACTACAGCTCGCAGCGCGTCTACCGCAGTGACGATCGCGGCGACAGCTGGCGCGCCATCAGCCCCGATCTCACGAAGCAGGTCGATCGCAACGCTCTCGAGGTGATGGGCAAGGTCCAGAGCGTCGACGCCGTGGCCAAGAACGCCTCGACTTCGATGTACGGCAACATCGTCAGCTTCGACGAGTCCCCGCAGGTCGAAGGGCTGCTCTACGTCGGTACCGACGACGGCCTCATTCAGGTCAGCGACGACGGCGGCGCGAGCTGGCGCGAGGAGGCGAGTTTCCCCGGCGTTCCGGAGAGCTCCTATGTCTCCTCGGTGATCGCCTCGCTGCACGACGCCGACACCGTCTACGCGACCTTCGACAACCACAAGGCCGGCGACTTCAATCCCTACGTGCTGCGCAGCTCGGATCGCGGCCGCAGCTGGACGGCGATCACCGGCGGCCTGCCCGAGCGCGGCCACGCCCACATGATCCAGCAGGATCACGTCGACCCGTCTCTGCTCTTCCTCGGCACCGAATTCGGCGTCTTCTTCTCGACCGATGACGGCGGCAACTGGGTCCAGCTCGAGGGCGGCCTGCCGACGATCGCGGTGCGCGACATGGCGATCCAGCGACGTGAGAACGATCTGGTGCTCGGCACCTTCGGACGCGGCTTCTACGTGCTCGACGACTATTCACCTCTGCGCGAGATGAGCGAAACCAAGCTCGACGAGCCGGCGCTGCTCTTCCCAGTCCGTGAAGCGAAGGCCTATGTCGAGACGCTGAAGCTCGGACTGCCCGGCCGCTCCATGCAGGGCGACGACTTCTACATGGCTCCCAACCCGCCCTTCGGCGCCGTCATCACCTACCGACTCGACAAGGGCCTGGAGAGTCTCGAAAAGCAGCGTCAGACCCGTGAGAAGGAAAAGGGCGACGCAGGCGAGAGGCTCGGGTACCCCAGCTGGGACGAACTACGGGCCGAGGACCGTGAAGAGGCTCCGACGATGCTGCTCGTCGTACGCGACGAGGAAGGCAACGTCGTTCGCCGTCTCAAGGGGCCGGCAAGCTCCGGCTTCCATCGGGTCGCCTGGGACCTGCGCTACCCGGCGCCAGCGCCGACGCGTCTCACCCCTTATCCGACCGACAACGCTTTCTTCAGCCCGCCGACGGGTCCGCTCGCGGCACCGGGACGCTACAGCGTGACCCTGGCTCAGCGCACGGGCGGCGTGACGACCGAGATCGGTAGCGCGCAGAAATTCGACGTCGTCTCGCTGCATCTCGGTGCGATGGAGCCGGCGGATCGCGCAGCGACGCTCGCCTTCCAGAAGAAGGTAGCCGAGCTGCAGCGCGCGGCACTCGGCGCCCAGCGCGCCGCCGGCGAGGCCGACAACCGACTGAGGCACCTGATCGAGGCGCTCGACGACACTCCAGGCATCGACGGAACCCTCGGAGACGAAGCACGAGAGCTGAAGCAACGCCTCGCCGATCTGCGCATTCCGCTACAGGGCGATGCGACGATCGCGCGCCGCGGCGGGTCGACGCCGCCGTCGCTGCTGGGTCGCATCGGCAAGATCGTCGGTGGCAGCTGGAACTCGACTTCGGCACCGACCGGGACGCACCTCGAGAACTACCGCATCGCGGCAGAGGCCTTCGAGACCTGGCTGCCGCAGCTTTCGTTGCTGATCGAACGCGACCTGGTCGAGCTCGAGCGCAAGGCGGAGGCAGCCGGTACGCCGTGGACGCCGGGTCGCGTGCCGCGCTGGCAGGGGCGCTGAGTCAGCGCCAGCCGCGCGGGTCCTGCGCAGGCGAGGCGGCTCGAAGTCTCGAAGCGGCCATCGCAGGACCCCGCGGGGAGATCGGGCGCAGCCGTGGGCGGCAGCGAGGCCGTCACCCTCACAACTCTTGTCACATAGACACTAGTTTTTGTAGTCTTCAGGGCTAACTCGAGGCGCCTCTTGCCTCTGAGTTCATCCCGTGACCTCAAAAGCCCCTTCTCAGGACGCTCGCGGCCCCGCCGCAGAGCGCATTCCGGCACGCCTCTTGGAGCGCCTGGGCTCCGAGCCGACGACCGGCCGATCGCCGCTGCGCAACAGCCTCAACGCCTTCGAAGAGTTCATCCCGTTGATCCTGGCGGTCCACGGGATCCTTCTGCTTTCGTACTTCGGAGCGTCGTCGACTCAGTGGGTCGCTCTGATCGCCGCAGCGCTCTCCGGGGTCATTGGCACGGCGGTGCGGCTTCCGCGGAGCATTTCGCGACGAGCCCGGGCCGTCCTGTTGCTCGCCGTCGCCGGGTATCTGCTCGTCACGACGGGCGGCACCTCGAGCCACTTCGTCCTCTGGCTCTTCATCCTCGTCTCGACCTATCCGTTCCTGATCTCGCTTCGCGAGAGCGTCGGATACGTCGTGGCGACCTGCCTCCTCTATGTCGGCACGCTGCCCTTTTCGGAGCCGCAGGAGCCGATGGTCGTCGTCGTCTCGCGCGTCGCGCTACTGCTCTTTCTCGGCTTTCTCATGCGCCAGGCGTCGCGGAACCTGCGCGCCTACTCGCGTATGCAACAGCTCGCCGCAACGGACGATCTGACCGGGATTGCGAACCGCCGGCATTTCTTCGACCGCGCCGAGAGGGAGTTCGCCCGCGCTCGTCGCTTCAAGACGCCTCTATCGGCGGTGCTCCTCGACCTCGACGCCTTCAAGGCGATCAACGACACGCACGGCCACGCCGCGGGCGACCTGGCGCTGCGCGAGACGGCGCGCCTGCTGCGTCGCCACGCCCGCAGCGTCGACACGGTCGCGCGACTCGGGGGCGACGAGTTCGGCATGCTCTTGCCGCAGACCGAAGCGGAGGGCGCGAAGGTCCTGATTCAGCGTCTGCGAGAGCGCATCAGTGAACACGTCATTGCCACCGAGGACGCTGAGTTCAGGGTCCAATTCTCTGCCGGTGTCGCGGAGTTGGACGCGCACTGCGAGAGCTTCGGAGAGCTACTGACCCGCGCCGACGCTTCGATGTACGGCGACAAGCGGAGTGAAGTCGCCTATCTCAGACGCGTGTGACGCGCTCCGGCGCCAAGACGTCAGTTCTCTTGTGCGCGCGCACGCTGGCGCTCAGCGAAGCGGCCCAGGAAGCGCAGCATCGTGGCGTCGTCTTGAATGCCGCCCACCGGCCATTCGCCGAGAACGAAGCTCGGCACGCCAGCGACGCCGAGTTCTCGTGCCCGGCGCGTCTCGGCCTCGAGGCGAGGAAACTCCATCGGCGCATCGACGGCGAGCTCGCGGAGAAGATCTTCGCCGCCCAAGTCGCGGCCCGCGTCGTAGACCTCGCTCCAGACCCGTTGTCGAAAGCTCTCCTCCCGCTCTTCGGACAGCGCGAGAGCGTGCTCCGAAGCCGGACGAGAGTCCATCCACAGATCGGGTGGATGAGCGACGGGGACGTGGAGATCGGCTGCGACGACCTCGGCCTTGCGGCGCGCCTCACCACGGAACGGTCGACCGCGCTGCCAGCCGGTCAGCCAGGTGAAGTCGAGAGGGCGCCAGCGGAGACGCACCCCGAGGGCGGCCAGCTCGGGCGAGATCCGGTCGACGACGCGCTGAGCCACGAAGCACATCGTCGAGGCGAAGTCGTAGTAGACGCCCACGACGACGTCAGACTCGCCCGCCGAGCGCTTCCTCAGAGGAGACCTCCGCAGGCGCTCTCAGGGCAGCGGCGCGGTGAGCGAAGAGACCGCGACTCTCGCCACCCGCTCAGGTGACGTCAGCGAGCGTCAGGCCTTCGTCGCGCAGGTAGGCCATCAGGCCCTTCTTGTCGATCGTGCGCAAGGCGCGGGTCGACAGTCTCAGGCGCACGGTGCGACCGAGCTCCGGAACGAACAGGCGCTTGTTCTGGATGTTGGGGCGCTGCCACTTGTTGGTGATGTTGTGGGCGTGCGAGACGTTATGACCGCTGAGGGGCTTCTTTCCCGACAGCTTGCACTTTCTCGGCATGGCGTTCTCTCTTCGGAAGTTGTGTTGCGATCTGAATCGGTCGAATCTGTGCCCGTGGCCTCGAACGGCGTTCGGGCTCGCTTCCAGGCAGGGCGGGAGCTGTCCGAGCCGTTCGTGCGGCGGGGAGCCCGGAGCCGGTGCGAAGGCAAAAGTATACGGCAAGAGAGCGGGGCTGTCTGCATCGAGCGACCGAGCCTCCGCAGAGCCCGCCCGAGCGGCCCGGAAGCCCTGAATCCGCTACCATTCGGTAGCTTCATAAAACCAAATCACTGCCTCAACCGCTAGGGAGACACGCGAGATGCCCGAACTACTGGAAGAGATCCGCGACGGCGTCGCCGTCCTGACGATGAACCGTCCCGAACGCCGCAACGCCCTCTCCGGCGAGATGATGGGAGGCCTGCGCGAGGCAATTCCGCGTCTCGCCACCGATCCTGCAGTACGCGCACTGGTGCTGACGGGTGCCGGCGGTGCGTTCTGCGCCGGTGGCGACGTCAAAGGCATGAACGAGGGTCATCAGTCCGGCGCTTCGCAGCCCCTGCAGGAACGAGTACAGGGACTCCGGACCGGCATGGAGGTCTCGAAGCAGATTCACGAGTTCCCCAAGCCGACGATCGCCATGATTCCCGGACCGGCAGCCGGGGCGGGGCTGTCGATCGCGCTCGCCTGCGACCTCCGTTATGCCGCCGAGCACGCCAAGATCACGACCGCCTTTGCCAAGGTCGGCTTCTCGGGCGACTACGGTAGCAGCTACTTCCTGCCCAAACTCGTCGGCGACGCCAAGGCGCGAGAGCTGCTCTTCTTCGGCGACGTGCTGCTCGCCCCGGAGGCCGAGCGCCTCGGAATCCTGAATGGCTCGCTACCGGCCGAAGAACTCGAGGGCTCGGTCATGGCCATCGCCCAGCGTCTGGCCGAAGGACCGACGATCGCCTACGGCTACATGAAGAAGAACCTGAACGCGACGGCCAACGGCGGCTCGATCGACGAGGTCTTCGACCTGGAGGCGATGCACATGTCGCTCACGGGTCTCACCGAGGACCACAAGAATGCGGCCCGCGCCTTCGTCGAGAAGCGCAAGCCGACCTTCGAGGGCAAGTGATCGGTGCGGCTCTGGGGTGCCGCCACGCCACGAACCTTCCGTCCGATCTGGGCGGCCTGTGAGCTCGAGCTCGAGTTCGAGCACCTTCCCCTCGGGTCTCGCACCGGCGAAACGCAGACGGAGGAGTTCACCGCGCTGAACGCGAGCCAGAAGATCCCCGTCCTCGAAGACGGGGACTTCGTGCTCCGCGAGAGCGGCGCGATCGTCAACTACCTCGGCAGTCGCTACGGCAATCTGGTCCCGACCGACGTCGAGCAGCGCGCTCGCTACGACTCCTGGAGCTGCTTCGTTCTGATGGAGCTCGACGCCCATACCCTCTACATCGTGCGCAAGCACCGCGACCTCGCATCGATCTACGGCGAAGCGCCAAAGGCGATCGACGCCGCCTACGAAGGCTTCGACAGGATGATCCGAGTGCCGGCGCGGGAGTTCGAGGACGGCCGCCCCTACCTTCTCGGCGAGGAATTCTCGGGAGCCGACATCCTCCTCGGTAGTTGCCTCAGTTGGGCCGACGCCTACGACGCTCCCCTGCCAGAGAGCCTGCGTCCCTACGATGAACGCCTGCGCACGCGGCCGGCGTTCCAGCGTGCCTTCGATCTCAACTACGAGACCCGCCCCGAAATCTCACCCTTCAAGAGCTAGCGAGGCAGGCTTGCCGACACCTCTTGGGCTTGCTGATGCCGCGCGTCTGCTGAGCGGCCATCGGATTCGAGCCCGCGCTACTCCGCCGCGAACTGCACGACGACGCCGTCCTCCTGCAGCTGAGCCAGCTCCTCGGCACCGAGTCCGGCCTCCTCGAGGACCTCGAGCGACTGCTCGCCCAACCCGGGCGCGGGCAGGCGCAATGACGTTGGGGTCTCGTCGAAACGAGCCGCCGGCCGTGTCATGCGCACGCTGCCCGCCAGGGGATGCTCCATCTCGACGATCAGCTCATTCTCGGCGATCTGCGGGTCGACGAGCAGGTCTTCGCGCGTGTTGATCGGCGCGCAGGGAACATCCTCGGCCTCGAAGCGCTCGAGCCACTCGGCCGAGGTGCGCTCGGTCAGCGTCTCACCGACCATCTGACGCCGATCGGCGAAGTTCCGCATCCTCAGCGCCGCCGTCTCGAAGCGCGGGTCGGTGATCCACTCTTCGTGCTCGGTCGCCCTCGCCAGCGCCTCCCACTCCAGGTCGGACATCGTCGAGACGGTGATGTAGCCGTCCTTCGTCTCGTAGATCAAATCGGCCAGCGAGCCGCGCTTCCGATTGCCGACGCCGTCGCCAACGAGCGTGTGTGCGGTCATTCCTTCGGGCCAGAGGAAGGAGACCATGGCGTCGAGCATCGACAGGCGAACGTGCTGCCCCTTGCCCGTGCGTTCGCGCGCCAGCAGCGCGGCAGTGATCGCCTGCGCTGCGGTCATCGCCGTCAGCTTGTCGGGCACGATGAGGCGCACCATCTTCGGACGCCCTTCGGCGTCGGCCTGGATCGACGCGAGCCCTGACAGCCCCTGAATGATGGGGTCGTAGACCCGTTTGTTGGCGTAGGGGCCCTTTTCGCCGAAGCCGCTGATCGAGACGTAGATCAGGTCCGGGCGAATCGCCCGCAGCGTGGCTTCGTCGAGGCCCATGCGCTCGGCCGCACCGGGGCGGAAGTTCTGCACGAAGACGTCGGTGTCACGCATCATGTCGAGCAGCACCTCGCGCCCGCGCTCACTCTTGAGGTCGATTGCCAGGGAGCGCTTGTTGCGGTTGAGCGTGACGAAGATCGCCGTCAGTCCCCCGCGCTGCGGCCCGAGGTGCCGGGTCAGATCGCCGCCGGTCGTCGTCTCCACCTTGATCACGTCGGCCCCCTGGTCGCCGAGGAGGAGAGTCGCCATCGGCCCGGAGACCATCGTCGTCAGATCGAGAATGCGATAGCCCGACAGCGGACCAGCGGCCGATGTTGTGCTCGCGGGACTCTGTTTCGAATCACTCATGACGTCCTCCATTCCGCGTGCGCAGGACCGCTGAAGGCCTTTCCTGACGCAACGGTGATAGCCTTATTGCTATGTTCAGTCACTTCCCCCTCAGGGGTGGTCTGCTCGTGCTGGTTCTGGCGGTCGCTTTGGCGCTGCCGAGGGAGAGCTTTGCACAAGAGCAGGAGTCCCCTGAGATGGCCTTTACCGAGGTGGTGTCGGTGGAGTGGATTTCGGTCCCTGTGGTCGTGCGCACTGGCGGCGTCTACGTCAGCGATCTCGACCGAGATGCATTCCAACTTCTCATCGACGGTAAGCCCGTGCCGATCGAGGGCTTCGAAGGAGGCCCCGACGCTCCGATCAGTCTGATCTTTCTGCAAGATCTTTCCGGCAGCATGGCACTTCAGGGGAAGCTCGACCGGAGCCAGGGAGTGGTCCACCACTTTCTCGACGACGCTCTCGATGGCGACCAGTTCGCCATGGCGTCGTTCGCAGGCTCCCGCGTCGAGCTTTCGGTGCCGTTCACCGAGAGCGCGGACTCGCTCGTCGAGTCCATGGGAACCTGGCGCGGCTATGGCAAGACCGGCATTCACGATGCCGTCACCTGGCTGCCCGAGTTCGCTGCGGAGGGTCGCAAGACGCGACGCGCCGCGGTGCTCCTCACGGACGGCCTGGACAACGCCAGCGGCATCCCGGCGCAGGAGGCGCGACGCATGGTCGCGGCGACCGAGATCCCGGTCTACGTCTTCGATCTCTCCGAGACCGTCTCGGAGACCGAGGAGGTCGATCGCTCTCCGCTCCTGGCCCTGGCGGAGGTCACCGGAGGCCGTCATCTCGCGGTCGATGGTGAGCTCGATGTGCCGTCTGCGTGCGATCGCGTCGAACGTGATCTCCGCAGTCAATACGTTCTGGGCTTCGCCACCGACCCGAGTCTCGGCAAGTCCATTCATCAGATCGAAGTCCGGGTAAAGGACGGCGACCAGGTGCTCTTTCGATCGGAGTACTACGGTGCCTCGCCTCACCCCGCTTCGTAGCGCCCCTGCATCGACGCAGTCATCGCATTCCAAACCAACACCCTTTCGGAGACAGATCGTTATGAAAAGGCTGACCACCCTCGGCATCACCCTGACCGCGCTCGCCCTCGTTTCGAGCGGCTGCGCCACCAAGAAGTTCGTCCTCTCGGAGCTGCAGGCGGGCCTCGACGCGCAGCGCACTGAGACCAACACGCAGATCTCGGAGGTCACGACCCAGATCGAAGAGAACCAGACGGCGATCTCCGAGAACAGCGGAGCGATCGAAGAGCAGGGCGTCGAGCTCGAGAAGGCCTCGAAAACGGCTCGCGACGCCTACGACCGCGCCATCGCCGCCGGCAAGCTCGCCGAAGGCAAGCTGCTCTACGAGACGGTTCTCTCCGACTCCAAGGTCCGCTTCCCCACCGAGAAGTCGAGCCTCAGCGACGAGGCCAAGAAGGCCCTCACCGACTTCGCCATGCCTCTCGCTGACGAGAACCAGAACGTCTTCATCGAGATTCAGGGCCACACCGACTCCACCGGCCCCGAGGCCTTCAACATGAGCCTCGGTGAGCAGCGCGCCGAAGCGGTGCGTCGCTACCTCAACCGCGAGCACGGCTTCCCGCTGCACCGCATGTCGGTCATCTCCTACGGCGAGAGCGAGCCGGCCTTCGACAACAAGTCCAAGGACGGTCGCGAGCAGAACCGCCGCGTGGTCCTCGTCGTTCTACGCTGACCGCTGCCGACTGCCAGCACCCGAGTGTCTCGCTCGGGAACCGAAGAGCCGCCGAGAGTCTCGGCGGCTCTCTTGCGTTGAGCCCGAGGGTCAGTCGCCCGGTGCGACGACCACTTCGGAAGGCTCGACGGTGATCGCCGACAGCCTTTCCGTCACCTCGGCGGACATGTCCTCTTGGGCGCGGCCTCCCAAATGCTTTGCCAGAAAGCGCTCCATCGCAGCCGCCAGGGCAAGGTTGTTGAGCGGCGCACGGAAGCCGTGGCCTTCGTCCGGTGCGACGACGTACTCGACCGCCTTGCCCTTGTCGCGCAGCGCCACGACGATCTGATCGGACTCGTGCTGTTTGACGCGCGGGTCGTTGGCGCCGTGAACGACGAGCAGCGGCGCTTCGATCTGGTCGACCGAGAACAGCGGCGAGCGCGCGATCAGATCCTCCCGGTCCGCCGGCACCTCGGGATCGCCGACGCGGTAGAACCAGGTGCCCTGAAGCAGCGGTCGCCAGTACGCAGGGAAGGACTCGACCAGCGTAATCAGGTTCGACGGCGCGACGAACGGCACGCCGCAGCGGTAGAGCTCCGGGGTGAAGGTCACGCCGGCGAGGGTGGCGTAGCCGCCGTAGGAACCGCCGAAAATGCCGACGCGCTCAGGGTCGGCGATGCCTCTCTCCACCAGGTGCGCTACGGCGTCGCTGATGTCGTGCTGCATGGCGCCCGTACCCCATTCGCGATTGCCGGCGTTCATGAAGCTCTTGCCGAAGCCGAGGGAGCCGCGGAAGTTGGGCTGCACGACGGCGTAGCCGCGGTTGGCGAGAAACTGCGGGAAGGGGCTGTAGCCCCAATAGTCCCGCGCCCAGGGTCCGCCGTGTGGGTGCACGACGAGCGGAAGTCCCTCGGCCGGGACGCCCTTGGGCAGGGTCAGCAGGGCGGGTATCTCCAGCCCGTCGCGCGCCGTGTAGCGCAGCGGCGTGCACTCGGCCAGAGCTTCACTGGGCAGTTCGGGCCGGCTGCGGTACAGCAGCTCGACG
>JBCCLJ010000045.1:0-36468 GCA_039026915.1 Acidobacteriota bacterium
ACCGAGCTCGCAGAGAAGGAAGAGCGCGAGCTCGTGCTGCTCGAGCCCTATCTGCCGCAGCAGGTCGACGAAGCGACTCTGCGAGCCGCCGTCCAGGCCGTCATCGAGGAAAAGGGCCTCTCCGGTCCGAGCGGCATGGGCCAGGTGATGCAGGCGGTCATGGCGCAGTTCGGCGGCGGCGCGGACGGCAAGCTGGTCAACCAGATCGCCAGAGAGCTCTTGGGTTGAGGCGCTGTAACTGACGTGCTTCGCGCGCTGCGCAGCGCAGATCGACGGAGGAGCCTGCCCGAGCAACACGCTCTTTGCGTCCAGCCCAATCGATCGAGGCGCTGACTCGACAGAAGCTCGACGAGAGCCCACGAAGCACGGCTCCTAGTGCGCTACTCTCCTCGTCTCCATGTCCTCACCCGACTCTCCTAAACGCCGCCTCATCGTCGGCACCGCTGGCCACATCGACCACGGTAAGACGTCGCTCATTGCCTCCCTCACGGGCATCGACTGCGATCGCTGGCAGGAGGAGAAGGCGCGCGGCATCACCATCGACCTGGGCTTCGCGCACAGCCTCGAGGACGATCTGCAGATCGGCTTCGTCGACGTTCCCGGACACGAGCGTTTCGTTCACAACGCGCTCGCCGGACTCGGCGGAATTCGCCTGATGATGCTCGTCGTGGCTGCCGACGAAGGCGTCAAACCACAGACGCTGGAACATCTCGACATCTGTTCGCTGCTCGACACTCCCGCCGGCCTGGTCGCCCTGACCAAGACCGATCTCGTCGACCCGGAGCTGCTCGAGCTCGCCGAGCTCGAGCTCGAGGAGGCGCTGCAGAACACTCCGTTCGCCGGCGCACCGATCGTCAAAGTGTCCAACAAGACGGGCGAGGGCGTCGACGACGTGCGCGCCAAGCTCGTCGAGCTCGCTGACGCCGCACAGTCCGGCGCCGAACTCCTCGATCTGCCTCCGCGACTGCCGATCGACCGCGCCTTCCAGCTCAAGGGGCTCGGCGTGCTCGTCACCGGCACGCTCGTCTCGGGACGGATCGACGAGGGGGACGAAGTCGCGCTGCTGCCGTCGGGTCGTCCGGCGCGCGTGCGTAGCGTGCAGGTGCACGGCTCCGATCGCTCTACTGCGCTCGCCGGCGAGCGCACGTCGCTGCAGCTCGTTGGCGTCGATCTTGGCGAGGTGGGCCGCGGCGATCAGGTTGCGCGGCCCGACTCGGTCACCGTCTCGAGACGCTGGCTCGTGCGCTTCCGTCTCCTGCCGAGCGCACCCAAGACGATCAAGGGCTTCCTGCCGGTCCGCGTACACGTCGGCTCCGCCGAGCGCCTCGGCAAGCTGCGGCCCGTCGGCGGGCCGGTCGAGCCCGGTGGCGAGTGCCTCGCGGAGGTGCGCCTCGATGCGCCCACGGTCACCGTGCGCGGCGATCGCTTCATCGTCCGCCGGCCATCGCCGCAGACGACGCTCGGCGGTGGCTCGATCCTCGATCCCGCGCTCGCGCCGCTGCGCGGCAAACAGCTCGAAGCCGTTGCTCCATCACTCGGGGGGTCGCTCTCAGAAGCTCTGATCGTCTGGGCCGAGCTTCAGGGCGAAGCGGGTCTCGACCCGCAGGAGCTGCGGCGCCGGCTTGGTGAGCCCGAAGCGGCCGTGCTCAGCGCCCTCGAAGAGCTTCAGGCCGACGGCAAGCTCCTGCGAGCTCCGGCCGGAGCAGGTCACGGCGAGCGCTGGATCCAGCCGCAGCAGGTCGTCGCTCTAGCCGAGCGCGCGAGGCAGCTGCTCAAGGGCTACTTCAAAGCAAATCGCATGGCCTCGGGCATGCCCAAAGCCGAGACACTCCGTCGCCTGTTGCCAGGCCGCGGATCGGAGCTCGCCGACGTCTACGTCGACTGGCTCGCCAAGCAGAAGGTACTGGTGATCCAGGGTGACGAGCTCAATCTGCCGGGGCGCGGCTCTCAGTTCACGGCCGACGAGCAGAAGCACGCCGACGCGATCGTTGCGCTCTTCGAACGTCAGGGACTGCAGCCGTCCGCGATCAAGGAGGTGCAGCAGGAGCTCGGCATCAAGCCGCAGATCTTCGACGGGCTGCTCAAGCACCTGGTCAAGCAGGGCAAACTGGTCCGCCTCCCGGCCGGTCTCTTCATCGCCGATTCGTGCCTTGCGAGGCTGCGCGACGATCTGCGGGCTCTCGACTGGCAGACTTTCGGTGTTCCCCAGTTCAAAGACCACTTCGGCCTGACACGCAAGTGGGCGATCCCGCTGCTCGAATATCTCGACTCCCAGCGGGTGACGCGCCGCATGGGCAACGAGCGCGAGATTCTGCGCCCCCGCTAAGGCAGAGCGCTCGGGGCAGCTCGTCACTTTGAGCGCAACCGATGAGGCGCTCACACGTAAATCCGAAAGAATACGGACATCGGCGGCAGCGCCGGAGGACTCCACATGCTCCCTTTCCAGGCCGGCGCGGCGGCCTTCCTCATGGCTTCCCTGACCGCGGCAAACGCGTTCGCTACCGATGAAGCTCCACAACGTGCCGTCGACCAGAGCCGCAAGCTGATCGAGTCTCGTTTGGCCGCCGGCCATCCCGGCTTCTCCGTGGCCGTCGCTCGGCACGGAGAGCTCCTCTGGAGCGAGGGTTTCGGCGTCGCGGACCTCGAGAGCGGCACACCCGTCACGACCGAGACTCTCTTTCGCATCGGCAGCACCTCGAAGGCCTTCACCGGCGCCGCTGCCGGCAGGCTCTTTGCGCGCGGCCTGATCGACTTCGACGCCGACGTGCGCAGCCTCTATCCGGACTTTCCAGAGAAAGAGCACGTCGTGCGCCTGCGTCACCTCTTTACGCACCAAGCCGGAATCCGTCACTACCGCGGTCTCGAGTCGTTCAACCGCAAGCACTACGACAGCGTCGCCGACGGACTCGCGATCTTCGCCAGCGAGCCACTCGAGTTCCGGCCCGGCTCGAAGACCAGCTACTCGAGCTACGGTTTCAACCTCGCCGGCGCAGCGCTAGCGCACGTCGCCGAGCTGAGCTTTGCCGAGCTGCTGGCCTCAGAGATCACCGAACCGCTCGGCCTCACAGCGACGCAGGTCGACGATCCGACGCGGCCCGCTCCGGGCATAGCGACCTTCTACTCGAAACGCAGCAAAGGCATGACCCCCGCAGTCACGGTCGACGACTCCTACAAGGCGCCATCGGGCGGCCTACTCTCCACTCCCACCGACGTCGCCACCTTCGGTGCTGAGCTCCTGCGCGCACACGCAGGCCAATCACTCTGGCTCTCCGCCGAAGTCGTCAGGAAGCTCTTCACTCCGCTACCGCTCGACGACGGCGAGCCGACGATCTACGCGCTCGGATTCCGCTCCCAACTTGCGGACCCCAAAGCCGAGCCGCCGCGGCGCTTCGTCGTTCATCACGGTGGCTCCTCGATCGGCGCGCGCTCCATGCTCTTGATGTACCCAGACGAGGGCCTGGTCGTTGCGCTCCAGTGCAACAGCGACGCGTACGACACGAAGGAGAAGGACGCGTCCGAGATCGCGGGCTACTTTCGGGACGCCCTCGCCGACGAATGACTGCGCGCCCCACAGACCCAGCGCCCCGTCACTCTGTCGTGCCGAACATGCCCAAAAGGCAGCAGCGCGCTCCGAACAGTTGAGCCCCCGAGCGCCCGAAACGCCGAAGCCGCCATAGAAAGCAGCACTTCGAGGCCACCTGCCGAACGGCCGGCCACCTGGTACGCCGCTTGCTCTGGAAGAGAGTGATCCCTACCAGATCACGACCTCCAGGAGACGCTATGAACCGTCGAGGCCTTCTCGTCTGGCTCCTGCTGTTGCTACCTGCAGCGGCCTCCAGCCAAGACGCAAAGACCCTTCTCGAAAGGCGCTTCGATCTGCGCTACTCCGGGAGCAGGGCGCTCCTGGGCACCGAGCACAACGCCCTGCTTCAAGTCTTCGACCCTTGGCAGGGCGGGCCAGTCCACGGAGCCAAAGTCGAGGCCACTCTGGTCGACGAATCAAAGAACACGTTGGCCCTGGGACGAGGCACAACCGACTCGCGTGGCAAAGTGCGCTTCCGGCTGCCGACCCCGATCGACAGCGGCCGGTCGAGACTGCGCTTCAAGGTCGAGAAGGAGGAACGGATTGAGACGTGGTCGATCGATCTCCGGGGGAACCGCACCGGGCTCGTCGCCTACGTTTCGACCGATCGTGCGATCTATCGATCCGGTGAGACGATCCACGTAAGAGCACTCGCACTGGATCGCGGTCGCCCCGCGGCGAAGCGGTCTCTCCGTCTCGAGATCATGGACGGGAACTGGGATGAGCTGAGCCGCTACCAGCTCGAGACCACGGACGCTGGAGTCGCGTCTGTGCGCTTCGAGATTCCAGCAGACGTCCCCACCGGACCGCTCTACTTCGACGTCGAGGGTGACGAACTTGGTCTCGACGTGCGCGCAGGAGAGATCGAGGTCACGAACGAGAGTGAGCCGCGCTTCCGCTTCGCGGCGAAGCCAGTAGACCGCGTCGTCCTCGGCAACGCGCCGTGGACGGTGAACGTCCACGCAGAGTCGTTTCTCGACGAGCCTATCCAGCAGGCGCAAATCGAACTCTCGCTCGACGGCGCCACGCGAGCTACCGCGGAGACCGATGCTGCAGGAAGAGCCGTTCTCGTGATCCAGCCCGCGACACTGGTCGAGGATTGGGGGCAGGAACCCGAGCAGTATCGCGACATCACCGCCACCGTGAGGGCCAGGCATCCGGTGAGCGGGCGTACCGAGCAGCGCTCGCTGACTCTGCGACGCTCGCCCTACGAGCTGCACGTGCACGCGTACCGAACCCGTACGGCTTTGGGCGGACGCCGCGCACTCTGGATTGTCACGAGCGATGCAGAAGGCAATCCGACCTCGACCGAGTTCGAGGTGCTGTCCGTCACGCGAGAGCAGGGAGCAAGAGCAAAGAACCGCTGGACGTGGCGCCAAGACCGCTCGCTCGGGCGTTCGAGAACCAACCGTTTGGGTATCGGTCGCTTCGAGATCCAAGGCGACGCCGACCGAGTCGTCGTGGTGGCCGCCCCGGGGCCGGACGAGACGCGCCGGCCCCTCGGCAAGACCTATGCGTGGGCAGGAGGCGATCGGGGTCGCGCCCGACGACTCGACCTTCGGGGCCGCGCTCTCTGGCAGCCCGCAGAACCGATCGAACTGACGCTGTCCTGGGCCGGAGAGGAAGACCCGCCCAGCCTTGGCTCGATCGACCTCGAACTCTGGCGCTATGACCAAGACTCTCCCCAGCTGCTCGACGACCGCACCGTCAAGCTGGCTTCCGAGCAGGCTCTCGTCCGCTTCGAGGCCGGCCTGTTCGGCCCGCTTGATACGACCAGCCTCGGCCGGCTCTACGTCGTCGCACGACAGTCCGTCGAAAACGGCTGGTACTCACTCGCTGGCCGAGACGGCAGGCGCCCGTTCTCTCCGGCCGCTGTCTTTCCTCTGGCACCGAGAACGATGGCCTCAGACCAACCCTCCAGCCCGTCGCTGGCAATCGAAACGCTGTCCGAGGGCCTGCGCCCTGGCGACACGGCCACTCTTCGGCTGCGCTTCGCCGACGCCCAAGGCAAGAACCTCGAGGCGGTTGCTGGCCTTGCCGCAGTGCGAGCCAATTCGCGCGAGCATCAACTCGTCCGACAGGGCCGGGACTCGCCTCCCGCGTTCCTCGCCCCCTTTCAGGAAGACACGCCCCGAAGCGTCGCAACCGTAGGGACGACGTCGCTTCTCGATCTGTTGGAGAAGCCAGAGCTCGACGAAGCCGAGCGACTGGCAGCGCGCTTTCTCTTGGATCAAGCGTCGTCTCTTCAGGCCCGGGTGCTCGCGACTCAGTCCTACTTCGATCCTCTGCAGAAGATGGCGAAGGTTTCCCGGGGCAGGTTCTACAGCTCCTGGCTAGAAGCGGCCAAGCCGCAGTGGACGGCGAAGCAGCTGCTCGATGTATCGAGCAGTCCCGAAGGGCTCAGCGCAGCACTGGCGCAGCTGCCTCACACCTCGGCGGTCGCCGATGCGCTGCACGATCCTTGGGGCGCCCCCTATCGCTTTCGTGCCCATCTCTCGAACCACTCGTGCACCATCACAGCGCGCAGCCAAGGTGCAGATAGTTCGGCAGAGACCTTCGACGACTTCGACGCTGGGTGGATTCGCTGGCCTTGCTTCGACAACCTCCTCAACGTCCTGACCTCGATCCTCAGCACGGCGTTCGATGAAGGTAGACCAAGACCCAGAAACCGCGACGAGCTACTTCAGCTAGTTTCCGAGTTGAGAGCCTCCGACCCAGAGACTGCCGCACTGATCCACTTCGCGCCGAGCCTCGCCGAGCTGGTCGATCCTTGGGGTCAACCCTGGGAGGTGGACTGGGGCGACGACACCCAGCTGATTCTGAGAGGCGGCCCCGAAGAGATGCCCGTGGTCCTGAAGCGCCGCATCTTGATCAAGCAGCGTCTCCTGAGCATGGTCACGAGCACACTTCAAGAAGCTGCCCGCGGCGAACCGCTTGCAGCCACTCCAGAGGGCCTCGCTTCCCTTTGGCGACGGACGCTCACGCAGCTTGGCCACCGAGACCTCTGGGACAGGATGAGCGATCAGTACTTTCTCGACTGGCAGCGCGAGGAGGGAGGCCCCCCAACCGCCCTGTCCGTCGTCGACGAAGGCGCCGACGGCCTCCGCCGCACTGAAGACGACACAACGATTCTTGAGATCGCCTGCCTCTCTGATGCCAAGCTCGACGCGCCTTCGAACCAGGAGCCGGCCGAGATCACCGTGGCGGTCGTCGATGAAGACGGCACTCCTCTGCCCGGCGTCACCGTGGAGGCCTGCTCGATCTACGAAACACGAGTCGCCATCACCGACGCCTCGGGGCGCGCCAGGATCCCCGGGCTGTCGCCAGCGCTACTGCGAGTCTCAGCGACTCTCGAGGGGCTGGAGCCCGTCGAAACAACTCGCAAGGCGAGACCGAACGCCCTCCTGTCTCATCGTTTCACTCTCGTTCGCTGGGTGGGGGACTCGATCACCGTCACCTCGGAGGCTCCCGTTCTCGACGAGCGAAAGCTCTATCAAGGAACCTCGATTTCATCGGTCCAGAACTCGCTCAGCCTGGGTACTCCACCGCTGCGGAGCGACTTCAGAAAGACGCTCGCATTCTTTCCCGAAATCGCACTGCGCGACGGAACAGCGACGGTCGAGCTACCGCTTTCGGATGACGTGACGAGCTGGCACATCGCCTCTGTTGCACACGACGTGCGCGGACGCATTGCGACGGCCGAGCTCGAACTGCAAAGCGATCTGCCAGTCTACGTCGAGCCGGACGTTCCCGCACGCTTTACCGTGGGCGACAAAGCGCAGCTGCCCTTCCTGCTACACAACCGCGAGGAGGACCCGCGCCGGACCCAGTGGACCTTCGAGGCAGACGATGCACTGCGCCTCGGAGGCAGGCCAGGGCCGCACCGCCTGATGAGCGGCAGCACCGTGCGCTCTCTGGAAACCCAATTCCGGAGTCCAGGCAGCGCGAAACTCCGAGCGATCGCGAAGACCCAGGGGCCGACCGGAAGCCCCCTCAGCGACGCCGTCGAAGTGCCCTTCATAGTCGAGCCCAACGCCTATCGAGGAACCGACTCGATCACGCGGCTCCTGAGGCTGGATCCTGAAGGCGAGGTGACGCTCTCCCTGGATCTGCCGCGCGACCGACTCGCTGACCTTGGATCGCTCGAGGTAGTTCGTATCCAGCGACCGCTGCAGCTTCTCGAGCAGGCGGCTCTCGACCTGGAGCGACGCCCGACCGGCTGCACGGAACAGACCGTCTCGGCGGCGCGACTCAGCCTCGCTCTTCTCGAGCTTGGTGCTTCGACGCCGGAACCGGCTTTGGCAGCTCGAGCAGAACGCTCCCGTCAGCATCTCGACGAAGCGATCCAACGCGTTCGGCGGCGGCAGAAGCCCGGAGGCGGGTTCGGCTACTGGACACACGATCCCGGCTCCCTGGACTTGACGGCTTACGTCGTCGACTTTCTTCAACGCGCTGAGGCTTGGGCGGGCTCCTCCAGGGAGGGGATCGACAAAGCGGTGCGCTGGATCGAGGCGCAGCTCGACTCGGACCGTATCGGCCGAGTCCGACCACGCACCCTAGTGAGGTTGGCAGCCATCGATCGCCGGCTGGAGCGTGAGGGCGAGCGGAGCCTGCTGCAAAAGGCCGCGCGCGAGAACCAAAGGGCGAAGACAAACATCCGGAGAGAGCACCGCTCTCCCGAGCGTACGATCGATCTCGCGTCTCGCCTGCTCGCGGGCTCCCTGCACGAGGATCAAGAAGCGAGACTCGCCAAGAGACTGGTCGCCAGAAGCCAGATCACGTCCGAAGGGCGCTATTGGACGAGCAGCACGCCGTCCGTCTTCTACAGCTCGGGTCGAGCCGGCAACGTCGTCGCCACGGCACTCGCACTGCGCGCTCTCTACGCACAAGGAGCCGACGACACGCTACTCACCGAAGGCCTCGCATGGCTCCTGCAACGTCAAGGTCCCGGAGGGTCCTGGTCGAACACCGAGGCCACGGTCGAAGCGATCGAGACAGCGATCGAGATCTGGGGAGCTCAGGCGCCCGACAAGAGCGTGCCGCCAGACTTCACGCTCAACGAAGAGAACCTTGGCGCGCCGGACGAGCGCACGACTCGCAGTCTGCGCGATGGATCACCGGAGCTCCAGATCCAGGGCGGCGAAGGCTGGACCCTGGTCCGGCTCAGTGCCACGTACTACCGGCCTTGGGAGGCGGTCAAAGCACTGCAGCAGCACGATGAGCTCTCACTCGACATCGACTGCCCCGAGCGGCGCGTCCGTCGACACACGCCCATCACCTGTCGCGTCTCCGGCACGCGGAGCTTTGGACGAGGCATGCTGACGGCGCGGATCGGTCTGCCTCCCGGCGCCTCTCTCGACATCGATCATCTGCGGAACCAGTGGGAAGACTCCTCAGTCCTCAACCACTGGGAGAACGGCGAGGACGAGGTGACTCTCTACCTCCAGCCGCGGGAAGGGCGCTTCGACTTCGAACTGCGCTACGAGCCCCATTTGGTCTTCGAGGGCGTCACCAAACCGTCGTCGCTCGAGCAGTACTACCGCACGGAATCGCGCGTGGTCCGACCGCCGCGCAAAGTGTCGATCCTTGCAGACGCTCAATCCGGCAGTCCGTAGGCGACCAGTTTCGCGGGCTCGGCCTGCCCCCCAACCGCAAAGACGACGTACTGCTTGCCTTCGTGCAGGTAGCTGACCGGGCTGCCCCCGATCTGCTCGTCGAGCTCCGTCGACCACAGGAGCTCGCCCGTCGCCTTGTCGAACGCGCTGAGACGCGATGGCTCGAAGTTCCACGCTTCCATCGGCGGCGCAGGCCGTGGCGCGCCGTCTTCCTCCTCGTTCGTCCCGGCGAGCTCGCCGACCGCGCTCTCTCCGAACAGCTCGAGCTCGGCCATCTCGGGCAGCTCGAAGACCTGGCGACCGGTCGCTACGAAGAGCAGGCTGTCGGTCAGCAGGACGTGACCACGGGCGCCGGAGCCGAGGTTCTCGAGACCGAGATCACGGAGAGCCGGATGCCCGACCGGACCGTTGCCAAGGGGCACCCTCCAAGCAATCCCCCCCTTCGTCAGGTCGTACGCGGTGAGGCGGGAGTAGGGCGGTTTGACCAGCGGCAGCCCGGCAGGGCCACGCACGTTGAGCTGAATCGAGCCGATGTAGTCGAAGCTCGAGCGACTGGGGTCTGGCTTCCGGAGAGTCATCGCGACCGGGCTCGTGACCGAGGGAACGTAGAGCCATCCGGTCTTCGGATCGAAGGCGCCGCCGGGCCAGTTGGCGCCGCCGCCTCATCCGGGCAGGTTGAGCGTGCCCTTTTCGCTCGGCGGCGTGTACAGCGGACCGTAGTGGTGCTTCTGCAAGATGCGGCGAGCCTCGGCGAGCAGCTCCGGCGTGAAGTCGATGAGGTCTTCTTCGCTCAGCCCCTGCCGCTCGAAGGGCGGCGGTTGCGTGGGAAAGGGCTGCGTCGGAGAGGTGCGCTCTCCGACAATTCCGGTCTGCGGCACGGGGCGCTCTTCGATCGGCCAGACCGGTTCTCCGGTCTCGCGATCGAAGACGTAGAGGAATCCCTGCTTACTGAGCTGCATCGCAGCCTTCACCCGACGCCCTTCGACCTCGAAGTCGCCCAGGATCGCCGAGGTCGGCAGGTCGTAGTCCCAGAGTCCGTGATGGACCATCTGAAAGTGCCAGCGGCGCTTGCCCGTGCGGCAGTCGACAGCGACGAGGCTTTCGGAGAAGAGGTTGTCTCCGAGCCGATGTCCCCCGTACCAGTCGTTGGTGGGCGTACCGAACGGCAGATAGACGAGCCCGAGATCTTCGTCGGCGCTCATCAGCGTCCAGACGTTCGCGTTCCCGGTGTACTCCCAGGACCCGTCTTCCCAGGTTTCGTGTCCGACCTCTCCGGGCTGCGGAATGGACTGGAAGATCCAGAGCTGCTCACCGGTGCGCGCATCGAAGCCGCGAACGTCTCCGGGAGGCGCTTCCGGATGGGTCGGGACGTCGGAGATGGACGAGCCGACGACGACGACGTCCTGGCAGACGGTCACAGGGGAGCTCACTGTGTACTTCCGGCGGCTTACCTCGCGGCGCAGTCCCAGCGTCAGGTCGACCGAGCCACCGTCACCGAAGTCGCCCACGGGCTCGCCGCCGAGTGCATCCACGGCCCGGAGACGGGCATCCCCGGTCGCGTAGAAGAGGCGCGGCGGCACCTGACCGGTTCCGTCGGTCCAGTGGGCGGCTCCCCGATGCGTGAAACCGAGATTGGTCGGGCGGCCGGAGGAGTAGCCCTCCGGATCGTAAGACCAGAGGGTCGCGCCGCTTCCTGGGTCGAGAGCAGTGATCTGGTAGAGCGGAGAGGTTGTGTAAAGGCGATCGCCGAGCTTGAGCGGACTGGCTTGGTGGTTCCCGGGTCGCATCCGTCGGCTCTTGAACTTCGGATCCTCGGCGACCAAGGCAACGTCGGGAGACGTCCAGGTCCAGAGGCGCTCCAGGCGGCTGACGTTCGAGGCGTCGATCTGATCGAGCGGCGCGTAGCGCTGGCTCGCATTCGAGCCGGTCGTCACCGACCAATCCGTCTCCTCGACCTGTGCCGCGACGGGCGTAAGGACGAGCAGGATCAACGGCCACGGGAGCCAGCGCAACGGCACGGCTCTGCTGCCCGATGCGCTTCGGGGAGTTCTTGCCACGTTTTGTCTCCAGGAGTGAGGACCCCAGTACATCACGAGCTCTGGCGCACCGTCGCGAGGCCAGGAGCAAACGTCGGGCCACATCCACCGACCAGCCCGACGTAAACAGCATCAAAAAGCACCAAAAACGCGTTATTCTCGCAAGGAATGCACGCTGGCACTTCAAAGCTCGAGGCTCTCGCCGTCCGTCTCGTCGGTCGCCAGGCAACGCTCGGACTGAGCTCGAGCCAGAGGCTGCAGGCGCTTCTTGCGGGAATGACGTCGATTCTCGGTGCCCTCGCGGCCGCCACCACCGTTGCCTTCGCCTGGAGCACCTTTCCGCTCTTTCTCAGGGCGGCCGCCCTGACTTCGGCGCTCTGCTTCCTGAGCGTGCTTCCGCTCTACCGTCTCGTCGTTGCCCGCAGCCCCCATCTGGCGCTCACCGTCAACAACCTGGTGCCGGCGGCACTCTTCCTTTCCTGCGGCACAGCCGCCCTCGCGATGGGCGGCCAGCTGCCCCTCGCTTCGATTTATGCACCGGCGATTCCCGTCCTGTCGGTGATGATCTGCACGGTGCGGGCGACCTATTTGTGGTCCGGCCTCATGGTGACGGCTCTCGGCGCAGGCATCGCCTTCGGCCCGCTGGTCGACACTCCCGCCCCGCCGCGTTGGCTTTCCCTCGTGGGCGGGATCACCGTACTCATCCCGACGCTCCTCAGCATGCTCATTCATCGGCGGGTCTGGTCCGAAGCGCTGGCTAACGAGCGGCGCACCGCGGCGCAGCTTCATCGCCAACACAACGAGCAGAGAGCGCTCGACAAACGTCTTTCGGAGCACGAGCGCAACGAAAGCCTCTCGCTCATGGCCGGGCGCGTCGCGCACGACCTCAACAACTTCCTCACCGCGATCTCCGGCAACGCTGCTCTCGCTCGCCTCGAGCTCGAGGACGTACGGACAGACAACGCGCTGCGCCATCTCGGCGCCGTCGAGGCCGCGGCTCGCGCCGCCGAACAGCTGTCTCGCAACCTTCTCGACTACACCGGCAAGCAGAAGCTGACCCTGCAGGAAGTTCCTCTCCACGATCGCCTGCAGACGTCGATCGTCTTGGCGCAGGCCTCCCTCGAGGGGGGTTCGAAGATCAGCCTGGAGGTGGACGGCGAGGTGTGGATCGAGGGTGATCCGACGCAGATCGACCAGGTGATCGTCAACCTCGTGCGCAATGCAGATCAGTCCTACGCCGAAGAGGATCTGGCTCGGGCGCGCAACTTCGTCGACGTGCGACTCGACCTGCTGGTGTCGGAGGCGATCGCCTGCGAGCAGCCAGAGACCGGCCTGCCCGCAGGCAGCTACGCCAGGCTGCGCATCTCCGACGGCGGCCGCGGCATCCCGCGCGAAACCCGAGACCGGATCTTCGATCCCTTCTTCACCGATCGGGAGCAGGGCAAGGGGCTCGGACTGGCCTCGGTTCTCGGCATCGTCGAGGCTCACGGCGGCGGAATCCAGATCGAGTCCGAATCCGGCTACGGCACCGAGATCACCGTGCTGCTGCCCGCGAGCGCGGGGTCGGAGAGGGAGCGGCCCAGAGAGGAGACTCCCTCGAGCGCTGAGCACGCGGGCGGCCAGCTGCTCATCGTCGACGACCAGGACGCAGTGCGCGAAGTCGTCGGGCGCATGGCCGAGCGCCTCGGCTTCGACGTCGCCGCCGCGCACGACGGCGATGAGGCCCTGGAGCTCGCAGACGAGCTGGACCACTACGCGGCAGCGATCGTCGACGTGGCCATGCCGCGTCGTGACGGCTACAGCGTGCTCGAGGCTCTGCGGGAGCGCAATCCGAGCTTCCCCGTGATCCTGATCTCTGGCTATTCGACGGAAAGAGAGCGAGACCGGCAGACGAACGATCCGCACATGCGCTTCCTGCAGAAGCCGTTCTCGGCCGAGGCACTGTCGCAGACGCTCGACGCCCTGGGGGTCACGCTCCGTCGGCAGGTACCGAGCGAGAACTGAAGCGACCGCGCTCTTCAGTCCTTCGCGTCGTACCAGGTCTCCCCGCTCCCCAGCTCGACCTTGAGCGGGACCACGAGCTCGGCGACGCCCTGCATCTCCGAGACCAGAGCCTCGCCGACGGCGTCAGCGCTGCTTTCTGGCGCTTCGACCACGAGCTCGTCGTGCACCGTCAGTAGAAGCTTCGCGTCCGGGAAGTCCTTCCGCAGCCGATCGTCGACAGAGATCATCGCCAGCTTCTGAACGTCGGCGGCGGTGCCCTGAATGCGGGCGTTGATCGCCATGCGCTTGGCGTTCTCACGCATGTTGCGGTTGCGGCTGTTGATGTCCGGCAACCAGCGCGAACGACCGTAGAGCGTCTGCACGCGGCCTTCCTGCTCGACCTGTTCGAGCGTCGTGTCGGTGTAGTCCTGCACCGCCGGAAACTGCTCGAAGTAGGCCTCGATGAAGTTCTTGGCGTCGCCGCGCGGGATGCCGAGGCGCTGACTGAGACCGAAGGCGCTCATGCCGTAGATGATGCCGAAGTTGATCATCTTGGCGACGCGCCGCTGTTCGTCGCTGACGAGCTCCGGAGCGACTCCGAAGACCGAGCCCGCGGTTGAACGATGAATGTCGGCGTCGGCGTTGAAGGCTTCGATCAGTGCATCGACGCCCGCGATGTGCGCCAGGATGCGCAGCTCGATCTGGCTGTAGTCGGCGACCAGGAGCCGGTGGCCGCTGGCGGCACGGAAGCCCTTGCGGATGCGCTGACCGACCTCCGTGCGAATCGGGATGTTCTGAAGGTTCGGGTTGGTCGACGACAGACGCCCCGTTGCAGCGACGGCCTGCTGGTAGTGCGTGTGCAGTCGGCCGTCCTCGGCGACGAGCAGCGGCAGCGCCTCGAGGTAGGTCGAACGCAGCTTGGAATACTCGCGGTAGTCCATCAGCTTGACCGGCAGGTCGAAGCCGCGGGCAGCCAGCTCTTCCAGGGTTGCCGCGTCCGTCGAGTAGCTCTTCGTCTTGCGTGTGCGTTTGACGATCGGGTAGCCGAGGCGCTCGTACATGATCTCGCCGAGCTTCTTCGGGGAGTTGACGTTGAAGCGCTCGCCGGCGATCTCGTAGATCTCCTCTTCGAGCCGTTCGGTCTCCTTGCCGAGCTCGGCCGACATTTCGGCGAGAAACTCGGTGTCGAGCTCGATGCCCGCCTCTTCCATGCGCAGCAGCACGGGGACGAGCGGCTCTTCGACTCTCGAGTAGACCCAGGCCTCGCCGTCGCCGAGCATTTCGGGTGCCGCAGGACCTTGATCGAGGGCCGGGGGCGCTTCCGCGAGCTGCTCTTCGAGCTGTTCAGCGAGCAGGCGCACCGTCTCCAGGCGTTCCGCAACGAGCAGACGGAGCCGCTCGTCGCCGGCCGCTGGCTCGCTGCCCTTCTCGAGCCCGGCGTCGGACTCCTTGGTGGGGCTGCGACCGAGACGGTCGAGAGCGACGTCGGCCAGATCGTAGGAGCGCGAGGCACCTCGTAAGAGGTAGGCGAGAAGCATCGTGTCGCGCAGGCGCGCCCTCACGTCCCAAGACGCACCGTGGCGAGCGACGAGACGAACGACTTCCTTGAGGTCGTGACCGACGAAGGTCGCCTCGTCCTGCTCCAGAAGATCGCGCAGCCCGGCACAGAGCGGCGCGTGCAGCTCTTCGCGAGCGAGGTCGACGTAGTAAGCGGTTCCCCCTTCGTCTGCAGCGCGCAGACCTAGCGCGCGCGGCGCGCCCCAGGGGCCGATCAGCGTGACGAGCACCTCGGCGCCCGCATCCTCGAGGCACTCCTGCCACTGCTCCCCCGACTCGACGTCGACCGCGGGCTCGAGCTCGTCGAGCGACGCGCCCGCGGCGTCGGCCTCCATCTCCTTGAGCAGCGAGAAGAAGTCGAGCTCCCGGTAGAGCTCGATCAGCGCTTCGCGGTCCGGGGCGTCGAGCTTGAGACCGTCGGGATCGAAGGCGACGTCGAGCTCGGTCTCGATCGTGACCAGCTCCTGCGAGAGCAGCGCCTCTTCGCGGTGATGGGTGAGACCTTCGCGATAGTTCTTGCGCTTGATCTCGGGGGCCGCTTCGAGCAGTGCCTCGAGGGTGCCGTGCTCCTTGATGAGGTTCTTGGCACCCTTTTCGCCGATGCCCGGAACTCCCGGAACGTTGTCGATCGAGTCGCCCATGAGAGCGAGGACATCGACGACCTGATGCGGCGGCACGCCGAAATCCTCTTCGACGAGAGCGGGATCGTAGAGCTTCTCGCGGAAGGAGTGGTAGACCGAAACGTCGTCGCTGACGAGCTGGAAGAAGTCCTTGTCGGCCGTGACGAGAACGACTTCGTAGCCTTCGGCCGCGGCCTTGAGCGCCATCGTGCCAAGCACGTCGTCCGCCTCGTAGCCCTCGGCCTCGAGCATCGGGATCTTCATCGCCTCGATGGCCGTGCGGATCCAGGGCAGCTGGGAGCGAAGGTCGTCGGGCATCGGCCGCCGGTTGGCCTTGTAGTCCTCGAACTTCTCCTTGCGCAGCGTCGCACCCGACGTGTCCATGCCGATGCCGACGAGCTCGGGTTTCTCTTCACGCAGCAGCTTGCGCAGCATGTTGAGAAAGCCGTAGACCGCGTTCGTCGGCTCGCCCTTCGAGTTCGACAGCTCGCGGATCGCGTAGAAGGCACGAAAGATATTCGAGTAGCCGTCGATCAGAAAGAGGCGCGGCTTGGCCTCTTTGCCCTTGGACGCTGGTTTTTTCCTGGCCGCCACGCGGTTCCTCCCTGAACTCTCGAGCGTGAGTCTGGAGGCGCGAGAGCGTCGGCAAGCTATCACGCAGAGGAGAGGCCGAAGAGCCGTGAGGACCTTCGCGCCGGGCGCCGATAGACTCCTCGAATGAGCTCGTTCAAGGCCTCTTCTCCGCTTCCGAAACACCGCCCTCCGGCAGGCTTCCGAGCCCGTGTCGCCTACCTGGGGATTGCTCTCCTGGCGCCGTTGGCGGTGCTCGCTCAGCCTCCCGAGATCGCGCTGAAGCTGCGCGACCAGGGCTATGCACTGCTGGAGAACGAGAAGGACGCCGAAGCAGCGGAAGCCTTTCGCAAGCTGATCGAAGCGTACCCCTCAGACCCGCTCGGCTACGCCAACCTCGCGATCGCTCAGCTGCGACAACAGGACAACGCCGGCGCGCTGGCCTCGATCAATCAAGCACTCTCGAAGGCGCCCGATCGCGCCGACCTCCTCTTCATCCGCGCCGAGATCATCGCCTGGATCCCCAACCCCGAGGCTGCGCTCGACCTCTACGCCAGAGCGGCCGAGGCGGCGCCCAACAACCCCGAGGTGCAGTACGCGCTCTACAACCACTCCAGTTCCATGACGACGGAGCGGGCCGTCGAACTGGGACGTGTCGCCATGCGGCGCTTGTCGACACTTCGACCCGAAAACCTGGTCGTGCTGCTTCGCTACGGCCGAACGGCCATCGAGACGGGCGACCGCGCAGCCGCGACGGCCGCTTATCTGCGCGTTCGCGAGCTCACCTGGCAGCTCGACGCCCGGATGAAGTCGCTGGTCGATCGAACGCTGACTCCAACTCTCGAGGCTCTCGAAGGCGGTGAAGTGGCGGCGGCGAGGGTGCCGGCGCTTCGGGTAGAGAACGTCTTCAAAGGTACGCCTGCCTGGACCTCCAGCATGGCGGAGATCTACAAGGGCATTCAGGGCGTTCCGATCCGACGTTTCGTCGACGAGCAGCCCGCGAACCTACCCGCCCCCGGAACCCTTCGGCTCGCCGCGCGCGAACTCCACGACAAGCCGGGCACGGTGCTGGCCGAGGTCTTCGTACAGGGCCGGCCTCTTCACGTCCTGCAGGCGTCGAGCAGAGCCGCCTGGCTGACACCGCTGGACGCCGGAGCCACACCTCAGAAGCTGGCGCTGCCCGAGGGCTTCACGGAGCCTCGGCTGCTGTCGATCGATCTCGACAACGATGGCCTGCTCGACGTCCTCGCATGGTCCGCCGGAGTGAAAGGCGTCTGGCAATGGCGGGGCACAGCTGAAGGGCTCGGCGCTCCGGTTCCCGTCCCTGGCCTGGAGAGCAGCGCACCGCTCAGCGTCGAAGCGCTCGACTTCGATTCCGAAGGGGATCTCGATCTGGCCGTGCTCACGACGGCGGGAGACCTCGAGCTCTACCGCAACGCTCTGGAAGGAGCGCTGGAGCCGGCGGGAGCCGCGCTGCCCACCGCGAAGTTCGACGACTCGCGCTGCGTCGTCTCGGCCGACGTCGACGCGGACGGCGACACCGATCTCCTGGTGGCTGCGGAGTCGGGCCTGCACTGGCTGGACAACAACCGACAGGGCTCCTTCTCGGACCGCTCCAAGCCCGGCGGACTCGACTCGCTCGGCAGCACGCACTGCGTTGCGGTCGCCGACGCCAACAACGACGGTGAGCCGGATCTGCTGGTGGACACGGCGAACGGCAGTCGTCTGCTCCTCCAGAGTGACGGTGTCTTCCGCGAGGCAACGAGCCAGCCGCCGTTCACAGGCCCAGGGCAGTGGGCGGACCTCGACAACGACGGACGACTCGACATCGTCGGTCCGAGCTCCGCGGTCCAGCAGACGATCAGCGGATGGCGCCCCGTCGCCATCGAGGGCGATGCGACGGCCACAGCTCTCGTGCCCGCGGACCGCGACGGCGACGGCGATCTCGACCTGGTCGCGGTCGGCTCCGAGGGACTCGGCTGGCTGGAGAACCAGGGCGGCAACAGCTACCGCATGATCTCGCTGCGTCTCCAAGGGCTCACCGAGGGCAACTCGAAGAACAACATCTTTGGCCGCGGCACGAGCATCGAAACGCAGATCGGCTCGTCCTATCAGTACCGCGAAGCGCGACGCCCCGTGACGCACATCGGAATCGGGCCGAACCGCCGGGCCGACGTAGTCCGCACCGTGTGGGCGAACGGCGTGCCTCAGAATCGATTCGAGGCAGAGACTCCGCAGCTGATCGTCGAGGAGCAGGTGCTCAAGGGCAGCTGCCCCTTCCTGTACACGTGGAACGGCGAGAGCGTCGAATTCGTCACCGATCTGCTGTGGGGTGCACCGCTCGGCATGCCGGTGGCGCCGGGTGCCTGGGCCCCTTCGAATCCGCGAGAGCTCGTCGCCGTCACTGGAGCCGTGCCGCGCTCCGGCGAGCGCGGCAGCTACTACGACCTGCGCATCACGGAAGAGCTCTGGGAGGCGGCGTACTTCGACACGACGAGGCTGTGGATCGTCGATGCGCCACAAGACGTCGAGGTGCTGTCGACGCTGCGCGTCTTTCCCGGTGAACCGCCGGAGGATTTCCCCGGAGCGGCGAGCCTGGTCGGCGTCAGCGACCTGCGCCCCGTCGTCCGCGCGATCGACGGCGAAGGGCGCGACGTCACGGCCCGCGTGAGAGCGCGCGACGAGGTCTACGCCGACGGATATCCGGTCGGCGACTATCAGGGGATCGCCGACCGGCCATGGGCCTTCACCTTCGACCTCGGCGAGACGCCTGCGGGCCCGTTCCGTCTCCTGCTCGACGGCTGGATCTTTCCCGCCGACGCGTCGCTGAACCTCGCCGCAGCGCAGCGCAGCGACCTCGACTTCACCTTCACTCGCCTCGAAGTTCGCGACGGCGACGAGTGGACGCCGCTGCTCGACCCGATGGGCTTCCCCGCAGGCAAGTCGAAGACGACCGTCGTCGAGGTGCCGCCCCTTCCCGAGGGCAGCACGCAGCTGCGCATCGTCACCTCGCGCTGGCTGCACTGGGACCGCATCGCGTGGACGGAGACGTCGCGCGACGACGCCCTCTCCGTACAGGCTCAGCGACTGCCGCAGTCGGCGGCGCTGAGCGAGCGCGGCTACTCCCGTCTCGTTCGCAAAGCACCAAACGCTCCTCACGTCTTCGACTACGCGGACGTCTCTCGGGAGTCGCCGTGGCAACCGATGTCGGGAAGCTACACACGCCTCGGCGACGTCCTGCCGCTGCTCGCGGAGGAGGACGATCGCCTCGTGGTGATGGCAGCGGGCGACGAGCTCCGACTGCGCTTCGCGGCCGAAGGGCTACCGGCCGTTGCCGACGGCCAGCGCCGCTGGATCTTCCTCGAGAGCCTCGGCTGGGACAAGGACGCGGACCGCAACACCTTCGAAGCGACGAGCGCGCAGCCTCTCCCCTTCCGAGCCATGACCGGCTATCCGTACTCCGAGGGTGAGACCTATCCCGCAGAGCTCGAGGCCTGGACCCGGGAGTGGCTCACGCGCGAGATCCCCGCGCGAAGCCCCGCCACGGCGCCGACGGGCGGGCGCGACTAGAGCCCGCTCGGCGGAGTGGAAAAGGACCCCCTGCAAGCTCGAAAAAGCGAGCCTCACTGCGTGCTACAGTCCCGAAAGTCCTACTGAAACAGCGAGCGGATCCGGCCTTCTCTGACGGCCTTCGCGGCCTCGGAGCCACTCCCGCGCGCACGCACCTCGAGGAGTCGTCGATGGCATCGGATCGTGGAACTTTCGGCCGGATGGGCTTCATCATGGCCGCGGTCGGCTCGGCTATCGGCCTCGGCAACATCTGGAAGTTTCCGTACATCACGTACGCAAACGACGGCGGCTCCTTCGTGCTCGTGTACCTCGGCGCGATCCTCTTCATCGGCGCGCCGATCATGCTCGCCGAGGTCGTCCTCGGCCGCCGCACGGAGCAGAGCCCGGTGGGTGCCTTTCGGCAGATGGCGGCCGATCGCCCCGGCGGCGACCTCTGGTCGGCCGTCGGCGGACTCGGCGTCCTGACCGGTTTCGTCCTGCTCTCGTACTACGCCGTGATCGCCGGCTGGACCGTCTACTACTTCGGTCGCTGCATCCGCTGGTCGTTCCAGGGCTTTGACCCCAATGTCGTCAACCTGGGCGAGGAGTTTGGCGCGTTCTTGACGAACGGTCCGCAGCAGCTCGGCTTCTTCGCCTTCTTTCTGACGATCACCGCGAGCGTCGTCATGTTCGGCATCAAGGGGGGCATCGAGCGCGTCACCAAGACCCTGATGCCGATCCTCGGCACGCTGCTCGTGCTTCTTGCGATCGCCTCCGTCGGCAGCCCGGGCTTCGGCGAAGCACTGAGGTTCCTGTTCCACGTCGGACCGATCACCGCGGACGGTCTGCTCGAGTCCGTTGGGCACGCGTTCTTCACCCTGTCGCTCGGCATGGGCGCGATGATCACCTACGGCTCATACGTCTCGAGAGATCAGTCGATCCCACGCTCGGCGGCGCTCATCTGCATCTTCGACACGGTCGTCGCCCTGCTCGCCTGCATCATCATGTTCTCGATCATCTTCGCGGTGCCCGAGGCGGAGCGCGCCACGACCTTCTCGAAGAGCGCCACGATCCTCTTCACGACGCTGCCGCGCATGTTCTACTCGCTGCCCTTCGGATCGATCCTGGCGCCGACCTTCTACATCCTCGTCTCCTTCGCAGCGCTCACTTCGACGATCGCCCTGCTCGAGGTCGTCGTCTCCTACTTCGTCGACGTGCGCGGCTGGAGCCGCAAGGTCGCCAGCGGCGCCGTCGCTGCGGCGATGTTTCTCGCCGGTACCCCCGCCGCCCTCTCTCTTGGCGCGCACCAGGGCCTGAGCAACTGGGCACCCTTCGGCGAGAAGGCCGTCGGTGTCTTCAGCGTCTACGACTACACCGTCTCCAACTGGTTCCTCCCCGTCGGCGGACTGCTGGTCGCGGTCTTCGCGGGGTGGATCATCAAACCGAGCGTCTTCGAAGACGAGCTCGAGCTCGGACACGGCCCCTTCAAGCTCTTCCAGGTCGCCCTGTTCTGCCTGCGCTTCATCGGGCCGATCGCGATCTGCTGGATCCTCTGGGCGGTGATCGGGGGTCGGAGCTTCGCTTAGGGGAATGGAGCCGCGAAAGCGATCATCGTGCCGAACTGAGCAAAGCACGAGCTCGCTCAACGTCCTAGCGCCAAGCTAGCTCCATTCACCTTGGTCGAAGTGATCTTCCGGTCCGAAGATCAAAGAGAGGTCGTCGGTCCAGGAGCAAATGACGTCCTCTTGCCTCTTGGGAGAGACGTCGCTTGCTCCCTTGCGGCAGCTTCCGGAGCGCGCACGGACTATCAGCTGCCATCGCTGCGCTCCTGGGATGACGCACGAGGGGACAGCTCCCTCCGCTGGGGCACGGACTCTGGTCCGATCCTACCCAGCGGATGCGCAGCATCCGCAAGCACTCCGTGGTCGCTCCGATCCTGGGATGACTCGGTCACTCTCCCTGCACGAAGATCTTCGACGCCGCTCGGTAGCCCAGAGTGACGACCTTGCCACCCGTCTCGAGCTCGACGCGGTCGACGGCTTCTTGCCTCGCCTGCACCGTCAGCTCGCTGCCGGGAGTCAGCCCGTCCCGCTCGAGGAGGCGCAGAAAGTCGGCCTGTTGATCGAGCACGCGTACGACCTTGAGGGGTTCGCCGACCGCGCAGTGCAGAAGGCTGGTCGCCGGGGTCTCTTCGAAGTGACCCTCCGCCGTCGGGATCGGGTCGCCGTGCGGGTCGAAGGCCGGGCGTCCGAGCATCTCGTCAATGCGCTCGATGAGTCGGTCCGAGACGGCATGCTCGAGCTGTTCAGCCTCCTCGTGGACTTCGCTCCAGTCGAGATCGAGGACCTGCACGAGAAAGGACTCGATGAGCCGGTGACGCCGCAGCACGTGGGCGGCCAACTTGCGACCTGCCGGAGTGAGACGCACACCGCTGTACGGCTCGTACTCGACGAGCTCCGAATCGGCGAGGGTCTTCATCATCGCCGTCACCGTGCCCGGTGCGACCTCCAGGGCCGCCCCGATGCTGCCCATCGGCACGAGGTCGTCACGACCGGACTGCTCCTGCACGAGGATGCACTTGAGGTAGTCCTCTACCGTACTGGTGGCCATGGATCGGTCTTCCTAACTCTGGTCGGCGGGCGCTGCGCTGTTGCGAGGACAGAGCTTAGCCGACCCGCAACGGGCGTCAGCGTGCAGGGTTCGTTCGCCGACTCCAGCCGAGAACCACTACGGAGGGCAGGCCTCGACGAACGAGTCTTCAAACGGCGGGGCGAGCCGCGTCAAGATCTTCGTGCAGGCTCTTCACGATCTCGAGCACCCGGCCGCGGCCGACCTTGGCTCCCGCCCCCTCCGACTCCACGACGTCCAGAGCCTCCTGGGCGAGCCGGACCGGCAGCGCAGTGAATGCCACGTCACCGCGCGGCGCTCCCGCTTCCTGCAGCAGGAGCACGTAGGAGCGCGCCACCTCGAGGTCACGGCGAGCGAGCGCGAAGACGTCGTCTCGATCGACCGACGGCGGCAGGAAGGTTCGACCTTCCTCGCGGTCGTCAGCGCGGTCCTTCAGGATGTTCACCAGCTGCAGAGCTTCCCCGAACGTCGCTGCCTTCTCGCGAAGCCGAGCCTCGATCGGCTGCAGCTGCGCGCTCGAGGCGAGGAAGAGGTCGGTCAGCATCTCTCCGACGATCCCAGCGACGACGTAGCAGTAGTTCTTGAGATCAGCGAGATCCCTGAGCTCGAGCGAGCCGTCAGGATGAGCACGCTCGACAAACTCGGCCATGCCCCGACAGGTGCGCTGAGTGTGCAGGCGCACCGCCTCGCGAGCCACCGGTTCGAGCTCCCGATAGGCGCCGACGACGTCGACGGTGTGACGCAGCAGGTCGAGATACCCCTCGTGGTCGGTGGGCGGCGGATCGAGCCACCGTTCGAGCGTTGCCCGAGCGTCCTCTTCGGGCGGCAGCTCGTCGAGCCAGGCGCAGAAGTCGAGCAGCCCGTCACGCCGCGCGTCCTTCGGCCAGACCGAAGCGTCTTCGAAGGTATCCGCGATCCGGAAGAGCAGGTACGCCAAGGTCACTTGCCGGCGGACGGGCTCTTCCAGCAGCGGAATCGACAGGGCGAAAGTGCGGCTCGTCCGGAGCAGGAGATCTTCGTAGTCCGGAGCGCTCAACGCTTCCCCGCCAGAAGATCGGCGCCGGCCCGCACCTGCGGCGGGCCGCCGGTGTGATCGCGGATCACCTCGACGACGCCGTCGAGCGCTTCGAGGCGCACAGCAAGTTCGTCACTGGAACTCGGTTCACAGATCACGTGCACGTTGGCACCGGCGTCGAGAGTCGACCAGCCGGCGAGTCCGTCCTGACGGGCCCGCCGCACGGCGTCGAGCACGGTCAGCGTCGCCGGCTTCCAGTAGAAGATCGGCGGCGACGAGGACATCGCGATCAGGTGCATGTCGATCGCCTCTTCCTCGACGATCGGGCCCAGCGCATCGAAGTCTCTTGCTTCGACCGCTTCGAGAGCTCCACGGATGCGGCGCCCCTTCACGTCGCGCAGGCGCGCCTCGAAGTACGGCGAGGTCGTCGCCAGACGGTGCCCGTCACGCGACGAAACTTCCTTCGGCTCCGTGTCGACGACCACGATCAGATCGTGCAGCGTCCACCAAGACTCGTCCCGCACCTGATGCGCTCCCACCTGCCCCTCGTCGCGATCGGACCATTCGACGTAGCCACCGAAGACCGAGCGAGAGGCCGAGCCCGAGCCGCTGAGCATGGACAGGCGCGAGAGTTCGGCGCCGTCGCAATCGGCTCCCAGCGCCCGCGTCGCCGCCACGGTCAGCGCAGAGAATCCGGACGCCGACGAGGCGATCCCAGCCGAACTCGGAAAGGTGTTGCGGGTCGCCATGACGATCTGGCCGCTCTTGTCGAAGTAGCTCCGCAGCCGGTCGAGCTGCCTCAGAACGCGTCCCGCAAAGGCGTCGTCGGCGGCCGTCAGGGTGCCGTCTGGCGCCGCCAGCCAAACCTCGTCGTCTCCGACCACGCCGTCGCGAAACTCGAGGCTGCAGATCGAACGGCAGGTATCGAGCGTCATGGAGAGCGACCGATTGAAAGGCACGACGCGCTCCAGGTCCCGAGCACCCCAGTACTTGATGAAGGCGATGTTCGAGCCGGACTCGACGGTGACTGAAGACATGGCTAGCTCCGCGACGAAGGGAAGCTCGATGATACGGGACGAGCCGCCGCCTCGCCGGGCCTATCCCTCGGAGGTCTGGAGGCCGGGCGCGCCGAGTGGAGCCTCGAAGCGCCGCCACGGCGAAGGAACGGCCGCCGTCCCCTCCGGCAGCACCGCCAGGACCAGCCCAGCTCCTGAGCCTTCGAGGGCTCCGGCGCCAGAGATCTTGGCGGCACCCCCTGCTTCTTCGATCCAGCGGATCGGTCTCTGGACCGCCTCCGGTACGACTCCGAGGGAGACGAGAGCCCGGTGCGCACGGCGAATCGCCGGCGCCAGCGCCGCGCCCGCCTCCAAGGCGGTTCGCAGGTCGGTCTCGGCTCCTTCGATCTCCGCGCAGGCGCCCTCGACGACTGCCGGACTCGACTCCCGCAGAGATCGTACCGCGGACACGACCTCGCCCGTACTCTGGCCGGGGGAGCCCGAGTGCAGCAGAGAGAGCTCGTCAAGACGCCCGCTGGCGGCGGCGCTGAGCGTCTCGAACTGCAGTCCTTCCGGACCCCGAGCAACCCGCAGTACGCCGCCGCGCAGGACGGCAGCGACGTCGACTCCTGAAGGCGAGCCGTGCTGCCGCTTCTCGACCTCTCCGGCCACCGTCTCGATGAGTGCGTTGTCCAAGGTGCCGGAGAGTCGGGCAACCGCTGCGGCGACGGCCACCGCCACCGCTGCGGAGCTTCCGAGCCCAGCGCCGAGCGGCAGCTCGGAGCGCACCTCGAGGCGCAGCCCGCTCGGAACGTCGGCACCTCGATCTCGGACCGCTCGAAGACTCTCGGCGAGTGCCAGGCGAACGACCCGACCCGGCCGACTCTGCGGCGAGACCTCCGGAAGCGCGCCCTCTCCCCGTTGCCAACTCTGCCACTGCTCGCGGGCCGCGTCCGCTTCACGCTGCAGGTCGTCGAAGGGGCTCTGCTCCCGGTGCCCGAGATCCGGGAGATCGAGATCGACCCCTGCCGACGAGGTGGCAGAGAGCTTGGCGGCGAGACGCAGGCCGACGCCCGCGACGAGCGCTGGCGCTCCGTAGACCGCGGCGTGCTCACCGACGAGGATCGCTTTCCCCGGGACCGTCGTCAGGACGCGGGAAGCCAAGGGGCTCAAGGCTCCTTCGAACGTCCGAGCTGCTCGTGGGCGCGGGCCAGGTCTCTCGAGGTGAAGGCCGACATCAACGAGAGCTCACCGGCGAGCACCGTTGCACCGACGATCTCCGCGAACTTTCGGGCCGCCGCTCCGGGTCGCTCGGCATCGGCAGCGATACCGAGCGCCCGTAGCGCCTCGCGCTGCGTCCCCAGGCCCGTGCCTCCTCCCACGGCTGCAACGGGAGCGTCGGGCAGAGTCACCGAGGCGTAGACCGAACCGTCCTCGCGGGGCTCGAAGCAGGTGACGCCCATCGCTCCTTCGACGACGTGCGCCAGATCCTGCCCGCAGGCAACGAAGAGCGCGGCGAGCACGTTGGCGTACTGAGCGTTGTAGCCCATGGCCCCGGCGCTGATCGAGCCGAGGAAGTTCTTGCGGTACTGCACCTCGGCGAGCGCTTCGGCGTTCGTCTTGAGCGTCGTCGCCAGGGTCCCGCGGTCGAGCACGACCTCGGCAAAGATGCGCTTGCCTCGTCCGAGCTGAAAGTTGACTGCCGACGGCTTCTTGTCGACGCAGTAGTTGCCGGACAGGGCGATGCACTCGACGCCGGTCTTCTCTTCGAGCAGGTTGACGACCCTGTCGCAGGCGATCGTCACCATGTTCATACCCATGGCATCGCCGGTGGTGAATCGAAAGCGCAGCAGCACCGTCGAGCCGACGATCGCGGGCCGGATGTCCTGCAGCTTCAGAAAGCGGCTCTCCTGCTCGGCGAGCTTGCGGATGTCGTCTTCGTGCTCGCTCACCCAGCCGAGGAAGCGCTGTGTCTCTTCGATGCCGCGCGTGCGGAAGACGGGAGCGCGCGTCATGCCGACGTCTTCGACGCGCACCACCGCACCACCGCTCTTGGCGATCGCGCGGCAGCCGCGATTGATGCTCGCGACCAATGCGCCCTCGGTCGTCGCCAGAGGCACGAAGAAGGAGCCGTCGGCCTCCTCGCCGCGCACCTGCAGGGGACCGGCGAGGCCCATCGGGATCTGCGCGACGCCCATGAAGTTCTCGCAGTTCTGCGTCGACGCGCGCTCCGCGTCGAGACTGAAGTGCGCCACGTTGCCGAGCGTCAGCTCGGAGTCTCCGAGGCGGGCCGCGTGAATCTCGGCCGCGCGACGCCGCACGCCGGCCTGCTGTGCGACGTCCAGCTCCGGGGGGAGCTGGTGCAAGGCTCGGCGGCCCTCGGCGATCTCCTGAGCAAGATCTTCGAGGTCGGTGGACAGCGCTTCGTTCACGGGCGGGCTCCTATTCCTGTCGCCGACGGACCTGGACCTGTTCGAGAGCTGCGAGGTCGCGCGCACCCAGGCAGAACATGGCGATGCGAAGCTCGTGCTGAATGCGATCGATCTTGGCGACGACCGCTTCGGTCGACTGCGTCGCCGGCTCGAGAAACGGGTAAGCCATGCCAGCCCACCGCGCTCCCAGGGCCAGCGACTTGGCGACGTCGATGCCGTGCCGCAGGCCACCGCTCGCCAGTACGTCGATCTCGGGAAGCTCACGCAGTTCACGGATGCACTCCGGCGTCGGAATGCCCCAATCGGCAAAGAGCTCACCCAGGTCGAGATCCTTCGCGCGAGCCGCTTCGATGCGCGCCCAGCTCGTTCCGCCGGTGCCGGCCGTATCGAGGATCCTGATACCGATGTGTGAGAGCTGCCGCGCCGTCGCCGGAGAGATCCCGGAGCCGACTTCCTTGGCAATCACCGGCACGTCGAGCGCCTCGACGACCTCCGCCATCTTGGGAAGCAGGCTTGCGAAACGAAGCTGGCCTTCGGGCTGGATCGCCTCCTGCAGAGGATTGAGATGCAGGACCAGAGCGTCCGCTTCGATCATGTCGACAGCGCGACGGCACTCGTCGACGCCAAAGCCGTAGTTGAGCTGAACGGCACCGAGGTTGGCCAGCAGAGGGACTGTCGGCGCGTACTTGCGCATCTCGAAGGTGGCCGCGGTCTCTTCGTCTTCGAGCGCCTGGCGCTGCGAGCCCACACCGACGGCGATCCCGCGCTCCTCCGCTGCCTCGGCCAGGCGCCGGTTGATGGCGAACGCACCGTCCGTCCCGCCGGTCATGCAGGAGATGAGCAGCGGTGAGGTCAGCGGTTTGCCGAGCATCTCCGAGTGCGTCTCGACCTCGTCGAAGTCGAGCTCCGGCAGGGCGTTGTGATCGAAGGTCCAGGCATCGAAGGCCGATCGATCCGCCTGCATGGAGCGGTCGAGAGCAAGATCGATGTGCTCCTGCTTGCGGTCGCGGGACACGGCTTGGGCTCCGGTTTCGAAGAGGCCTGGGGAGGCGGAGAGAGGGTCAGAGAAGGCCTCTGGCAGTCTCGTGGAAAGGCCAACTCAAGTCAATCGAGGGCCGTCACGGAGGAGCCTCGCTGGCCTCGCCCGTCAGCTGCTGGCGAAGCTTGGAGGGCTGCAGGGAAGGCTCGTCGAGGCCGAGGATTTCGACGAGCTCGGAGGCGCGCAACGCCGGCCGCAAGCGTAGAGCCTCTGCCTTCGGCAGGTCGGTGGCGACAAATCCGAGCGTATCGTCTCGCTCCAGAGCGCCGTGTGTCCACCGCAGCCGACCGACGCCCACTCGACCCGAGAACTCGGTGAGGGCCGCGCCGTACATGAAACCCGGCGCCGTCGAACAGACGATCGTGGCCGGGTTGCGCACGAGCTCGAAAGCCTCGGCGACGCGCCGAGGGCCGTCGGGCCGAGCTCCGGACACCGTGCTCTCGAAGACGACGCTGTCCTCGGTCCACGCGTTGGCAGACAACCCCGCAGCGAGCCAGAGCAGCGGATCACCGCCGTCGGGGGTGTATCGCCACTCGATGCGTCCCGCGTTGCTTCGGCGCTCCAGCCGCGCCTCGCCCTCGGGATCGACGAGGAGGAAGCCGTCGGTGCCTTCCGGCGCCGCGCAGAGCCCCACGCCGGCAACTCGGCCGAGAGCACGCACAGCCCGGTGCGTATCGTCCGGATCCGTGAAGGCGACGAAGCTCGACAGGAGCCCGAACGGCACGAAGACGATGTCGCCCGGGCGCTCGAGCGCACCGGCGGATCGCAGGCCCGCTGCACGCGCCGCATCGATGACCGGCGCCCGCACGTTGCGCAGCGGCTCGCCGCCGCCCACGCCGTGGTCGGAGAGGAGGACGGTGCGAAAGCTCGGCTGGCTGCGTCTCGCCTCTTCGAGGACCGCGGCGAGGTCGGTCAGAACTTCGACGAAGGCTTCCGGGCCGGCCAGGTGCGCGACGCCGTCAGTGGAACCGACGTAGAGGTAGAAGGCCTGTTGATCGGAGCTCAGAAAGGCGTTGATCCCGCGCCGGAACTCGGCGCGGGAAAAGGCGCGCGGGCGAGCGTAGCCGACGGCCTTTCGGAGGGCGCCGTCGGTCTTCCAGTCGAAGAACTCGCGCCAGGAAAACTCGATCTTGCCGTAGCTCATCAGTCCCCCGCCGCGGATCCGGCCGACGGAAGCGTCGTAGAACTTGGCCTCGTAGCCGGGCGGGGTGCCGAGTCCAACGGGACGGAACATCTCCGTGAAGGCGAGGGTCGTCGAGGACGGGAAGGTGCTGACGACGGGAACGGGATCGCCGAAGCGAGCCAGCTCCGGAGACTCCGCAAAGGCCTTGACCGCGGAATCGAACGGCACGGCGTCGAGAGCGATGATCAGCGTTCTCGGAACCGGAGGATCGTTCGCGTCCTGCGATGGGGCATCCGGCGGAGCCAAGATCGCGGGAACGGAGATGCAGCCGGCGAGCAGGCTTCCGGCCAGCACGACGACCGCGCTGCGCATCACCACCCCTGCTCCCAGCCCTTTTCGACCCACGCGAGAGCGAAGTCTGCCGCGCGATCGGCCGCCCGTCGCGCTCGTCGACCGAGGCGCAGCAGCGCTGCGATTTCCGTCGGGTGACGCAGTACGTGACCCAGGACTTTCGTCCGATCGACCGCTCCGGACTCGCTCATCGCCGCGACGACCGCTCGCGGCAGTGGATCCGACGCGCCGTCGCTCACGGAGCGCACGATCGCCCAGGGGACTTGATGCTCGAGCGCCGCCTGTGCCCAGGCGAAGGACTCGAGGTCGACGGCGGCGCGCAACGGCGCGTCGATCTCCCGCCAGAGGCTCGCTCGCTCCTCCGGCTCATTGATCAGCCGAGAAGAACAGGCGATGACCCCCGACAGCTCCTCCGGACCGCGCAGCGGCGCCTCCAGACGAGTGTCTTCCCCGGGTACCGCAACGTTCTGGACGCGGTCCGCGACGACCAGGTCGCCTGCCTCGAGCGACGGCGACAACGCACCGCACAGTCCAACTCCGAGAAGCCCACGCGGTGATTCGTTCGCGTCCAGCGCCTCGTCCGCCGACAGCCGAGCCGCTGATGCTCCGGGGCCGGTGCACGCCAGCGCGATGCGTCGATGACCGAGCTCGTAGCGACCGGGCGCCGTCGGGTGCCAGGTGCGCCGTCGCAGCGCCCGCTCCACGGCGGCGCGCTCCTCGGCGAGCGCGGTGACCACGAGGAACGACGTCTCGCTCAACCGGCGCGTCCCGAGCCGCGCAGCGACGCGTGATGCTCGCAAAACCAGTCGATGGCGCGCCGCAGCGCCTCCTCGACGGGACCCGGACTCAAACCGAGCTCGTCTCGTGCTCTCGTCGCGTCGAAGAACATCGTCTTCGTCGACATCCTGACACTCTCGACAGACACGCGCGGCTCGCCGCCGGTCCTGCGCGCCCAAGCGGTCGAGACCGCACCCACGCTCAGCGGGATCCAATGCGGCAGGCGCAGGCGGACCGGCGGCCTGCCGGTGAGCCGCGACAGCAGATCGAGCATCTCGCGCAAGGTGAGGTTCCGGTGGCCGAGGATGTAGCGGCGTCCCGGCCTTCCGAGTTCGTCGGCGAGGAGATGGCCGCGAGCCACGTCGCGGACGTCGATCAGATTGAGCCCGGTGGCGACATACGCCGGCAGTCGCCCGGACAGATAGTCGACGATGATCTGTCCGGTCGGCGTCGGCTTGACGTCGAGCTCACCGACGGGCGTCGACGGATTGACGATGACCACCGGCAGCCCGCGCTCCGCGTACTTCTCTGCTTCGCGCTCGGCCAGGTACTTGCTGCGCTTGTAGTGGCCGATCATCTCGGCCTCGGTCACCGGCGTCGTCTCGTCGGCGACGCCGCCGGGCACGATCCCGAGCGCGCCGACGGTGCTGGTGTAGACGACGCGCTCGACGCCTTCCCGGAGAGCGGCCTCCAGCACGTTCTGCGTTCCGCCGACGTTGCTGTCGTAGAGCTCGTTCGGATCGCGCGCATAGAGCCGGTAGTCGGCGGCGCAGTGAAAGACGCGGCCGCAGCCGCGCACCGCTTCCCGCAGCGACCCGGCGTTGCGCAGGTCGCCCTCGGCCAGCTCGACGTCGAGTCCATCGAGCGTCGCACGTGCGCTCGTCGGACGAACGAGGCAGCGCACTGCGTCACCGCGCTGTAGCAGCTGGCGTACGAGATGAGCACCGACGAATCCCGAACCGCCCGTCACCAAGACAGGCTTCATGCGCCTCTCGTCCGGGCCGTTCTCAAGGCCTCATCCGAAGACGTGCCACTTCGCCAGACGCGCCATGTCTCGCGGGCTCTTCGAAACCTCGCGCACGACCGACGCTTCGAAGCCCGAGTGCATGGCGCAGTTCTGACAGAGCGGATCCTGCCGCGACTCCCAATAGTCCCAGTCGACGCCGTCCCAGAACTCCTCGAAGGTCTCGAAGTGGCGTTTGCCGATGAGATAGCAGGGCCCCTTCCACCCGAGTGGCGTCCTCGTGACGGTCGACCACGGGGAGCACGGGTAGTCGCGCTTGCCGGCCGCGAACTCGAGAAACATCGGTGTCGACGTCAGCTTGAAGCGATCGGCGATCTCGAGGATGCGCTGGAACTTCTCGTGCGTGTCCTGACGCGTGAGGAAGATGTCGCGATCGACCGACTCGTACTGGTAGCCCGGGGAGATGAGCATGCCGTCGACGCCGATCTCGGCGAGCTCTTCGAGCAGCGCCTCGACTTCGTCGACATCGGTCTCCTTGAAGACCGTGGTGTTCGTCGTCGTGTGGTATCCCCGCGCCTTCGACTCGCGGATCATCTCGATCGCCTTGTCGAAGACGCCTTCGCGGTTGCACACGTAGTCGTGCGTTTCACGCAGGCCGTCGAGATGCACATTCACGGTGAGGCGCTTGTGCGGCGGCACCTTGCCGAAGAGCTTCGTATCGAGCAGTAGAGCGTTGGTACAGAGGTAGATATGACGCTTGCGCTCGATGATGCCCGCCACGAGCTCCGGCAGCTCGGGGTAGATCGTCGGCTCGCCCCCGCAGATCGAGACGGTCGGCGCGCCCGAAGCGTCGACGGCGTCGAGGCAGTCTTCGAGACTCATCCGGTCCTTCAGCTTGCCGGTGTGACGCTCCGTCGAGCAGCCGAGACACGCCAGATTGCATGTGTAGAGCGGCTCGAGCATGAGTACATAGGGATAACGACGGTTGCCCTTGAGCGCGTGGCGCACCTGATTCTTGAGCTGATCCGTCGCGAGGTGCATCGGCACTCTCATGATGGCCTCCGAGCCCCGGTCGCGTCCGAGGCTGACCGCTTCAGGTGCTCGCGATAGCTCGAGAGCGCCTGCAGCGGAAAGTAGTGATCGTAGTAGTGATACTTCAGGTAGAAGACCGTGGGGAAGCCCGTTCCCGTCCAGTAGCCGTCGTCCCAGACGCCGTCCTCGCCCTGGCCCTCGAGCAGAAAGTGAGCGGCTCGAGCGACAGCCTCGTCGAGGCGCTCTGGACTGTCGGCGGCGGCACGTGCGGACAGTAGACCGATCATGCCCCAGGCGGTCTGTGCCGCCGTGCTCGGCCCGCAGCCCCGCAGCGACGGGTCCTCATACGACCGCGCTGTCTCTCCCCAGCCGCCGTCCTCGTTCTGGCAGCTCAGCAGCCACTCGGCGCCGCGCTGCGCCGCCCTTCTGAAGGGTTCTCGGGTCGTCACGCCGGCGGTCGACAGCGCTCCGAGAGAGAGCCAGGTGCCGTACAGGTAGTTCACGCCCCAGCGGCCGTACCAGGCCCCGTCGTCCTCTTGCTCGTCGAGCAGGAAACCGAGCGCCCTGGCGACATCGTCACTCTCCGCTCTGTCGCCGTGGGCGATGAAGGCTTCGACCGAGCGCGACGTGATGTCCGAGGTGCTCGGATCGATCATCGCGTTGTGATCGGCGAAGGGCACGTACTCGAGCACCTTGCGGTTGCACTCTCGATCGAAGGCGCCCCAGCCGCCGTCGCGGTTCTGCATGGCGCGCTGCCAGGCAAGACCTCGTCCGACCGCCGCACGCCGACGCTCCTCCTGCTCGGGGTCGGTCATCGTCACCCGTGCCAAGAGGCTGAGGACCTCGGCCGTGTCGTCGCAGTCCGGATAGAACTCGTTGGCGTACTCGAAGTACCAACCGCTCGGCTCGATGTGCTCGAGCCCGACGTGCCAGTCCCCCGGCTCGCGCGCCTCGTGGTCGAGTAACCAACGCACACCGCGCTGCACGGTGTCGTCGTGCGGTGCGGTGCCGGCGTCGAGCAGCGCGTTGAGCGACAGCGCCGTATCCCAGACCGGAGAAAAGCAGGGCTGCAGCCGGAGCTCGTCGCCGTCGCGCAGCTCGAGCTTTTCGAGCTCTCGCATCTGGCTCGCGAGGATCGGATGCTCAGCCGCGTAGCCGCGCTCCGTGAAGGCGATCACCGTGTTGATGATCGGGGGAAAGATGGCGCCCAGGCCGTCGCTCTTGCGGAGACGCTCGGCGACCCAGCGCTCGCAGCGTTGCAGGGCTCTCTCGCGGACGGGGCGAAAGAGCCCGAGGCGGTTGGCGACCTTGACCCCGAAGTCGGCATAGCGAAAGAAGCTCGCCCAGAAACGCGGCCCCAGACCGTGCTCGAGACGCTTTGCGGGGTCGCCGCTGCGCAGCTCTTCGATGCCGCAGCCCCCTGGAACCGAACACTCGGGGCGTGTCGCCCAGACGATCGACAGAGGCACGACGATGGCCCGAGACCACGAGGACATCGCGTAGATGTTGAGGTAGAACCATCGCGGCAGGAGGATCAGCTCGGGGGGCACGGCCGGCGCCTCGCGCCACTCGACCTGTCCGAAGATCGCGAGGTACAGCTTGGTGTAGGAGTTCGTCGCTTCGACGCCGCCCGCCTCCAGGATCGCTCGCCGTGCCTTCTGCATGTGCTCGGCGTCGGCCAGGTCGCCGGCCAGCTTGAGCACGAAGTAGGCCTTCACCGACTGGCTGACGTCGGGATCACCGCCGGGGTACGTCGCCCAGCCGCCGGAATCGAGCTGCTGCGAGCGCACGTAGTTGCAGGCTCTGTGGAAGCGTCCGCGGTCGAGCTTTCGTTCGTCGCCGCCCGAAAGGTAGTAGAGGAGCAGCAGGTACTCGGACTCCAGGATCGTGTCGCCCTGGAGCTCAGCGCACCAGTGGCCGTCCTCCTGCTGCAGCTGGCGAAGGCGCCTCTGAGCACGAGCGATCGACTCGTCGATGGCGCTCTCGATGCAAACGGGTCCGCGGCCTGACATCGGCAGAGGGCCGTCACTCGGAGCACGCGACGCGCCTCCGCTGCGAGTGTCGGGTAGATCAACCACCGATGCGATACATCTCGACTTTCGGTTCGGTGAGCGCCGATGCGCCGCCGTGTTCGAGGCGCACCAGCCGCTCTTCGGAGTAGCGATCGTCTCGAGCCTGCCACCTCGACACGATGCGCTCGCGGATCTCTTCGTCGGAAGCTCCGGAGCGGAGTCCCTCTCTCAGATCGAAGCCACGATTCGAGAAGAGACAGGTGAACAGCTGCCCCTCGGACGACAGCCGGGCGCGCGAGCAGTCGCCGCAGAAGGGCTCGGTGACCGAGGCGATGGCGCCGACCGTCGTGCCGTCGTCGAGGTACCGATAGCGCAAAGCCACGTCGCTCGCGCGCGCTCGATCGATCGGCTCGAGCGGCATCTCGCGACCGATGCGGTCGAGGATCTCGCGTGCAGAAAGCACCTGTGAGAGATCCCAGCCGTTCAAGGTTCCCACGTCCATGTACTCGATGAAGCGCACGATCATCTGGCGGTCTTTGAAGTAGCGCGCCAACGTGACGATCTCGTCGTCGTTCACTCCCTGCATGACGACCGTATTGATCTTGATGGGCCCGAGGCCGACGGCGGCTGCCCGATCGACGCTCTCCAGAACCCTTGCAATCGGGTGATCGAGACCGTTGAGCTTGCCGAACACCTCCTGACGCAACGACTCGACGCTGACCGTGACGCGATCGAGACCGGCGTCCTTCAGCGCCTGAGCCTTCTGACCCAGCAGGAGCCCGTTCGTCGTGAGAGCCAGATCTTCGACACCGTCGATGCGGGCGAGCATCTCGATCAGCGTCTCGATCTTCGAGCGCAGCAAGGGCTCGCCGCCCGTCAGGCGGATCTTGCGCACACCCAGGTCGACGAAGATTTCGGCGAGTCGCGTGATCTCCTCGAAGGTCAGCAACTCGGAGCGCGGCAAGAAGTGGTACTTGCGATCCGCGGGCATGCAGAAGGTGCAGCGGAAATTGCAGCGGTCGATGACCGAGATCCGCAGATCATCGATGCCGCGACCCAGCTGGTCGGCCACGGTGCCGCCGCTCTTTCGACCAGGTACTTCAGTCATCGATCTTCACGAGGCATTGGGTGTTTGCGCAGACCTTCGTTTCCGACCGAACCGCAGGTCGCCGCGTCGCCGTAAGAGCGAAGGGGAGTCGCTTCGAACGGCTGAAATCCAAGGATGTTCGAGCTGCCGAGTATCGCACACCGACCGAGGGTGTCGGTACGTCACGAAGCCCCCGCCGAGTCCGCCGAAGAGGAATCGCTTTCGGCTTTCCAGTTGTTACGATCAGTCGAGCGGTCCGAGCCGCCCCGACACTGCACGCACTCGTATCGCACCGCTCCCAGGAGAACCAACATGAAGAAGCTTCGCTCTGCCTTCGCCCGACCGACGCCGTCGGCGCCCTCCCCTCTTGCCGCTGCGCACCGCTGGATCCTGGTCGCCGCACTGCTGGGTCTCGTTTCCGTGGGAATGGTCATGGCCAACGAGCTGCCGGAGCGACTCACCGCGCCGCAGCAGGTCGAAGCGATCTCGGCGCAGGAATTCGAGCAGCTTCTCGAGCACCACAAGGGAGATGTCATCCTCGTCAACTTGTGGGCCACCTGGTGCATTCCGTGCATTCAGGAGCTTCCCGATCTCAGCCTGCTTCAGGAACGCTACCGGGACCGCGGCCTGCGCATCATCGCCGTCTCGCTCGACGACCCTGAAAAGCTCGAAGACAAGGTTCGCCCGTTCTTCGCCAAGCGCGCTCCGGAGCTCGTCTCCTACCTGCAGACCGAAGACGACCAGTACGACTTCGTCGAGGTGCTCTCCGACGAGTGGTTCGGAGCTCTACCGACCTCCTTCCTCATTTCGAGGGAAGGAGAAGTCGTGCTCTCCCAGTCGGGACGCATGCTCTACGCCGAACTCGAAAAAGAGGTTCTCAGCGAGCTGGACCCGAAGGGCCCCTGAGCAGGCTGAGCCTCGAGCTCGTCCGCTCGGCGCGGTTCCTGGGGAGGCTTCGACGCCCGACGGCTCTGCACTGGGCACTTCTCGGTCGAGGAGACGCCGCAGGGACTGAGCCTCAGGGTGCGCAGCCCCAACGGGAGCGCCGCAGAGGAGACCTGCTGAGGTTCTGCTCGTCAGGCGAGTCGAGCGTGACGATGTCCCCACTCGCGCAGTGCCTGGATGTCCTCCGGCCGAAGCTGCGAAAGGGGTCGCGCCGCCGCGATCTCTTCCTCGAGAAAGCTCTGCTGCAGCGGCTGGTTCTCGCTGAAGGCGTGGTACAGCGCCGCGACGACCACAGCTTCGATCTCCGCACCGGAGAAACCTTCGCTGAGCGCAGCGAGGCGTTCCAGATCGAAGCGGTCGGGCGACCACTCGCGCTGCCGGAAGTGGATCTCGAAGATGAGAAGGCGATCCTCCGCTTCCGGAAGATCGACGAAGAAGATCTCGTCGAAGCGCCCCCGTCGCAGAAACTCGGGCGGCAGCTTGGTGACGTCGTTGGACGTCGCCATCAGGAAGACGGGCGCCGGTCGCTCCTGCATCCAGGTGAGCAGCGTGCCG
>JBCCLJ010000046.1:0-36171 GCA_039026915.1 Acidobacteriota bacterium
ACTCGTTGGTGCCGCGATCGTCGCAGTGGCCTTCGATGGAGAAAGTGAACTCCGGGTGCTCGGCCATGAAGGAAGCGTTCTTGGCGAGGCGATCCTCCGCCGAGCTGCTCAGCTCGTAGCTGTCGAAGTCGTAGTAGACGACGCCGAGCAATCCCAGGCGCTCGGCCTCAGCCTGCGCCTCGACGATGTCGCCAGAGAACGGATCAGGCGTCTGATCGGTGTTCGTCGGCGCCTTAGGCGGAGGCTTGACTTCGGTCTTCGGCGCGGGCGCCTCGACCTTCGTCTCGATCGGTGCGGGGGGTGCCGCGGGGGGTTTCGGCTTACAGCCCACGGCGAACACGGCCAGGCTGACAGCAACAATCATCATCGGCGAGCGGAAGGTCATTCGCAATCTCCTCACAAGTCCCTTGATTTCAACAGATGCCTTGCGTCCCATTGTGGGGCGAGAGTAGCAAATGCCCCGTCGGTATGACAACCGAAAAAGCGGGCGAAACGGCAAGAAAAACGGCCCTTCCGGGCCGATCCGCCGACGGACGGCACGGAAGGGCCCGCGAGCCCCCTCATTCGAGGTACGGCGACCACGACGGACCGTAGTTTTCACCGGTCGTCGTCAGCTGGCGCAGGTCTCGTCCTTCCGCGGTCATCACCCAGACCTGCTTGACGGTGCCTCCGGCGCGCGTCGACTCGAAGGCGATGAAGCGTCCGTTCGGCGAATAGCTGGGGGCCTCGTGGCTGCCGGGGCCACCGGTCAGGATCGTCTCCTCCAGCGTGACCAGATCGGCCACGGCGATGTCGAAGCGCCGGCCGTTGTCGGTGCGTCGAGCGAAGACGAGCTTCGAGCCGTCGGGCGACCAGGACGCGCCGTCGTTGTACTTTCCGCCGAAGGTGACGCGGCGCGGGTTGCTCCCGTCGGCGTCCATGACGTAGATCTGAGGCGAGCCCGAGCGGCTCGACGTGAAGGCGATCGACTGGCCGTTGGGTGACCAGGAGGGGTTGGTGTCGATGCCGCGTGAGTTCGTCAGGCGCTTCAGCTGCGAGCCGTCGCGGCGTACCGAGAAGATTTCGTTGTTGCCGTTGACGGAGCGCGAGAAGACGAGGCTCCGACCGTCCGGCGAGAAGCTCGGCGACATGGAGAGACGATCGTCGCTGACGACGGATCGCTTCTGGCCGGTCGCGAGCTCCGCCCAGTAGATCGACGGCGTGCCTTCGAAGTAGGAGACGTAGGAGATCCCGGCACCGTTCGGCGCCCAGGCGGGTGAGAAGGAGAGGGTCCGGTGAGCGCTGATCGCGCGCTGGCCGTAGCCGTCGTAGTCCATCAGGTAGAGCTCTTTGGTGCCGTTGCCGTCGCGGTTCGAAGTGAACGCGATGCCCGTCAGCGCGATGCCCTTGCGCCCCGTGAACATGAAGGCGATCTCGTCCGAGAGCATATGAGCGAAGCGACGGGCAAGGTCATAGGTGCCGCTGTAGCGCTTGCCGAGAATGAGGGCCCGGCCTTGAAGGTCGTAGAGGCGGCCCTCAAGGATGAGGTTCCCGCCGTCGTCCTTGAACTCGGTCAGAAGGATGAGCTGGTTGCCGACCGATTGGTACTGAGCAAAGTCCGCCTCGCGCTCACCGGTGAGCCGCAGCGTGCGCAGATCCTCAGCGTCTTGGATCACGAAGATTCCGGTGAGTTCGAGATCGTTGCGCAGCGTGTCCTCGATCTCGCGCGAGGCCGTCAGCGCTTCGGCGTTCAAGCCGGCTGGTCGAGTGGCGGCCGGCAGGGCAAGACGCTGCTTGGCAACGCCCTCCCGATTGATGTCGATCTCGACGTCACCCTCAGCGCCGGGAGGAGTCTCCGTGGCTGGTGCTTCGGTCTCCTGAGCGAGGGCCGGGAATGAAATGCAGATGCAGAGAGCTGCGAGCGGGGCGCAGCGAGAGAACAACATGGAGGAGAGGGCTTGCATGGGGTGCATCCTTGGCTGGGTTGGCAGGAGACGAGAGCTACTGGGACAGAGCTCGGTCGCGAAAACGAACCGTGACGCCCAGGTTGTCTTCGCGGTAGCTGCGAGGCAGAGGGGGTAGAGGAGAAGCGGCGTTCACCGCGCGCGTCGCCGCCGAGTCGAAAGCGTCGAGGCCGGAGCCATCGAGGACCTCCAGGCCGCTGACCTGGCCGTTGCGCGCGATATCGAAGCGCAAGATGGCTCGCACGTCGCCGCCCACCACGGGCGGGCTCCAGTGCTGGCGGATCAGGCCGATGAGTCGATCGACGTAGTAGTTGTAGAGCCGCTGGAACTCGGGATCCGAGAAACCGACGTTGGACGAGCCGCTGATCCCGGACGACGACGCTTTGTCGGCGCCGACGGGAGAAGTGAGCTCGGGCGGCGTGTCTTCGACCGGGCCGGGATCCTCCGGTACCTCGACGGGGGTCGGTTTCGGCTTCGGCTCGGGCTCCTTCTTCTTCTTGGTCTCGAGCACCGGCACGTCCTCCGGCGGCGGCTTGCGATCCGGTTCGGGCTCAGGCTCGGGCTCCGGAGGCTTGGGTTGCGGCTTGGGGCGTGCCGCCGTCGGGCGCGGCGACGGTTTGAGAGCGGCTGCCGGCAGCAGCTCGACGTCGACGTACTCGAAGGTCTTGGGCTTGGCGAAGAGGGCTGGCACGACGAAGACGCCGACCAGCAGAAGCCCGTGCAGGATCACGCTGGCTCCCAGCGGCACGCGCCCGATCTTCGACCGGGCTTCGGCCTGGCGCGCGCTCAGCAGCTGGGAGATGGAGTCCACGAGGTGATCTTCTTCTCTAACGTCGGTCGTCCGCCGGCTGAGTGACGAGGCCCACTTTGTAGATGCCGGCATCGTTCACCGTCTGGATGACCTCCAGTACGAGGCCGAAGCGCACGTTCTTGTCGCCCTTGACGAAGACTGTCTCGCCCTCACGCTCGGCCATCAGCGGCACCAGGCGCTCTGCGAGCTGGCTTGGCTGGACGGGGTCGTCTTTGATGTAGACGAGCTCGTCGGTCGTGACCGTGAGAACCATCGGGTCCTCGGTGCGCAAGGGCAGCGTCGAGGCCTGCACCTCCGGCAGGTCCACCTCGATGCCCTGATGAAGCATGGGCGTCGCCACCATGAAAATGATCAGCAGCACCAGCATGACGTCGACCAGGGGGGTGACGTTGATGTCCGCGAGCGGCCCCTCTTCCGTGCCTTCACCGATCTGAAACGCCATCGTGCGATCTCCTCGTCGTGCAGCTGAACAATCAGGTGAAGTTGCGCTCGGCCAGGTTCAGGAACTCGAGAGCGAAGTCTTCGAGCTCCGACTTGACGGCGCGAATGCGGCTCGCGAGCTGGTTGTAGCCGATCAGCGCGGGAATCGCCGCGACGAGGCCGGCAGCGGTGTTGATCAGCGCTTCCGCGATGCCGGGGGCGACGACGGCGATCGACGCTGCGCCGCTCATTCCGATGTCGTTGAAGGCGAGCATGATGCCCCACACCGTGCCGAAGAGGCCGATGAACGGCGTCGCTGCCGCCGTCGTCGCCAGCACCTGCGAGTGACGTGAAAGGTTCTGCACCTCGACGCCGATCGCTCGCTGCAGGCTGCGCTCGATTCCGCGCATCGAGCGGATCTGGAAGGCCGGCTGGCCGCTCTTGGCCGAGGCCGCCTTCACCTGAGTGTCGATTTCCAGGTAGCCCGCTTGAAAGAGACTCACGAGGGGAGCGGAGGCATACTGATCGGTCACCGAGTTGATCTCGCTGAACCGAGCCGAGCGACGAAAGTGCTCGAGAAAACGAGCGTTGTCCTTCTCGAGCTTTCGAAACTGACTCGATTTGCTCAGCATCACCGCCCAGGAAGCGAGGGAGAAGAGAATCAGCACGCTCAGGACGAGCTTGGCGACGGGGCCCGCTTCGAGGAAGAGGGCGAGCAGTCCGGGTTCGGAACCGGCCGGCAGGGCAGCGACCCAGGAGGTCATCGCCGACACCAGAGGCGGCGCCAGCGGGGTGGACAGAGTGGTCAGCAAAGCAGTCGATCTCCTACGAAATCCGGCGTCCAAGGTAGCACGCTCCCTGCACGAGCGCTACGGTAGGGGAGCGGTCTGAACGAGACTCCGGCAGTTCGCGTAAGTGTTTACGTATCAGACACCTACGGCGTCACAAACGCAGAGTGGCGGAAGCGCGTCAGCCGTGTGACGAGCGCAGTGCGTGCAGTGCGATCGAGCCCGCGACGGCCGCGTTCAACGACTCGACGGCGCCGGCAATGGGAATGCTGACGAGCCGACGTCGCTCGGCGAGAGACGATGTCTGGAGCACGTGGCGAGGGCCGTGCGCCTCGTTGCCGACGACGAGCACCGCGGCACTGTCCAAGGCCACGCCTTCGAGCGCGGCGTCGCCGTCGCGCGAGAGCACCCACCAGGTCGGGCGTCTCTCGAGCAGCGCGTCCAGCGTGTCGGCGTCGACTCCGTGGAAGCTGGGGAGGCGCAGAAGCGAGCCGGCCGAGCCTCGCAGGGCGCGCGGGTGGCGCCAGTGAGCCGAGCCCGGCGCGAGCACCAGAGCCGCTGCACCAAAGGCCTCCGCCGAGCGAGCCAAAGCGCCCACGTTGCCCGGGTCCTGGAGACCGTCGAGGTAGAGGAGAAGGCCGGTCTGGGGACACGCGCTGAGGTCGGGCGCCGGCCTGCGTGCGACGGCGACGAGGCCCTGCGGAGCATCGGAGTCCGCGCTCGCCGCCAGCAGCGACGGCTCGATCCACTGGAGAGCGGCAGCGGGAAGACGTTCGAGCAGTTCCGCATGGCGTTCTGCGAAATCGACGGTCGCCAGGGCTTCGACGATGTCCAACTTCGCGTCCAGCGCCGCCTCGACGAGGTGACGGCCTTCGAGCAGGAGGAGCCCTTCGCTCTCGGCGCGCGCCGCTCCTTGCCGAGCGCGGAGGCGCCGAATACCCTTGACCCTGTGGTTCTGAGCACTCCGAATGGGTTGGACGGTCATGCGGGTCGGCTCTGGTCGTCTTGGCTGCAGTCCGGGCAGGCGCGCCTCGTCGTCGGATCGTCCGACAGCGAGCGCGTCTCGGGCGTTCGCGACGGCTTCGAGCGTTTTCGAACGGCGGCCGGCGGACCGGCTCTCGACGTGGTCGTCGAGTCCCGTCCGGAGGACGAAGATACCAGCTGGGTCCCGCTGACGGACGAGGAGTGCCTCGGCCGAGCCCGGCAGAGAGCGCACGCCCTGCACGAGAGTCTCGGGAATCCTCGCAGCAGCCTCAGCGTCTGTCCGGAGACCGGTCTCGATTCCTTCCTCCCCGAAGGGGACTCGGCAGACGTCCCGCCGACCTTCCTCCGTTGCTGGGTCGCGCTCGTCGGAGCCGATCTTTCGAGCGACGGCGCGAGTGCGTCGCTCCGCATTCCTCCCGAGCTCCTCGAAGGTTCTGGGCGGGCTCCGGGCCTCGGCAGTCGCCGCCGTGGCGGCCTCGTCGGCGGCTTGACCGGAGGAGCGGAGAATCGCCGGAGCGTGACGGCCCAGGCCACGTTCCAGGCCCTGGCGAGCCTCTTTCACGGTGTGCTCTCCTCACCCGGGGCGTAGGCTTTCTCGGGGACGGTCCGGAAGTCTGTTTCGATTGACCTCCCGGTAGGTGCTTGCTAGCCTCCCGGCGGCCTGAATCGGCCCTTTCCAGCTGCTTTCTCAGCACTTGTCGCAGCTCACCCCTCATAGAACACCGCAAGGACTCTTCATGTCGAAAACCAGGCTGTTCACCTCCGAATCGGTGACCGAAGGTCATCCTGACAAGGTCTCCGATCAGATCTCCGACGCCGTTCTCGACGCCGTCCTGGATCAGGATCCCACCGCCCGCGTCGCCTGCGAGACGCTCGTCAACACCGGGCTCGTCATTCTTGCCGGCGAGATCACGACGACGGCCAAGGTCGACTTCGCCACCGTCGCCCGCGAGACGATCAAGGAGATCGGCTACGACGATCCCAACCTCGGCTTCGACTACGACGGCTGCGCCGTGCTCAACGGCCTCGACCGCCAGTCCCCGGACATCGCCATGGGCGTCGACACCGGCGGCGCCGGCGACCAGGGCCTCATGTTCGGCTACGCCTGCAACGAGACCGAGCAGCTCATGCCGCTGCCCATCACGCTTTCGCACGACCTGACGCTCGCCCTCTCCGAGCGGCGCAAGAGCGGCGACATCGAGTGGCTCCGCCCAGACGGCAAGAGCCAGGTCACCGTCGAGTACGCCGAGGACGGCTCGCCGCTGCGCGCACATACCGTCGTCGTCTCGACCCAGCACACGCCGGAGGTCTCGCAGGACGAGATCCGCAGCACGCTGATCGAGAAGGTCATCCGACCGACCGTGCCCGGCGACCTCTTCGACGAAGACACCATCATCCACGTCAACCCGACCGGGCGCTTCGTCATCGGCGGTCCGAAGGGCGACTGTGGCCTTACCGGCCGAAAGATCATCGTCGACACCTACGGCGGAGTCGGTCACCACGGCGGCGGCGCCTTCTCGGGCAAGGATCCAACCAAGGTCGATCGCTCGGCGAGCTACATGGCGCGCCACATCGCCAAGAACCTGGCCGCCGCCAAGCTCGCCGACAGGGTCGAGGTCCAGCTCGCTTACGCCATCGGCGTCGCCCTGCCGGTCTCCGTGCACGTCGACAGCTTCGGCACCGGCAAGGTCTCCGACCGCGTACTCGAAGACCTGGTGCGGGAGCACTTCGAGTTGAGCCCGAAGGGCATCATCGATCATCTCCAGCTACGGCGCCCGATCTACCGTCAAACGGCCTCTTATGGCCACTTTGGTCGCGACGGCTTCAGCTGGGAAGAGACCGACCACGCCGAAGCTCTGGCCAGCGCCGCCGGCTGATCCGAAGCTCAGCGGCAGGACCGACGCGGTGTCGACGAGAGTCGGCACCGCGTTGTTGCTTTGGAGGGAGCCGAGCTAGCTGCGAACGCCGAGGAAGAGGTACAGCGACAGCGATCCGAAGAGCAGGTTCGGACTCCAGACCGCCACCATGGGCGGGAGCGCTCCGACCTCGCCGAGCGTGGTGAAGAAGGCGATGATCGCGTAGAAGATCATGCCGAGGCCGATCGACAGACCGATGCCGTAGAGAGCGCCCTGGCGACCGAGCCGGAAGGCGAACGGCAGGCCGACGAGCGCCATGACGAGGCAGACGAACGGCAGCGCGACCTTGTTGTAGAGCTGGACCTCGAGATGGGGAACGTCGCGCCCGGAACGTCGCAGCGCGCTGACGTACTCGGCCAGCTCGGTGTAGGACATGACCTCGGGGCTCTTTTCTTCGGTCTCGAAGAAGGGCGGCTGTTCGGGAATGTCGACCCGGCGCGGCCCCGGGAGAGGCGTGTAGGCGACCGTCTTTCCAAAGCGACGCGCCCACCCGCCTTCGACCGTCCAGGCGCCGTCGAGGAAGCGTGCGTTCGAAGCAAAGAGCAGCCCCCGCAGACGATGCGCCTCGTCGAACTGGTACACGGTGAGGCGTTGAAGCTCTTCGCGAGCCGGGTCGTAATACTGGTAGTTGTAGATCGTGTTGGCGTCGTCCGACATGAGCCAGTTGCGGTCGGCGCGCCGCAGCTGTCGCACGTTCGCTCGCCCCTTGATCTCATTCTTCAGCTCGGTCACACGCGCGTTCGAGGAGGGCAGGACAGAGCTCTCCAGGACGACGCAGAAGCCCGCGACCGTCAGAGCGCAGAGCACGACGGGCACCGAGAGGCGAAAGAGACTCATGCCGAGCGCCTTCGCTGCGGTGATCTCGTTGTTCCGAGAGAGGATGCCGAAGGCGATCAGGGTCGTCAGCAGCACGACGATCGGTGCGATCTGGTAGAAGATCTGCAGCGACATGTACTGGTAGTAGTCGATCACCGTCGAGGCTGGGATGTCGTTCTCGAGGACGTCGTCGACGAGATCCGCGAAGTTCGCGATGATGTAGACGCTGATACCGGCGCCGAGCACGACGAAGAAGACGCGCGCGAAGAGACGCAGAATGTAGCGATCGAAGGTGTTCGGAAAGACGAGCGACGGTCGTTCGAGGCGCAGGACGAAGTTGGAGCGCGAGCGCATCGTCACCTGGCGCTCGACGCGGCGCGCCTTGCGCTCGCGCTGGCGCCGCTCGCGCACCAGGCCGAAAGCGCGCAGTCGCCGCCAGAGCTTTTCGCGGATCCACCGATCGAGGCTGGCGATCATCAAGCTCTTGTCGGCATTCTTGCGTGCCAGCAGGAAGCCTCCGAGGATCGTGAACAGCACGTTCGGGATCCACATGCCGAGCGCCGGTAGGCGTCCCGTGACAGCGGCCTCTTCCGCGTTGTTCAGCAGGATGTTGTAGACGAGGATGATCGCGATCGAGACGGCGAAGCCGGACGAGCGACCGCCGCGCCGGTTGTTGAACCCGAGGGGCACGCCGAAGAGCCCGAAGACGAGGCAGGCGGCAGGAATGGCGAAGCGTTTGTGCAGCTCCGCGTCGGCACGACGCTGCTCGCGCTCGCGAAACTGCTCGGGAAGCTTGGGGTCGGCCTCGAAACGCAGCAGCTCGGGCAGCGTCTGAGAACGAACGCGCTTCTTCGATTCGGAGCGACTCGCGATCGCGTCCTGAAAGCCGTCGGCGAGCTGGAGATTGAGGGACCGGTGCTGCCTCAGGTTCGACCTCTCGGGCAGCGCCTGGTCGACCTCGATCTGAACCGAGTTCTGCAGTTGAAGGCGGACGTCCGGGTCACCCTCTTCGTAGAGAACCTGGCCGTACTCGGCGATGAGGATCTCGTGCATCTCGCCCGGCAGATCGTCGGTGACGAAGATCCCGCGCCAGCGCTCGTCGTGGGGGGGATCTTCCCAGACGTAGAGAATCTTCTGCTCGATCTCCTCGAAGAAGACTCCTGGTTCGATCGCCTGCGCCGCGCCGCGCGCCGAGATGGTGTTCACCAGCTGCGTCTTGGCGTGATTGCCGTTCGGCATCACGTAGAGCATCAGGTAGGAGTTGAGAACTGCGAGCGAGACCGCCAGAAACATGATGGGGCGGTAGAGCTTGAAGAGACTGATCCCCGAGGCTCGCATCGCGACGAGCTCGGAGTCGGCGCTCAGCCGTCCGACGGCGATCAGGATGGCGAACAGAAAGGCCATCGGGATCGTCACCACGATGATGTGGGGAAGCGACAGCAGCAGGAGCTGCCCGACGAGCCCGCCCGGCACGTCACGGCGGATGATCAGCTCGGCGGCGTCGAAGAGGACGTTCATCAGCAGGATGAACGTGAAGACCGTGAGCCCCAGCAGGAAGGGCGGAACGATCTCGCGCAGCACGTAGCGATCGAGAAGGCGGGTGATCGGCATGACGTACCGGAGTCTAGTGCGCCCGACCGCTCAGGTGCACCCGGACTCAGCGCGCCTTGAGGAAAAGCGAGAGCCCCGAAACCGTCTCGAGGCTCTCGCCCAGGTCACCCGATCTCCTGCACCTGCATCACGAGATCGTTCCAGTTGCGCTGATTCTCGAGGTCGTGCTCCAGACCTTGCTCCTCGGCGACGGTGAATCGCTCGACGGCCGGCGTCTTGCTCGTGGCTTGGTAGAGCCAGTAGGCCTCGGCCTTGAGCGCCTCGTCGATCGGTCGGTCGATGGACTCGTAGACCGCCCGCTTGCAGGCGTTGATCGATTCGGCGGGGAACTGGGCGATCCGCTGCGCCAGAGTGTCGACGTACGCGTCGATCTCGTCCGCATCGAGCGCCTTGTTGATCGTTCCGTAGGCCTCCGCCTCGTCGGCGGTGAAGTCGCGAGCGCTGAGAATGATCTCGAGAGCACGACCGAGACCGACCTGGCGCGCCATGCGCGAGGCCCCGCCACCACAGGGGAGAATGCCCATGCCGACTTCCATCTGCATGAACTTGAACTTCCCGCGGACGGCAAAGCGCATGTCGCAGGCCAGTGCAAATTCGTGTCCGCCGCCGCGAGCAAAGCCCTCGAGCTTGGCGATGGTCGCCTGCGGCACCTTGCTGATCCGTTCGAGGACCACCTGAAGGTCGAGAAGCTCGACTTCGTCGCGAGGGACGGCATCCTTCGAAAGGTACTGGAGAAGCTCGGTGTCGTAATGACAGACCCAGATCTCCGGATGGGCTGACTGGAAGACGACGACCTTCGTGTCCGGGTCTCGCTCGAGTCGCATGGCCAGCGTGTTCAGGTCCGCCAACATGGGCGCTCCCTGGACGTTGACCGGGGGATAATCGAACGTCACGGTGAGCACGCCACCGTTCTGCTCGGCCTTGAACGTCGTGAATCCTTTGTACTGCATGATGCCTCCTGATTTCGTTGATTGGCAGCCGCGAGACCAGGAAGGTAGACTTTGATAAATGTTTTGGCTAGTACCCACTATTTTGTAAGTATTGAACACCGTTGACCGTAAGGAGCAAGCACCGTGGCTCGGAAGTACTGCTGGAAGACAGGCTGTGACGTCGAAGCGACCTTGAGCGTGATCGGGGGTCGGTGGAAACCGGTCCTCGTCTGTCACCTGCTCGACGGCAGGAAGCGTTTCGGTGAGCTGCGGCGCCTCGTCCCGAACGCGACCGAGCGCATGATCACCCTGCAGTTGCGCGAGCTCGAGGCCGACGGCGTCGTTTCCCGCCACGTCTTCGCAGAGGTGCCGCCGCGCGTCGAGTACGAGGTCACCGACTTCGGACAATCGCTCCAGCCCATCCTCCTGCAGATGCAGAGTTGGGGCAGTCAGTTCAAGACGCTGCGCTTTGCCCAGGAAGCGGAAGCCGAGAAGCTTCGCGAAGAGTCCGTGCGCGGACCGTCATAGAGCCAGCTCGTCCAGCATTCGCGGGATCTCGTGGGGCTGCGCCAGCCCGAAGGCGAGCTGGCGGCCGAACTGGAGGACCGCGCCGGAAGCCACGGCGGTCGAACCGCTCAGGCCGAGCTCTCGTAGACGAGCTTCGAGGTGTCTGAAGGGGTCGACACCCTCGAGGCGCCCGAGTCGCATGAGCTCGTCGCCCAGGGTGAACAGCACGCGCCCCACGGGCTGCGCCTGCGCCAGAAGGAGCTCTCTGACGTACGACTGAGGCGTGACCTCGTCGCCCGCCATGGCCCGTTCTTCGATGTCTTGAAAGAGCCGCACGGCGACCGTAGCGAGGAGCCCGGCACGACTGTGGAAGTGGTAGTGGATCGTGCTCTTGGTCACGCCAGCGGCCCGAGCAATGTCCTCGAGAGCCACGTCGGGTGCACCGTGCTCCACAAAAGCGGAGAAGGCGGCCTCGACGATGGCGGTGCGCGTTGATTCGCGTCGTTCAGCTTGGGTCGGCACGGCGAGAGGTTATGCGAAGTGGCGGCTGGTTGACTTACTGACCGATGGTCAGTAAGTATAGCTGCATGCCTGTCACCCTCCTGAATCGCATTCACCCCACCCTGACCCGCGGCGACCACCCGTACCTGAACGGAGCGTGGACGCCCCAGTACGAAGAAGTCGACGCCACGGACATGGAGGTCCTCGGAGACATTCCGACGGATCTGGACGGTCTCTACGTCCGCAATACAGAGAATCCGGTGCACGATTCGATCGGCGTCTACCACCCCTTCGACGGAGACGGCATGCTCCACGCCATGGATTTCCAGGGTGGGCGAGCGACGTATCGCAACCGATTCATCCGCACGGAAGGGTTTCTGGCCGAGGCCGAGGCCGGGCACGCTCTCTGGGCCGGCCTCACCGGGAACCCGGCAAAGTCGCTTCGGCCGGGCTGGGGAGCGCGTGGCGATATGAAGGACGCCTCGTCGACGGACGTCGTGGTGCACGCCGGCGAAGTGCTCTCGACCCACTACATGTGTGGAGAGGGATACCGGTTCAACCCCGAGACGATGGATCAGGTGGGTACCGCGAACTGGGTTCCGCCAGAGGGCGTCTCAGCCCACCCGAAGGTCGACCTCGAGACCGGCGAGCTGCTCTTCTTCAACTACGGCAAGCAGGCGCCCTACATGCACTACGGCGTCGTCGGCCCCGATCGCAAGCTCAAACACCTGATCCCGATCGAGCTGCCGGGTCCGAGGCTGCCGCACGACATGGCGTTCACCAAGAACTACTCGATCCTGGCGGACCTGCCGTTCTTCTGGAACGAGGACTTCCTGAAGGCCGGCTTTCACGTGCCGATGTTCCACGACCAGCTGCCGACGCGCTTCGCGATCGTGCCGCGGTACGGTCAGCCGAGCGAGGTTCGCTGGTTCGAAGCCGCTCCGACCTTCGTCCTGCACTGGATGAACGCCTACGAGGAAGGCAACGAGATCGTGCTCGACGGGTACTTCCAGGAGAACCCGGACCCGATGCCCCTCGAGGCACCGGGACGCGACGTGAAGATGGCCAAGATCATGGCCGGCATCGACGAGCAGTCCTTCCGGCCCAAGCTCCATCGCTGGCGCTTCAATCTGTCGACGGGGAAGACAGTGGAGGAGCGACTCGACGAGCGCATCCTCGAGTTCGGCATGTGGAACCAGCACTACGCCGGGCAGAAGAACCGCTTCCTATACTCGACGACGACCGAGCCGGGCTACTTTCTCTTCAACGGTCTGGTGAAGCACGATCTGGAGACGGGCGACACGATCGACCTCAGCTTCGGTGAGAACCGCTTCGGGAGTGAGGCGCCCTTCTGTCCCCGCGTCGGCGCGACCTCCGAGGACGACGGCTACCTCATCTCGTTCGTGACGGATCTGGATCTCGATCGCTCGGAGTGCGTCGTCATCGATGCTCAGAACGTTGCCAGCGGTCCCGTCTGCCGGATCGTGCTGCCGCACCGGATCTCCAGCGGCACCCACGCGACCTGGGCGGCAAGGGATGAGATCGCCACGACGAGTCTTGCGACGCACTCCTGACAAGGCTTGGATCGGGACGCGGCCGAGGCCGCGCCCGATCCCTTCAGTCAGTTCTCGAGGGGGAACAACGTCTGCAGAATGTCGTCATGCTGGCCGCGCCAGCCCGCCCAGTCCGGCGTGTACTCGCTGACGATCTCCTGGGTCTCGACGCCGGCGTCCCGAAGCCAACCGAGCACCTCCTGGCTGGCGTCCTTGGCCACGACGCCGTTGCCGAGGTCGTAGTCCCGGTTCGAATAGACGACGATCGCCTGTTCGGGCTTGCCGCCCTCACCGGAGATCAACCCTTCGAAGAGCGGCTGCGTCGGCTCGATCGGATAGAAGCTCTGCAGCGCGACGCCGCTGAAGATCTCCGGATGTCGCAGCGTCGCGAGCAGCGAGGCAACGGCCGCCGAACCCGAGCCCATGACGGCGCGAGGAGTACCGCGCACGCGGTAGTGGCGCTCGAGGTGGGGGAGTAGCTCGCGCACCACGAAGCGCGTGTAGAGCTCCGCGTTCGGCCCGCCGTACTCCGGCGGCGCGACGCGCGGAACGAAGACGACGACGATCGGCGCCACGCTCTGGCCGACGAGATTGTCGAGCGTGTTGCGCATCAGACCGCCGCGCAACACGTTGTCGCCATGGTTGACGACGAGCAGCGGCAGGTCCGCACTGCCGTAGCCCGGCGGACGCCACACCTGGATCTGGCGCGTGTTGTCCATGATCTCCGAGCGGAACGGAAAGGTGTCGAGTGAGCCCCGCGCCGCGTCGGCCGCCGGCTCGTCGAGGTGCGGCGAGGCCGGCCAGTCCGGCATGCGCGCTTCGGAGACGACGAAGTTGCCGAGATCGCTGCTGTGGGGATTCATCGGATCCGTCGTCTGATCGCCGTAGTCGACGATGAAGTTGTAGGGGTACTGAGCGGCTGCCACGAGCTCGAGACTGGTAAAGAAGAGGTCCGTGCCCTCGACCCGTTCGAGGCCGACGTCCTGTCCGCCGACCACCGAACCGCCGACACCCACGTCTTCAGCGTCACCGCGCCAGACAAAGTGCGCCAGAGCCGTGTCACCACCCGTCGACTCGGTGATTGGGGTGGATTCGACGGTCTCGAAGTAGCGATCGACGGCAGCCTGACGGCGCCCGCGAGGCATCGACTCGAGAGATCCGATCCACTCGCCGAACGCACCGCGCAAGCGCTCGGTCGTCCTCACGGGTGCTCCCGTCGGGGAGAGGTTGACGTCGGCAACGACGGCCGCCATCTGGGTCATGTTGCGCACGATGAAGGCATCGCCGGCAAAGCTCGGCTGATGGGTACTGGCCCGGTCGAGCGCCTTCACCCGGGTGATCTCGCGGTACTCCTCCGGCGTCGGCTCGACGAGGACCAGGTGGCCTTCGTCTTCGACCGTTGCCAGGACGTCGCCGATCAGAGAGAGGCCCTGGCCGCCCGGCTCGCGGGAACGCCAGACAATTTCGCCGGTGGCAGCGTTCGCGCAGGTCAGGATGCTGCGGGTAAAGCCGTAGAGGTGGCCGTCGTAGAGGACCGGAATGCTCAGCGTGCTGCTGAACGCGCGGGAGGCCCAGACCTCTTCGACGCCGCTGGCGGTCGCCGAATACATGCGGGCTCCGCGGCCGAAGCCGACGACGAAACGATCACCATCGATCGGCACGATGTGCGCTTCGGTTTCGAGCTGCTGACCCTCCGAGTGACGGAAGTCCCACAGCAGATCACCCGAAGCGGGCTCGATTCCGTAGAGGTACTGATCCGTGACAGCGACCAACACCTCGCGGCCGCCGAGAGTCACCAGGCTCGGGGTCTGATAGTGCACGGTGTCGTCACCGACGCCCCACTTGGGCTCACCCGTGAAGCGGTCGAGTCCCGTAATGGCATGGCCCTCGCCGCCGGTCGCCAGAATCACCGTGTCACCGCTGACGAGCGGTGAGGTGGTGTAGCCGTAGTGAGGGACGTTCGAGTTCTGCTCATCGAGGTCGTAGCCCCAAACGCGCTCCCCGGTCTCGACGCTCAAGGCGACGGCCTGACCCTGCGCGCTGACGGCAAAGACGACGTCGCCGACGATCGTCGGGGTGCTCAACGGACCGTCCTCCGAACCGTCGTGGCCGACGTATTTTGGGCCGAACGTGTAGCTCCACAGCTCCTCGCCGTTCTCCGCGTCGAACGCGGCCATGACGTCGTTCGCATCGCGGGTAAAGAGCGTGAAGACGCGACCGTCGGCATACGAGACGTTGGAGTATCCGGAGCCGATGTCGGCGGTCCAGCGCACGGAGAGGCCGTACTCGCCGGAAGGGAGGTCGGCAACTGGGGCGTCACCCGTCGCGGCGGGTCCCCGGAACTTGGCCCAGGCGTCGGCGTCGTTGGCGACTGCTGGAGTCCATCCCAGGAGGCTCAAAAGGAAAAGTAGAGGGAACCGGAAGCAGCGTAGAGCGGTCGGTTGTAGATGTCGATCGATCGGCAAAGCAGAGTGCCTCCATCGTTGTCGGTTTGGCAGCCGCTGTCCGCGGCCTTACTGGTTTTTCGGCTCTGTAGAGACTTGGCGCAGAGTGCGGCGTTCCCGGTGGTGTGACGAGTGGCCACGTTGCAGGGATCGATGCAGATCATGCCGCAGAAAGCGCTCCGCAGACGCAAGAACCTCGGGGCTGGAGCTTTCAGCTGTGGGGCGATGCGCGGCCTCGCCGAGACCTGGACACAAGGCAGTGCGGGAAGCCTCGTGGCGTCAGCTCTCCTGCGTAGGTTCGAGAGGAGCACGTCAACAAAATTGTCCCCCGGCGCGCGTGTACCCGTGTCGCATTTTCGAGCCAACTCTCCCGCTGGTATCTCTCGCGGGACGATTAGGACCCGATCGGCGGCCCGGCGTGCCGGCGACCATTGAGACAGAGCGTTCGGCCGACGAAGGGACGGAAAGAGGCGCTCAGGGTCTGAATCGCTTCTTCGTGGCAGCAATGCTCTGTTTTCGGCATTAAACGCCATTCAGGAAGAGGGGCTCGAGGAAGCAAAGCACCTTTCAGCGGAGCGGGTCCCTGCCGCGGCCTGGAAAGAAGACCGTTTTGGTCCAGTATGACTCGACGGTGACACGGTTTCGTCGAGAGCTGGGAGGCTTTGAAGAGTTCGTCTGGGCGACGGACCTTCTGATGGAAGTCCCGAAGTCGCTCGGCGCCCCCCACACAAGAACACTCCCCCAAAGGCTCCCTATCGTGATCCGAATCTCCGACAAGCTTCCCCAAGCCTTCGCTGTCCTACTCTTCCTTGCACTCTCTCCGCCTCCGATGGCCTACGCCCAGAACGATGAACAAGCCCCCGACGAGGAAGTCGCATCCGAGGCGGCGACGGAAGAAGAAATCGTCGTCGTCGGCGAGTACCTCTACACGGATCAGATCAACGCACTGAGGACGCCGACGCCGATCCTCGACGTACCGCAAAGCCTGTCGATCCTCACGGTCGACCGCATGAACCTACAGGCCTTCACGAGCATTGGCGACATCATCAACTACACCCCTGGCGTAAACACCTCTCAGGGGGAGGGCCACCGCGATGCCGTGGTTTTCCGAGGGGTCCGTTCCACGGCCGACTTCTTCATCGACGGCGTACGGGATGACGTGCAGTACTACCGTCCGCTCTACAATCTCGAGCAGGTGGAGATCCTGCGAGGACCGAACGCTCTTCTCTTCGGCAGGGGGGGTACCGGAGGCATCCTGAACCGGGTCACCAAGAAGCCGGTCTCCGGCGAATCCTTCACGGGCTATCAGGCAGGCTTCGACAGTTTCGGCGAGGGAAGCGTTCAGATCGATGCAAATCTGGGCGGCAACGCCAACTCCCCGTTCCGTATCAACGCCTTCTACGAGACTCTGAACAACCAGCGCGACTTCTATGACGGCGACCGCATCGGCCTGAATCCGACGGCTCGATTCCAACTCGCTCCGGAGACCTCGCTGAACCTCTCGTTCGAATACGTTGATCACGAGCGTTTCGTAGACCGCGGCATTCCGACCGGGGCCGATGGTCGTCCCGTCGAGGCTCTGGAAGACGTGGTTTTCGCCGATCCAGAGCTGAACACGACGACGCTCGAAGCCAGTCTCTTGCGCGCCTCTCTGCAGCACGTCTTTGCGAGTAACTTCAAAGCCAACGTCAGCGCCTTCTACGGCGACTACGACAAGCTCTACCAGAACTTCTATGCCTCAGGCTATGACCCGGCGACGAACATCGTCGAGCTCGATGGCTACGTCGATACGACCGATCGGCAGAACACGATTCTCTCGGGCAACCTGATTGGCCAGGTAGAGACCGGTTCGGTGATCCACACCCTGATCGTCGGCGCCGAGTACATCGACACCTCCTCGGACCAAGACCGGTTCAACTCGTTCTTCGATACTTCCGCCGCCGACGGAACCAGTACCGATCGAGCGCGCTTTCTCGCGACGCGCCCTCTGAATTTCCGCAACGGTGTCGGAGTTCTAGCTGACGGACGGACGACGAGAAACAGCTTCACGACCGATCTCAACGACGACACCCGGGTGGGCATCGAAGTTTCTTCTCTGTACATCCAAGACGAAATTCAGTTCTCGGACAAGTTCGACGTCATCCTGGGGGCTCGTTTCGACAGCTTCGACATCGAGGTCTTCAACGTCCCGGCGAACGAAACGCGGGACCGCAAGGACGAGGAGGTCTCGCCGCGACTCGGTCTGGTCTACAAGCCCTTCGAGGAGATCTCTCTTTACGCGAGTTTCAGCGAGTCCTTCCTGCCACGCTCAGGTGAGCAGTTCGCCAACATCAACGGCAACAACAATCAACTCGATCCCAACGTCTTCACCAATCTGGAGGCGGGTGTGAAATGGGATCTCGCGCGCGGCCTCAGTCTCACGGCCTCCGTTTTCGAGATCGAGCAGGAATCACCGGTCGTGTCCGACGCCGACGCCGAGACGTTCGACATCATCGAGACGACGGTCGACGGCTTCGAGATTCAACTCCAAGGGCAAGTGAATCGCCGCTGGTTCCTCACCGCTGGCTACAGCTACCTCGACGGCGAGCAGGCAGACGGCGTCCGTCGCCCCCGGGAGCTGCCGGAGAACATGTTCTCCCTCTGGAACAGTTTCCAGATCACGGACGTTTTCGGACTCGGTGTCGGCCTGACCTACCAGGACGAGAGTTTCATCAACAACGGCAACAGTGCAGTGCTGCCGAGCTACACGCGCATCGACGCAGCGGCCTACTACGACCTCACGGAGACACTGCGCATCCAGTTGAACGTCGAGAACCTGACGGATGAGCTTTACTTCCCGAACTCACACAGCACGCACCAAGCCACGGTTGGACAACCGATTCACGCCCGTTTGATGGTCACCGGGCGCTTCTGAGAGTCTGAGTCACCTCGGCTGCGGACGCCACCGCGCTCTCGCAGCCGAGGAACCTGGAGGCGCTGGAACCACGCCTGGTATGGCGCGCATCGCATCGTCGTGGCGGCCCGCGCTCTCTGACAACAAGAAGCGCTTCGAATACCTTCCTCGGAACGAGTGCCTTGTCGACGTCGTTTCATCAAGCGTCTGCTCGACCGCTGTTTCGCTGCGCGGGGCGCGCCTGATCGCGTCTCAGCCCCCGGGAGCCGTCATTTCCGGTGAGCGCGCATTGGCGCCATGACGGCCAGAGAGCGCAGTCGCTGCGGCTCGGCGGCGACGAGACCAAAGGTCGCCAGGGAGACGAAGAGACCCACCGCGAAGAAGAGACCGTTTGCCGGCGGCAGGTCGTAAAGCAGGTGGATGGCGAGGATGTTGAAGGCGAACGGAAGGTGGAGAAGCAGCGCAATCCACCACCAGCGCCTCGTCAGCAGGAGGAGCCCGATCCCGACGTGGAAGAGCCGGATCGCCGGACCGATGTAGCTCAGCATCAGCGCATTGAAGAGCGTCTTGAAGCGCTCCTCGTACTGCTGGATCCCCTCGTTGAGCGGGTCGTAGCCTGTCGTTGCGTATTCCACGAGCCCGACGGCTCCGAGGAGGAGCAGCACGGCGCCGAGAGACCAGCGAAGCAGGATCTTGGCGCGGTCCATGGTTTGGCCCTCAGAGAGTCGTCGAGCCTCGGCTTTCACACCGTCGAAAGGGAGGCAGGCGGGCAGCGCCCGAAGGCGCTGCCTCCGTTCGCTTTAGAAGCGCTGGCGAACCGAAAGGGACACGCGCCGGCTGTTGGCAAAGGTCCAAGCCGTTGCGAATCCGCTCTGGAAGAAGCGTTCGTCGGTGAGGTTCTCGACCGAAAGGTCGATGACCATGTTTCGGGCGGTCTCGTAGTCGACGCCGAGGTCGTACCGGGTGTAGTCCGGAATCACGAGCGTGTTGCCGTCGTCGGCGAAACGCTCCGAGACGTAGACAGCCCCACCCTTGAATGAGAGCCCCTGGAGAGCTCCGCTCGGGAGCGTGTAGTTGAGCCAGAGACTGACGTTCTCGTCCGGAGTATTGATCAGGTCGAAGCCCTCGAAGCCGCGAACATCGTCCGTGATCTCGGTCTCGTTGAGAGCGAGCCCGGCGCGGATTTGCAGGGCCCGCGTCAGTCGGCCGACGAGGTCGATCTCGAAGCCTTCGCTCTCGGCTCCGCCGATCTGCACGTAGGCGTTCGTCTCCTGGACGAACTGAGGGATGTTCGTGCGCTCGATCTGGTAGAGCGCCGAGTTGAGCGTCAGGCGGGAGTTGAGGAAGTTGGCCTTGAAACCAATCTCGTACGAGTCGCTGTTCGTGGGATCGGCGGGGCTGCCGTCTTCGAGGAAGATGCCGGCACCAGCCGGCTCGAAGCCATTCGTGTAGCTGGCGTAGACCGAGTAGTTCGACGACGGCTGATAGACGACGCCGACGCGCGGCGTGACGTCGTCCTCGGTGTTGACGTCCTGCGCGATGCGGTTGTTGTTCTCGACCTCGCTCCAGCGCACGGATCCCATGAAGTGCCATTTGTCACCGATGGAGAACTGATCCTGGGCATAGACGCCGACGCGCCGGGTCTCGAAGTTCGACTGCACGGAAAACGGCGTCGACTCGGGGCGCTCGCCATAGACGGGATTGAAAATGTCCAGAATGCCGGCCGGACCAAAGCCGTTGTCTCCATTCGTGGTGCTGCGTCCGATCTCGAAGCCGCCAACGAGCCGGTGGATCGTCTTGTCTCCCTCGATGTTCAGCGTGCCGAAGGTGTCGGACTGATACTCACGCCAGTCCGTCGCGCCCTGGATGAAGAAGCGGATCAGATTGCGGTTGTCCGGGAGAAAGCCACCGAAGGGAGCGTGGTAGTCGTTCTCGCCGATGATCTTCGTGTAGCGAAGGGCGGAGTGCAGGGAACCATTGCTGCCGAGGACAGCATCCGCGCGGGCACCGACCGAGCTGTTCCAGTTGCTCCAGCGATCGTCGGGGTTGGCAAAGTTGACGTCGAAGGGCAGTGCGTCGAAGTTGCCTGCGATGAGGTCCGGGTGCACGGGGAAGTTCTGACCGCTTCCTCGGCCTTGCTCGTCGTAGTACTCACCGTCGACGGTGAGCGTCGTGCGATTGCCGATGCGGTACGAGAACGAGGGCAGGATGCTGTAACGCTGCTCGTCGTTGTTGTTGTCATTGTCGATCTGCTCCCAAGCACCGACGACCCGGTAGAGGAGCTTGCCGTTCTGCGAGAGAGACCCGGTGGCGTCGCCGATGGCGCGCCGGTAGCCGAGGTTGCCACCCTCGATGCCGAGCTCATACTGAGAGACGGGCAGCGGCTTCTTCTGCACGAGGTTGACGAGACCGCCCGGACTGCCGTCGCCGTAGAGCACGCCCGCAGGTCCGCGCAGGTACTGGATCTTCTCGAGGCTCACCGGCTCGCGAATGCTCCAGCTGAAGATGCGCAAGCCGTCGCGACGGTGGTCGTACCAACTGACGGAAAAGCCCCGCGCCATGGCGAGACCGCTGTAGCCGACAGCCATGAAACCGGCCGCGTAGTCGTGCGACTTGCTGATGTTGATCGCCTGCATGTCGTCGAGCTGATCGCGTTCGGCCACGGTGACGTTCAGAGGGATCTGCAGCAGCGGCGTGAAGGTCTTGGTGGCTACCGAGGTGCTCTCGGTCTGGTAGCCGCCGACAGTGTCGGTGACGCTGACCTCGTCGCTGACGACGATGCGGCCGCCGGCCTCCGTCAGGACCACTTCCTTCTCCTGCTTTCCTTCACCGTCCTGGCCGACCTCTTTCTTGGACTCTTCAGGCGACGGGTCCGTCGTGTCTTGGGCAGAGGCCGCAGTGACGCCTACCAGCGTCAGCAGCGCACCGAGCACGGCCAAACGCAGATATTCCTTCATCGCTCTCGTCATCGGAGATCTCCCGGGTCGCGCGCGACCGTCTGTCGATTGATGACGAGATTGGACGAGTCTTCGACCCACGATGCGTCACCAGACGGCTACCGCGGCGGAGTCAGGCAGCCGACCGCGGACGGGACAATGCCCGGCGAAGCGTTGCCGAGACGCCCGGACGACAGCCCTGCCTTGGGGGTCGGCGCGCTGGCCAGCGGAGACTCGTCTCGGAACGCAGCGACGGTCAGCGCCGCAGCCGAGGAATCAAGGCACCCGTCGAAGCTTTGTAGGTCTCCCATTCGCTGCCGAAGCGCTCTGCCAGCTGATGCTCCTCGCGCGGCAGCCGCCAGCCCAGGACCCAGACCTGTGAACCGAGAAGAATCGCGCCGACCATCCAACTGCCGATCAGCAGGCTCAGTCCGACGAAGAGCAACAGAAACGAGGTGTACATGGGATGACGCATCGAAGCGTAGGGCCCCGCACTGATGAGACGATGATCCGAGCGCAGGTGGAGAGTGCCACTGAATTGCACACCGAGCGAGAGGTGCACCGCGATCAGGAGAAGCAGCCCCAGTTCGGCCAGCACGCCGCCAAGAAAATGCGTCCAGCCCGGCAGCTCGATCGAACCGGGAAGGCGCTCCGGCTGGACGAGAAAGAGCACGAAACCACCGAGACCGAACAGGAGGAACGCGAGCCGCAGCAGGATTGCCGGTATCAGGCCACCCTCCGCACGCAGTCCATCTGACTGGTCGCGCAAGAGGCCTCCCGCCAACCGATGGGCGACGAGTCGAACGCCTACGGTCAGCGTGAGAATCATCAGGACGGCGAGCTGTCGAAGCTCGAGAGACGCGACGGAATCGGAACTCATGGGCCTGCGGGACTCCAGGGCGGGTCGGTCGGATCGACGGCGGATCCCAGGGTCCGCTCGAGCAGTCTCTCGACGAGCTCGCGAACGGGCGTGGGCTGCGGCGACAGAACGTGATGGGCGAGGATGCCGAGAAGCGACGTCTGGAAGAGTCGACCGTCCAGGGCGGGCCTCTGGGAGCCGAGCGCCGCGAAAGCCGAAGCCCAGGTTTCGCCGGCATCTTCATTTCCAGCGACGAGATCCGCTGCGACGCCCTGCAACGCGGGGTCGGTCATGGCCCTCAGCTGCAGGCGATAGGTTGCGGGGTGGGTCTCGACGTGTCGGGCCACAGCTCGCGTGAACGCAACGATTCGGCGTTCTGGGGAGGTCTCTTCGGCCACGGTCGCTGCGAGCTGAGTCAGCGTGCTCCGCCAGCGAACGACGACGGCCTCGGCGAGGGCGCGCTTCGAAGGAAAGTAGTGGTAGAGGAGTCCCTTCGAGCAATCTGCACGCTCTGCAACGTCGGCGATCGTGGTTCCGGCGAAGCCTTGGCTCGCGAAGAGCTCGAGCCCCGCCGTCAACAGACGGTCCAACGTCGCGGTTCGTTGTTCGGCGTTTTGCTCCGGGTTACGGCCCATTCGCAGATTCTATTGACTGAACAAATAGTCAGTCAAATTTGCGCTAACATAGTTAGGTTGCTTCACAAAACCAAGGCCGCACGGAGAACCGAACGATGTCTCAGAAAGATCGCTCAACACCGACGATCCTCATCGAAGCCGAAGACTTCAGGGATCACGGCGGCTGGACGCTCGAATCGCAGTTCTCTCACGAGATGGGCTCTCCGTATCTGCTGGCCCACGGTCTCGGCCGTCCCGTCACCGACGCATCCACGACCGTCGAGGTCGAAGTGGCGGGGGACTACGACGTCTGGGTGAGGTGCTCCGACTGGGTGCCCTCGCATCACCCAGGCCGTTTCCAGCTCGTCCTCGAGAGCGCGGACTCCCGCCTCGAAAAGGAGCTCGGCAACCACGGTTCCGGCTGGAGTTGGCAACCGGCCGGTTCACTGGCCGTGGCCGCCGGGCCCCTCGTGCTCACGCTTCACGACCTGACCGGATTCGAGGGTCGCTGCGACGCGGTCCTGCTGACGCCGGCAGGAGCTCCAGCTCCGGACGAGCCGCTTCGAGGCGATGCCGCCTGGCGTCGGAGACTTCGAGGACTACCGCCGGAGCCGGTCGACGCCGGGACCTTCGACGTCGTCGTCGTGGGCGGCGGCGTCTCCGGCTGCGCCGCTGCGCTGGCAGCGGCACGACTGGGGCAGACGGTCGCTCTGCTCAGCGATCGGCCGGTGCTGGGAGGCAACGCCAGCAACGAGATCGGCCTCATGCCGCGAGGGACGCAGGGCGCGCTCTTGCGCGAGCTTTCGGTCCGCGACGCCAGCGGCAATCTGGCGGCGCAGTCCCTCCTCGAAGCGGAGCCGACGGCCACCGTCTTTCTGGAGCACCGGGTGTTCGCATCCCAGCGGGAAGGGGCTCGCATCGTCTCGGTCGACGCGGTCGCCGCGCGCGGAGGCCAGGAGCTACGTTTGCGCGGCTCGATGTTCATCGACGCCTCGGGCATCGCCATTCTCGGTGTGCTCTCCGGTGCCGCGACGCTCTTCGGCCGGGAAGCCAAAGACGAGTTCGGGGAGTCCTACGGACCCGACGAAGCGGATGACATGCACCACGGCAACACCCTCTTCTTTCGCACGCGCATGGCCGATGAGCCCGCGCCCTTTCCCGAGGTCCCCTGGGCGACCGAAGTGTCGAAGGACTACGCAAACCTGAGCGGGCAGCTCATCCGGCCCGGGCTCGACAACGGTCCCGGGCCGAGCGCTGGCGCGAACCCCTCGACGCCCGAGTTCCGTTTCGGCAGCGGCGCGGACGTTTTCCCGGCGACGCACTTCTGGGAGTACGGGCAGTGGCTGGATCCTTACACCACGGGTGAGCACATCCGCGATCACCTGATGCGCGCTCTCTACGGGACGTTTGCCAACGTCAAGGCGCTCGAGCCCGAGCGCTACGCAAACCTCGAGCTCGAGTGGATCGCGCACGTTTCGGCCAAAGGCGAGTTCCGTCGCTACCGCGGCGATCACGTGCTCAGTGAGGTCGACATCCGCGAGCACGTGCACTTCGACGACGCGCTCATCGAGAACAACGGTGCCTTCTGCATTCACTGCGCTTTCGAAGAGGGGGAGAGCCCCTACGATTTCCGTCTCAAGGACTGGATCTGGGACGAGCGCGACAAGAAGCCCTACGCGGTGCCCTTCCGCTGTCTCTACTCGGCCGACGTCGAGAACCTGCTCGCCGCGGGCAAGCACATCAGCGTGACGCACCTGGCCGGCTCGTCGGTCAAGTTCATGGGCAACGGCGCTCAGCACGGCGTGGCGACGGCCGCCGGTGCCGCCCTCTGCAACGACTTGGGTGAGACACCGCGGGGGCTCGTCGAGCGACACCTCGATCGACTCAAGGCCCTGGTCGGCGAGCTGACGGACTGCGATCACGATCATCACAGCCTGCCACCGGAGTGGCAGGAGGAGGCCGGGGAAGCCTAGGCCTCCGGAGGGCCGAAGCACTCGCTGCAGGCTGGAGCGTTTCGCAGGGAATCAGGCGCGAGCCGTCTCCGGCGCTCCCCGCGGTGACCTGCGGGTGACAGAGAAAACTCGTTCCGGGCAGGGACGACTTCCACGCCCGAGAGAACACGACCCTTCGCACCAAGTTCCGGCTCTTTCCGAACGGTTCGCCTTTGGTCTACGCCAACGTGCAGGCGATCGAATCCGAGCGGGGGCAGAACATCTTCCGGCTCGACCGGGTCGACGACCTGGAAGACCGTCAGCTGCTCGACGGGGTGCGCGCGCCACTCTCGACATCAGCTATCGGCTGAACTCGAACTGGGGCCTGCGGTCGATCTCCGCGACCCTCCCAACGGCAACATCATCGACATCCTCACCAGCAACCCGTTCGCTTTCTCGCCGAACTGGACGATCGCCGGTGGGGTCAACTACACGACGGGTCGCTGGAGAGGCGGAATTCACGCCAACTGGGTCGACGAGATGTTCGCCGACCTCCAGAACGAAACGGAGCTCGACGCGCGCACGCTGCTGAATGCGCAGATCGCGTATCGAGCGAATCGCTTTACCGTGACCGCTTACGGCAAGAACCTGCTGGACGAGGTCTACCGGACGACCGAAGGCCCGGGTCTGTCGCCGGGGACGGTCGTGGTGCGCCTGGGCGACCCTGCGGAGTATGGACTGCGGCTGCAGTTCGGCTTCTAGGGGAGGGAAGGCAGAAGTCCGAGCAGCTCCTCCGTGGAACGCGTCAACCCCCAGGAGGCGTACTTTCCCATGAAGGCCTCATGAGCGTGCGCCTCGTAGGCCGTGCAGGCGTCTTCTGCGAAGAGAGCCATGTAGCCCAAGTCCAAGGCGACACGTCCGGTGGCTTCGATGCACTCGTCCGTTTCGAATCCAGCCACGATGAGCCAATCGATCCGCATGTGACGGAGGGTCGGGTCGAGGTTCGTCGCGGTGAACGCGCCGCTCACGGTCTTCGTGATGACGATCTCACCTTCCGTCGGCATCGCCTGTTCGAGAATCTGCGTCTCTTCGCTGCCTGGTGGGTAGCACCACCCCAGTCTGCGGTGCGCGGGACCGGTATCTCGCGCACTGCCAGATTGCGCTTCGATCTTGACGTGAATGCAGGCAATCCCGGCTTCACGCGCAGCATGCAAGAGACGTTGGCAATTGCTGACCGCCGCATAGAAGCGCCGAGCATAGTCAGAAAGCGCAGCCTCGACCGCTAACGCGTCCATCCCCGCGGCCTCGGCGCGCTGGGCCAAGTGCTCCGGCGTCGCGAGTCGCTGCACATCGACGAGCAGCAGCGCAGTGTTGGACCGCGTCATGGGCGCCGGCTCCTCGACAAAGGTGTAAGTCGCGGCGAGAACTTCGCTGATCGATACTCGGTCCATGGGGCACTCCTTGTCTTCTCTGAGGCGTCGCGGGCGCGTGGAGGCAAGCTAACGGTTGCGCGTCGTTACCGTCAACGGCGCCTCGCAAGTCCTGCGAACCCGAGGGCGTAATCCAGCTCTTTCGCTGTAACGCTCGCTCTCTGGTTAAGCTGCAGGGGCTCATCGAGAGCGCAACCACACAGAGCAACCATGGAGCAGAGCCGGTGAGACCGTTCTTCGCCGCCACACTTCTGATCACCGCAGTCTGCCTGCCCCGAGCGCAAGCTCAGATTCGAGAAGAGTGGCCGGGGAATCTGACGTCTGAGGCGGCAAGGGCCTGGGCCGACCACCTGTTCGAGGAAGCACTCGAACGAGACCAGATCGACGGCGCCGTCGTCACGGTCGTCCGAGGAGACGAGACGCTGTTCGAGACGGGCTACGGCTTCGCCGACCGGGTAGAGGGCCGCCCGGCGTCCGCCGAGACACCCTTCCGCAGCGGATCGGTCAGCAAACTGTTCACGGCGATCTCGATGCTGCAGCTCGTCGAGCGAGGGCTCGTCTCTCTCGACGACGACATCAACACGCACCTCCGGCGTGCCACGGTGGAGACCCCGCTCGGGACGACGACGACTCGGCATCTGCTGACGCACTCGGCGGGTTTCGAAGAGAAGTTCCGTGGCTCTCTCGTCACAAATCCACAGAGCGAACGTGCCACGCCCGAGGACGTGCGTCGTTTTGCGCACCGGCAGGTTCGCACCCCGGGGAGCGTCACCTCCTACTCGAATCACGGCATGGGCACGGCGGGGGTGATCGTCGAGGACGTGAGCGGTATGACGTTCGGCGACTACGTCGCCGCCCACGTCTTCGAGCCGCTGGGCATGAAGGACGCGAGTGTCGAGTTCCCTGGGAAGCTCGCCTCGGACATCGCTCGCGAGCACGACGTGCTGCCCGACGGCTCGCTTCAGCAGCGGCCGCTTCTCTACAAGGCCCCGTACTACCTCGGTTCCGGCGGCTTCTTCTACTCGGCGCGGGACATGGCCTCCTTCCTGAGGGCCGTGCTGCAGCGGTCTCCCGCTCTCTTGAGCTCGTCGAGCTGGCACGAGGCGTTGACGCTGCAGAAGGCGAGTGGAGAAGGGCTCCTCGGTGGAATCGGTCTCGGCTTCTGGATCTACGAGCTGGCTGCGGAAGACTCGACGAGGCCGACGATCGCCGGCCACGGCGGTTCGACCGAGGGCTTCGAATCGCGTCTCTTCCTCTTCCCCGACGAGCGCATCGGCCTCTTCTTTGCCGTCGTCGACAGCAATCCGCCGCCCCAGGGCGAGCCGACTTTCTCGACCTGGACCGCGGCCTGGGATTTCGTCGAGGGGTTTCGCGGCCTTCCCGCGCGTCCCACGAACCATGGCACGGAGGGTCCGGACATCGCGGACTTCGCGGGCACCTTCCTTCCGAATCGACGGCCCTACTCGGGGCCGGAAGTCCTTCTGATGCTGGTCGGTCAGCGTCCCCTGAAGATCTCGGCACAGAGCGGCGACCTCACCTTGTCCGGCGAGCCGATGCAGCGCATCGGGGCGCGAACGTTCCTTCGCACCGGAGAACAGAGTCCTCCCCGGACGCTCGAGTTCAGCGAGGACCTGCAAACGGTTTGGACGGGAGGGTCGACGAGCTACACGAGGTACCCCCGCCTGCATCCAACCCTCTTTGCGCCCCATCTCATCGTCGCTCTCTTGGTCGTCGCCCTGAGCTCTGTCGTCGCCAGTCTCTGGCCGCGCCGCGAGGAGCGACCGATCGACGTGCTCTTCGCCCTGGCGGCCTTGCTCGCAGCGCTTGCCCCTGCGGTCCCCGTACTCGCGATCGGGGTCTTCGACGATCACTTCCGCCTCGAGTCTCCGCGGTACTGGATTCAGTCGGCCACCGCGTGGGGGATGCTGTTGACGACGCTGGCAGCGATCCTCCGTTGGCGAGGCCAACGGACGAAGTCGAGCCGTCTCGCCAGCGCGCATCGGGGAGCCGTTCTGACGGCGCTCGTGAGTCTCGTCGGCCTCTACTTCGCCTACGGTGTTCTTCGCTTCTGAGCGCCGGGGGCCCGCCTCACGGCAAAGGCCTGCGTCCCGCGCCACTCGTCCTAGTCTGCACGCGCAGCAGGAGATCGTCCGCCGTGATGTAGAGGAACCCGTCAGCTCCGAAGGTGCAGTTGGACGTCGCACGCTCCGTCAGCAGCGTGCCGAGATGCCTCCCTTCGGGACTCAGGACCAGGATGCCTCCAGGGCCGCTGGCCCAGAGGTTGCCCTCGCCATCGACGGCGAGGCCGTCCGGCACACCCGGCCGGCTCGCGACGAGGGGCGTCGCGTCGAAGAAGACCGGATCGTCTGACGGGCGGACGAAAGCGCCGCTTTCGGAACGCGCGAAGCGCCACCAAACGGCGTCCTCGGGATCCGAGTTCGCGACGTAGAGAAACGCACCGTCCGGAGACAGCCCGACGCCGTTGGGACGGCTCATCGCCTCGCTGACCAGCACCAAGTGGCCCTGAGGGTCGACTGCGTAGACGCCGTGGAACGGCAGCTCGCGCCGGGGATCCTCAGGCCCCTGCTCGAGACCGTAGGGCGGATCGGTGACGAACAACGTGCCGTCACGGTCGACGATCAGGTCGTTGGGGCTATTGAATCGCTGGCCCTCGTAGCGATCGGCGATCGTCACGAAAGAACCGGCTCCCTGCAGGCTCTCGAGGGGGCCGTCGAGGCGCGCAACGCGGCGGTCTCCATGCTGGGCCAGGAGCAGAGAGCCGTCGGCAGAAAGCGTCAAGCCGTTGGAACCGAGACCTCCGCCCCGCGGCGGGGCACCGGTGAAACCGCTGGGACTCAGCCAGACGTCGGTACCCAGGTTCTCGCTCCAACGATGCACGCGGTTCTCCGGTACGTCGGAGAAGAGGAGAAACCCGCTCTGTTGAGACGGCAACCAGACCGGCCCCTCCGACCACGTGAAGCCTTCGGCAAGGACCTCGAGGCGTTCCTCTCGAGCCAGCAGGTCGTCGAGCTCGGGAGAGAGTCGCTCGACGCCTCCGACGAACGGACGAAGGGTCTGGGGGGCCGGAGGCGCGGGCGCGCCCTCACAGCCGGCAATCCCGACCAGCAAGATCAGAAAGGGTCCCGCGCTCCGCATCGTCATCGCCGGCCGCCCTACATCAAGATCTTGCGTTGGGGCAGGGCCGGCTCCGGAAGCTCCTGCTCTCCGAGGAGCTCCCGCAGATCGATCTCGATGCCGCGACTCATCGCCGAGATCGGAACGTCGTTGGCGCCCGCTTCGAAGGGGTTCTCGCTGACGCTGCCGATTTTCTCCATCGTGTTGAAGACCCACGCGACGATCAGCGTGCAGGGAATCACCAACCAGGTCGACCCGTCGTCGAGAGTCGAGTACAAGCCGAAGGGCACGAGCAGGATGAAGAGCCAGACGAAGATCAGGTTGAGAGTGGCGAACTGACGCGGATAAGGGAAGTTCTTGATGCGCTCGCAGCGGCCCTGGAGATCGAAGAGATCCTTGAGGAGCCGCGCGAGCTCGACGTGCCGGTACTCTGTGATCGCGCCCTGCGCAGCGAGCGTTCGCAACTCGGCCGACTGCAGGTCCAGGACGGCGGACGCGCGGTTCTTGGTGGCCAGAACTCTCGCGAGGTCGTCCGCTCCGAGAAGTCCCTGAAGATCCGTCTCGAGCGACGACTCGAGCTCCGGCACGGTGAAGGTCTTCTCTCGGTACTCGTCGTTGTGCTTGAGCTGCTGAGACTCCCAGGCTCTCTCCTGACGCAGCTGATGACGTAGAGCAGTGAACCAGGCGACCTGCCGATAGACGAGACGCTGCGTCACCGCCGGCTGCGGCTCGTTCTGGAAGTCGCGGCTCATCAGGAACCAGGTTCGACTGGCGTTGACGATTCCTCCCCAGATCTTGCGGGCTTCCCACAGCCGCCCATAGGCCGCATTGCTCTTGAAACCGGTGACGAAGGCGACGGCGGTACCGAGGACTGCAAGAGGCTGCCAGGGGACCCGCGGGATCTCGACCCCGGCCAACTCGAGGCCGAGCGGCACGGAGGCGAGGAGCAGAAAGAGGAAGATCTCGCGACGAGTCCAAACGAGGACCTCGCGAAGAGAGTAGTGGCGTCCTGCGTGCATGAAAGAAGCCTCCAGGCGGTTCGAGAGCAGAGGATGGAGGACCGATACTGACAGGCCCTCCCTCCTCGTGAAGAGCTCTCCGTCGTCGCACCGGCGTGCGAACTTCCACGGCCCGGGCACGTAGTGGTTGCTGATGCACAGCCACGGTCCATTCTGGGAGAGAAGGCGCTGAGAGACTCGGTTCACGCTGAGAGTGAGTTCGCCCGACGACTCGGCCCGCTGATTCTTCTCCTTCAGCTGCTCGGTCTGCCGGCGAACGCGCAGGTTTCTCTCGAAGAGCCGCCCAGCGCGCGGGTTCGCAGCAAGATCCTCGGGGGCTTGCAGGAGTGCGTGCGCGACAACGCCTACGTGCGGGGTGTCTCCTTCGACGATCTGGGGAGCCGACTCGCGCAGAGTGAGCCTCGGCTCGCCGACGCCGAGTCGGCGGGGGAGTTCGCCCGGCGCGTCAACGACGTCCTTGCAGGATATGGCGTTTCCCACCTGATGCTCTACGACCCGGCTCTCACATCGCTGGCACAGCGAGGCTCCGAAGTCGGAGCGGGTTTTCGTGCGATGCCGCTCGACGGTGGTGGACGCCTCGTCACGCTCGTCCTGCCCGAAGGGCCAGCAGCGAAACTCGGGCTCCTTGCGGGTGATGTGATCACCCGAGTCGACGGTGAGTCCGTCGCCTACGATCCGTCCGATCTCTTCCCTTTCTCCCGCGGCGGTCGGCTCCTGCCGGCAGCGTCGAGCTCGCGCGGGTTGCAGTGGACGCGCGGCGGCAGCGAGCTCTCCGGCGAGCTCCGCTACGGGCGACACAGGCGTTCACTCCGTCTCGAACTGAGATGGGAGGGCGACGTGGCTTGGCTGGTGCTCAACTCCTTTCAGGATTACGACACGCAGGCCGTGGAGGAGGTCTTCCGAGAGATCGAGTCTCGAAACGCCCGCGGACTGATCCTCGACCTGCGAAGCAACGGCGGCGGGCGTGAGTCCTACCACCTTCATCTGGCCTCGATGATGATCCCTGCCGAGACGCCGGTCTTCCGCTCCATCCGTCGCGGAGAGGAGAGCGTTTCGCGCGTGCCCAAGCCGGAAACCCAACTCGCTCCCTATGCAGGTCCGCTGGTGATTCTCGTGAACGGCATCAACGGCAGCGCTGGAGAGATCTTCCCGGCTTACATGCGACAGGTTCGAAAGGCCACGCTCATCGGCTCCCTCACCAACGGCGCCGTGCTCGGAGGGATCTACTGCCAGCTCAACAAGGGCTACCGCGCGCTCGTGCCGATCAAGGAAGTGCTGCCGCTCGACGGCCGGCGCATCGAAGGACGCGGAGTCGAGCCGGACGTCCAGCTCACGCCAGAGCAGACGACCGATGCGGCCGTCCTTCTCGAGAAGTCCCTGGCTGCCCTGGAATCGAACTAGAGCCTCCGTGTCTTCGCGCTCTGTGAACCCACACCCACACGGAGGGAACCCACCCGATGAGCCGATGACGGAACGACAGACCAGGTACCGGGGCGCTCGGCCGACGAAGACTCTGATTTTCAGCGCGGTGATGTTGCTCTGTTGCACGAGTGGCACGCTGGCTCCGGCGCAGACCACGTCGACGACCGCCCGAATCTTGGAACGGCCGATCGTCGTCGAGCGTGGCGAGAAGGTCACGACCGTTCCGCTCACTCCGCACATGGGCAAGCTGTCGATCGAGGCTGTCGTGGACGGCAGAGAACGACGATTCCTCTTCGATACCGGATCGCCCAGCATGATCTCCCGCGATCTGGCGAATGAGCTGGAGCTCGAGATCCTCGGCACCAACACTGGACGCGACGCCAACGGGCGAGAGCTGACGACCGACATCGCCCTCGTCGACCGGCTCGAGATCGGTACGGCGACGTTTCGCTCGGTACCGGTGCTCATCGCGGACTTCAGCGTCTCCGACCCCAACGGCTGTTTCTTCGAGGGCGGCGTCATCGGATCCGAGATCTTCCCAGGGAACGTCGTGCACATCGATCCCGAGAGCAGGACCCTGCGGATCGCTGCGAACGTCGGTGACCTTGGCGCCCCCGTACCGGCAGCGCCAGCGGTCTCGGCCCGCCTTCACGCCTTCGGCTATCCACACCCACCCGTCTTCGACTATGCCGTCGGCGGCTTCGAAGATCGCGGCCTCTTCGACACGGGGCACTCCGGCACCGTCGTGCTCTTCGAACGGGTGGCGCAGGACCCGAGGGTCTGGCGAGCGATGGTTCCGGGCACGGTCCGCAGGGGGCGCGGCTCGCATGGCGTGTCCGCCGCCGGACTCGGCCCGGAGACCGACCTTCTGCGCTTCGAAATCGAGGGGCTCAGGCTGGGGGAGACCCGACTTGAACGTCGCCGCGGAACGATCCGTGGCGCTCCACCCTCGCTGATCGGACTGGGCATCCTGCGGACCCACGCCGTCACCCTGGACTACTCTGAAGCCCGCCTGCTCCTGCATCCGCGCAGTTCGCCCGAGCCCGCACCGACGCCGCCAGGCTACGGGCTGATGGCATCCGCTGAAGGAGTCAAGGTCGTGCAACTCTTCACCGACTCGGCGGCTCAACGCGCTGGTCTCAGACTCGGCGATCAGGTCGTCAAAATCGGAGACAGAGAGCTCCCGCTCGCCGACGCTACGTGTGCAACGAACCGTTGGCTGATCGAAGCCAGCCCGACGCAGTCGGCCGGACGGATCACCGTTCTTCGCAAGGGCAAGCGGAGGACGATCGATCTTGCCGGGTCGCCGGTGAAGCCGTGAGTCAGTAGGTGGCTACCGATCAGGCGTGGAAAGGCACGGGGAGCCGCGGGGAAGTCGCGTAGGCTTGGCGCGTGCCCAAGTCCCTCCGATGTCTCACCTGGCTCGATCTGCTCGTTTGCGCAACCCTCGCAACGCCGCTGACCGCGCCAGCGTTTCTCGACCTGATGCACCGCCTCAGCTCGTCTCTCGGCTGGGCCGCCGTCTTCGCCCCCTCTGCTTCGGGTACCTTCTTCGTGAACCTTGCTGGAGTGCTCGGCACACTCTGGAACGTCGCCATGCTTCGTGAGGTCGACATGCGCCTGCACGCTGCCGATCTGGCGGGCCGCCTGGCGGTTGCGTCGCTGATCGTCTTTCACACCCTGCGCTCGGAGCTTCCCCCGGTCTTCGGGCTCTTCGTCCTGACGGAAGCCGCAGGCGGGCTGCTCAAAGCCCGCTGGATCGGGAAGAGCTCCTCGTGGAGGTCGTGAGACGATCGAAGGCGGCAGGGAGAGAGGCGTGCCTTCTCAAGATGCCGCGTGGCGGCTAGCCTGAAGGACGAGATGCGAGCGCTGCAGGGGAAGACGATCGTCATTGCCGGAGGGGAGCGGCTTCGTCGGCATTTCACTCGCGACCCATCTGACCGAGGAGCATGGCGCTGACGTCGTCATCCTCTCGCGGAGCCAGCCGAAAGCAAGGGGGCGCTGGCGCCATCAGGCTTGGGACGGCCGGAACGTCGCTGCTTGGAGCGAAGTCCTCGAGGGAGCCCACGGCCTGGTGAATCTGGCCGGCCGCACGGTCGACTGCATCAAGACGCCCGACCATCGGGACGAGATTCTGCGATCCCGCCTGGAGAGCACGAAGGCGCTCGGGAACGCGCTCAGAACGCTCGACGCAGCGCCGCCGGTCTGGGTGCAGATGAGTACCGCCCACATCTACGGCGATCCACCACACGCGATCTGCCACGAGGACTCCTCTTTCGGAGACGGCTTGGCACCGCGCGTCGGAAAGGCCTGAGAAGCAGCCTTCGAAAGCGCCGTGCTGCCCGACCAGCGCCCGGTCGCTCTGCGCACGAGCTTCGTCGTCGGCAGGGAGCGCGGCGGCGGACCGGGAGCACTCGGCAAACTCGGGTTTCTCGCGCGGATCGGTTTGGGCGGTCGTGTTGGCTCGGGAACTCAGGGCATGAGCTGGATTCACGAGTTGGATATGAACCGCATCTTCGAGCGAGCGCTCACCGACGAGTCGATGCGCGGAGCCTACATCGCTTCGGCGCCGCATCCGGTGGCCCAGGCCGACTTCATGCGCACGCTGCGGCGCGCGGTCGGCATGCCGATCGGACTACCGGCGTTCGGCTGGATGGTCCGCCTCGGAGCGCCTCTGGTCTTCCGCACGGATCCGGAGCTCGCCCTCTACGGACGGTATGTGGTCCCGCAGCGTCTCCAGCAGGAGGGCTTCGAGTTCGAGTTCGAGACGTTGGAGTCGGCTCTGGACGACCTCTACCGAAGCTGACGAAGGCAAGCGGCGGAGAAGCCGGAGACGCGCGTGGCCGGCGCTCGCCACGCCGCGGATTCAGAGACCGGTCGCCTTGCGGCACCAGGCCAACAGCGCGTTCTGGACGGCGGGGTCTCCCGCGTTCGCCGGAAGCGGACGTGGTTTGCCGCCCTCGATGTACGTTCCGTTCGGAAACTCGTCGCCGGTGGCATGGATCGCGTCGTAGAGTCGTCGAGCGCCTTTCTCGGGGCTCGAGAAGAAGAGGTTGCGCAGGGGTAGAAGCCAGCGCGGCATGCCGTCACCGCGAGTCATGGCCGTCTTGACCGCACCCGGCTCGACCGACCGGAAGGTCGTCGCCGGGTACTCTCGGGCGAAGGCATGCAGGATCGTCGTCGCCGCCAGCTTGGACTGCACATAGGGGCCGAACAGCTTCGTGAAGGTCTTCGGATCGGCCAGCTCGGCGACGTCCAACGCCTTGGCTCGACGGATGCCGTTCGTCGACACGAGGGCGAACGTGCCGCCCTCCATCACCGGCTGCAGGAGACGGCCGAACATGTAAGGGGCCAGGGTGTTGACCTGCGCGTGCATCTCCACGCCATGCTCGGACGTGACGCGCTCACCGAGCAAGACACCGGCATTGTTGATGAAGCGATCGATGGGGCCGAGCTCCCGCAGCGTCGCCGCCGCATCCGTGATCGAACCGTGGCGGGCCAGATCGGCCTCGACGACCTCCAGCGACGCTCCGGGGACGTCAGCGGTGATGCGGTCGATGACCGGCCGGGAGCGCTCGACACTGCGGTTGACCATGACGACGTTCCAACCGTCGGCGGCGTGGAGCGTCGCCAGCGCAGCGCCGATGTCGCCAGAGGCGCCGGTGATGACGACGAGTGGCTTGGAGCTCATGGATTCCTCGATTCTCGGTCCAACGCGTGCAAATGGTTGATCCAAGTCAACCACATGCAGTTGATGAAGGTCAACCAACTAGCCGCTGCTGAACGTCGTCTCTTGCACCGGGGGTCGCACCTCGATCGACGTCAATTCGGTCCACACCTCATGGACCTGACGTCCGATAAGATGTATTATGTAAACCATAGACGCACAGCAGTCGAGACGCCGTTAAGCTGGTGTTCGAACGCCTCTCTCGCGGACGGGATCCGAGCCTTCACACCGAATCAAACACCGGCCTTCCGCCTCAACTGATGATCGATCCGACCACAATCATGGTGCACGGTGCTGGGCTGTGCCTGCTCCTTGGCGCCCTGATCACAGCAAGCTTCTTTTGGAAGCCCCGGATCTGGCTGCGCGACTCCCCGCAGGACATTCAAGATCTTGCAGCCCCGATGACAGACGAGGAACAGCGCGTCGCCGGTCGTTTCGGGCTTCTGATCGTGAGCTTGATGCTCGGCAGTCTCGTCCTCAGCACCCTGCGATTCGGACTCGATCAAGGCTTGCTTTGGTCGCTACTGCATGCCTATCTCGTCTTCCAGGTGTTCAACGTCTTCGACATGGCCGTGATCGACTGGGGCCTGCTATTGCTCATCGATCCGAGCAAACCGCCGATCGAAGGGACCGAGAACGCGCGCGGCTGGCGCGACTTCGCGTTTCACGCAAAGAAGTCCCTGAAAGGCTCCATTCTCGGGCTTCCCTTCGCCGCTCTGGCGACAGGACTGGCCTGGGGCCTGGCTCGGCTTGCCTGAGAGCTCGCCAAGCGTCCGTCACCCCCGCAGCCCTCGGACCTCTTCAGTCCAAGACTTCGAACGCAAGCCCCGCATGCCCGGTGAGTCGGTCCAGTAGCTGCTGACCGAGGCCTGAGGCCGGCGTCCAGAAGCCACCCTCTACGATCGGCGAATCGACCGCCAGGGAGAGCGCACTCTCTGCCAGCATCTTCGAGGTCGAGCCATATCCGGGATCTCGATCGCCG
>JBCCLJ010000047.1:0-35736 GCA_039026915.1 Acidobacteriota bacterium
CGCACCTGGCGTGTCGAGAACGTGCCCAAGGTGGCGCGACTCAGCGACGCGGTCGCCGCCCGGCCGGCCCTCGAAGAGATCTGGCCGCGACACTTCCCCAAAGGTTGAGGGTCTGGACCCGTCGATCAGGGGGACTGGCGAAAGCGAGTGCCCGGCGCGGGTGGGTCCTCCGGCGCTCCGGCGAAGCACTGTGCGATGGACATCCACCGCGTCGCGGTCTGGCCGACCACGTCGAGCGCGGTGTCGGCGATGTTGCGCGTCTGCGCCACGACCTGACAAAACTCGGTCGCGCTCCCCTGCACACGGTTCGCTTCGCTCGGCTCGTTCCACTCCCAGACCGCTCCGGAGGGGGCGGTGAGGCGCACGTAGGGAGCGTCGGTTGGCACGTCGAGGCCGCGATTGACGAACGTCCAGCCGAAGGTACTGACGCCGAGCACGGCGACGCCTTGAATTCGGTCCTTGTCTTGGCGCTCCACACCGAGCAGGTCGTAGATCTCCTGACCGTGGGCCCACGTCTCCATGAGTCGGGCGGTAAGGCTCGAACGCACGCTCATGTCGGGTCCTGCCCATTTCACGCGCTTCTTCGGGTCGATGCCCTGCACACTGTCGGTGAAGTCGCGGTAAAAGGCGCGCCATCGACTCAGCAGCGCACTCCCTCGAACGCCGCTCTCGTGCTCGTCCAGCCAGTCGTCGGTGACCTCGCGCATCGACTTGTTCTCGGTCGCCATCGCTCGGCCGAACCCGGCGTACCACGCAGCGAAGGCGTCGCCGTCGCGAATCGACTCGGCGGCCGCCCAGTTGAAGATGTGCAGGTGCGCGACGATGTCGTGCAGCGTCCAGTCCTTGAACTGCGTCTTGCGGTCGTAGGACGCGTCGTCGAGCGGAGCGAGGAGAGCGTGCAGCTCTTCACTCTCGTCGCGAAGATCGAGCGCCTGCTGGAAGACCACGTCAGACCTCCAGAAAGTCGTTCAGGCGCGCGGACGCTTTGACGAAGTCCTCTTTGAAGCCGTAGACGACGTTGCGCGCCGACTGGACCCGCTCGACCAGGCCGACGCCCTGACCGACGTAGTAGGTCTCGACTTCCTTGGCACCTTCGTGCCCGATCTCGGCCTGAGCGCGCACTTTGCGCAGCGCCGGCTCGCTGACGAGCGTTTGCAGCGGCATCGGCAGCGGGTCCGGCGTGTCGTCGCGCTCCCACGCGTCGGTCCACGGCGAGCGCAGCTGGCGTGCGTGCTTGCCAGTGCGGCCGCGCGAGCGCACCGTGTCGCTCGAGTTGGCGGCGACGAACTTCTCCTTCATCACCTCGGAGGCCTCGGACTCGATCGTCGGCAGCCAGACCGAACCGGTCCACGCGCCCTCGGCGCCCATCGCCATGGCGGCCGCCATCTGCGACCCGGTCATGATGCCGCCGGCCGCGAGGATCGGCACGTCGCCGTGCTCCTGCACGGCGCGATGCACCTCGGGGATGAGGACCATCGACGACACCTGGCCACAGTGCCCGCCGCCCTCCGTGCCCGAGACGACCAGGACGTCGACTCCCGCCTTGCACTGAGCGATCGCGTGCTGCTTGGCACCGACGAGCGCCGCGACCTTGACGTCGTGCTCTTTACCCATCGCGACGAGCCAATCCGGCGGCACGCCGAGTGCGTTGGCAATCAGCTTGATCGGATGGCGGAAGGCCACCTCGACGACTCCCTTCGCACCCTCGGGGCGCAGGTTGTCCCCGAAGCGCAGATGCTCGCGGCGCTTCTCGTCGGTGAGGTCGCTCGTGTCGACGTCGTGCTCCTCGAGCACCTGATTGGCGAGGTCCTTGTGCTCCTGCGGCACCATCGCCAGGACCTCTTCGGGCTTCGGTTGACTGTCGCGCGTCAGCATCGCGTTGGGGATGAGCACGTCGACGCCGTAGGGCATGCCGTCGATGTGATCGTCGATCCAGGAGAGCTCGATCTCGAGCTGATCCGCCGGCATGCCGGAGACGCCGAGCACGCCGAAGCCGCCGGCCTTCGAAACCTCGACGACGACGTCGCGGCAGTGGGTGAAGGCGACGAGCGGGAACTCGATGCCCAACATCTCGCAGATGCGGCTCTTCATGGGGAGTCTCCTTTGCCGGGTAACGCTGGTGGCTCGATGTTACCGCCGGAGAGCTCTGGCGAAAGAGCCGGACAGTGAGTTCGCTGAAGTCTTCGAGTGCGCGGGCTACGTCGACTGCGCGATCTCGACCCAGAAGAAGACCAGAGCGAGGCCGCTCGACATCCAGAGGCAGAAACGCCACTTCACCACGTTGAAGGCGATGTAGAAGCCAGCGTGAAGAGACCGTAGCGCGACGAACGCCCAGCCAAGAGCCGCCAGCTGGTCGGTCACCGCGTCGAGAGCCAAGGCCACCGTAACGCCGACGTAGAAGAGCGTCGGGACCTGCATCAGGTTGTTGAAGGCGCGGGCCGGTCGTTCGACGAACTCGGGCGGCAGCTCTCCGGAGTAGCTGCGGAAGTACTCCGAGGAGGCGATCCCACGAAGGATGGCGGCGTTGCGTGCTGCCACCATCAAGAGCCAAACCACGGCAACGAGCAGCAGTTGGGCGAAGAGTGGAGTCAGCAGCGATTCCCGGGGCCGGGGCGTCGACTCTCCCCACGCCAGCGCGCCGAGCCCCGCGAGCACGACCGTCAGCACGCCGGCGACCTCCGCGTAGTCGAGAAGAGCCGGCTCGGCGGTCGGGTCCCTCTTCGGTACCTTCTCTCTCGACATCGTCGCTTTCGACATCCTCTCTCGTTGGCGGACGTCCGCCTCCTCGGTCGTTCGGACGTCGAGGCTACCGAACGAGGTCGACGGCGCCCCCACGGGGCCGATCCTCGGGGCCAAGGCCGGGCGCCGGTTCGGCGAAGGCCGTGAAACCGAGCAGAGCCGCGACCGCCAGAACGACGACGGCGAACGCCTGGCTGAGGCGTACGAGCAGGAAGGCACCGAAAGAGCGCGGTGTTCTACTGAGAAGAGGTCGGTGAAGGTGAGGGATCGGTTCGAGGCGCATCGGAAGTCTCCGGAGAGGTACCGAGCCGGGCGGGCGCGGCGTTCGATCGTTGGACACGGCATTGCGGCCGTCGGTTCCTGACCGAGCTGTGTCTCGGGTCGCGGGGTCGCCGGCGTCGACCGGCCATCCCAGGCGTGGGGAATCCCTGTGTCACCATGACGATCAACCTCAGGAGGCTGCCATGATTCGACGAACCCTTTCCACGAGATCCGGCCGCAGATGCTTGCGCGGGAGCTCAGCGATCCACGGGAGACTGGCGACGCTGGTCGTTCTGACGCTGGCGTTTTCGACGCCGGCGGTTGCGCAGCCGAGCTTCGACTACCACCGGCCGACGCAGCAGCTCGTCGAGCGCGGCACGCAGGCGTTCATGATCTGCAACGGCCTCTTCACCTCGGGCCGCACGCTCGATCAGATCTACCGCCAAGAGCTGCGTCTCAACATGATGCCGGTCCTGCCGCCGACCGAAGTTGAGATCGACAAGGAGGCTCGCACGGTGACGGTTGGGGTTGCTGGCAACGACTCCGTTCCCGTGATGCGCGCGGCCTACCGCGACGGCTTCGGCTGTATGACGCTGTCGCCGGCGCAGACCTTCGCCGATCTCGGGGAGCTTCCCTCGATGCCGGAGACGCCCTTCGCTGGCGACGCCGAGACGATCCCCTGGCCGGACGGAGACCTGGTGGCGGAGGAGCCGCTACCGTCGGAGATCGATGCGGCGGCGCTGCAGGCAGCGAGCGACTGGGCCTTCGACCGGGAGACCCACGGTCATACGTCGCAGATCACCGCCAGCGTGCTCGTCGTGCACCGCGGCCGCATCGTGCACGAGCGCTACGCCGAGGGCTTCGACCGCACGACGCGCACTCGCACCTGGTCGACCGCCAAGAGCCTCGCCGCGACGCTCATCGGCCTGCGCATCGCGGAAGGCGAGCTCGAGCTCGATCAGCCGCTCGCCTTCGACGACTGGGGCCCGGTGACGGGACCGGACGACCCGAGACGACAGATCACGCTGCGCAACGCGCTCCACATGGCGACGGGGCTCTACCCGATCGACAACGACCGCTGTGCCGTGACCGGCTCTTGCCTCAGCTACTGGGCCGGTGACAGCTCGGTGGCCGGGTCTCTCGATCGCGGCGCGGTGCGCGCGCCGGGCGTGCACTGGGACTACGAGAACTACGACACGCTCCTCGCCGTGCGCGCCTTCGAGAAGAGTTTCGCGTCGCAGGCCGATTACCACGCTTACGCGCGCACGGCTCTCTTCGAGAAGATCGGCATGCGCAGCACGATGCCGGGCGTCGACCGCTTCGGACACTTCATTCTCAGCAGTCAGGTCTACACCAACGCGCGCGATCTGGCGCGTATGGGTCTCTTGCATCTCTGGCGGGGTCAGTGGGACGGCGAACAGATCCTGCCCGAGAGCTGGGTCGACTTCGTGCGCACGCCGGCACCGTCGACCAAGGACAGCGGCGCCTTCTACGGCGGCCAGTGGTGGCTCGTCCCCGACGATCGCACAGACATCCCGGCCGACGCCTACTCGACGGCCGGCAACCGCGGTCAGTACACCGTCGTCGTGCCGTCGCACGACCTGGTCATCGTGCGCCGCGGCCTCGACTGGCTGCCCGGCATGTTCCGTTTCTCGCAGTGGGACCTGACCCGCGAGGTGCTGAAGGCCTTTCCGAAGCGGCCAGCGGGGGAGAAGCCGTCGGTGGACAGTGATCGGTGAGGGCGAGCTGCGGTTGGCTAGGAGGCGGAGTGCCGGCTTCGAAGGCTCCATGGTCGTCTGGGCAGTTGCTTCGAGAGCACCTTGCAGGAGCGCTGCGCTCCCGGATGACGCGTTGAGGGAAATGAACGGCCCCATCGGGGACAGACCGAAGGTTGACCATGTCTGACGAACTCACCCCCGATCCCTCCACCTGGACCAGCATCCGCTACGAGGAACCCGCCCCTCGTGTCGCGCGTCTCGTTCTCGACCGCGCCGACAAGGCGAACGCTCAGGACTACCGCACGCTCGCTGAGCTCAACCACGCTTTCGACAGGGCGGCGCGCGACAAGGACATTCGCGTCATCGTGCTCGCGGCGGAGGGCAAGCACTTCTCTTCGGGGCACGATCTCGCTTCGGGCTCGTCGATGGAGGGCCTGCCGACGGTGGGTCCGTGGGGTGACTTCGAGGCGCCCGGTGCGGAGGGCTACCTGTCGAAAGAAGACGAGATGTACGTCGGCCTCTGCTGGCGCTGGCGCAACCTGCCGAAGCCGACGATCGCGCAGGTGCAGGGCAAGGTGATCGCGGGCGGTCTGATGCTCGTCTGGCCGATGGACCTCGTCGTCTGCTCGGAGGACGCGACCTTCCAGGATCCCGTCGTCGCCTTCGGCATGAACGGCCACGAGTACTTCACCCATCCTTTCGAGGTCGGCAGCCGCGTCGCCAAGGAGATGCTCTTCACCGGGCGTGCTCTGACCGCGGAAGAGGCCTACCGGCACGGCATGGTCAACCACGTCGTGCCGAGGGAGGAGCTCGAGAGCGCGACCCTCGAGATCGCCGAGACCGTCGCCGAGCGACCCATGATCGGACTCTCGCTCGCCAAGCGCTCGGTCAATCACGCGCTCGACGAGATGGGCATGTGGCGCACGATCCAGGCGGCCTTGGGGTGGCATCACGTCGGGCACAACCACAACCAGCGCGTACACGGGTCGATGGTCGATCCCGAAGGCTTGGAGATCGTTCGGCGGCTCGCCAAGAAGTAGGCTGCACCCGCCAACGATGAACGACGAGTTTCTGGCCGCCTATCGTCGGCAGGACGCCGAGGCGATCGCCCGTCTCAGACGATGGATCGCCGTCGCCTCCAGCCCTTACCGAGCGCGCCTCACCGCGTGGCAGCAGGAGCTGCGTTGGGAGGATCTCCAGCAGGAGCTCTATCTCGAGGTGCACGCGGTGCTCGTCGGCGATCAGTTCCGCGGCGATTCACTGGTCAAGACGTACGTCTGGCGCTGCGTCAACAACAGCTGCATCGATTTGTTGCGGCGTCAGGCACGTCGAGCGCAGGTCAGCGAGCCGATCGACGAGGATCGCCACGGCGTAGAGCCAAGATGGGCCCTGGGAGAGCGACGCGATCTCCGCCGCATTCTGAGCCGCCTTCCGGCTCAGTGTCTGGAGCTCTGGCAGCGCATCGTGAAGGGCCAGAGCTATCGTGAAATGTCCGAGGATCTGGGCGTTCGCGAAGGCACCCTTCGGGTCCGGGTCCTACGGTGCCGGCGCCTGGCGACCGCGGTGCGCGACGATGCATGTAACGAAACGGCGGTCGAGGAGCCTGAGTAGGGTAGAAGGTCACGAACGATGACGACGTGCGATCACATTCGAGAGCTCTTGCCCTGGTGGCTCAACGGCACCCTCGATGGCGAGGAATCGGCTGAGGTCGAGGACAGCCTGCGGAACTGTGCGGAGTGTCGTCGTGCTCTGCGCGAGACCGAAGCCGTGTTCGAAGCGGTCGAGTCCCAGCAGCGCCCGAGCTCGGAATCGTTGACGGCCTTCGCCTGGGGCGAGACGGCGTCCCGAGAGGTTGCCGATCACCTCGAAACCAGCCCCATCGATCGCGAAGCGGTCTCTCTGGCTCGGGCCAGCAGGGCACTGATGGACCCGCTGAGCGTCGAGGCGTCGATGCCGCAGCCTCCGTTCACCCAGCGAGCTGCGGGATGGCTCTCCGCTGCCGCTGCCGTTGTCCTTCTGGCGCTCGCTGCTCAGCTCGTCTCGCTGCGTCAAGAGCTGGCGCGGCAGGCTCGCCCGTCGGTCGACGGGATCGTGGTCGACGTCTTTTCCGATCGACGCATCGAGCGCTCGTCGTCGTCGTCCTGGGAAGGCGCGCCGGTCCTCGATCCGGAGCGGCCTCTGACGCTCCTGCTGCATCCGGAGAGCGATCGCGGCACCTTTGCCGTCCGCCTCATCGAGGAGCGCGGCGACGTGAAGGTGAGTCTCGACGATGTCCCTCTGTCCGAGGCCGGCGACATCGTGCTCGGGCTTCCCGCCAGCACACTGGTTGCCGGTCGCTACCGTGCGGAGGTCGAGGCAGAAGGCTCCGCGGCCGAGAGCTTCTTCTTCGTCCTTGCGTCGCCGACGAGCACGAACGACGCCCAGTAGCTGGGGTGAGACCACTCGCTTTCGAGCAGGCTCAGCTTGGCGTCGCGCAGTGCTTGCGCCGTCCCCTGCTCGGGCAGGGCTGCGTGAAAGGCCGTCATCAACTCGGCAGTCGAACGGTCCTCGACCCGCCACAGGCTTGCGACGAGCTGACGAGCTCCCGCGTGGAGGAAGGCTCTCGACAGGCCGAGAAAGCCCTCCCCGCCGATGCGGTCGCCGAGTCCCGTCTCACAGGCCGAAAGCACGACGAGCTCGGCCTCGAGATTCAGACGATAGATGTCTTCGAGGGTGATCCGTGGTGCATCAGCGCCGGCCCGCTCGTAGAACCCGGGCAGCCGGCCCTCACCTGGCTGGGAGACGGCGTGCGCCGCGATGTGTAGCCGCCGGACCGGTGCCTCGAGCCGCCCGAGCAGCTCTTCTCGTGGCGCGTCGAGCGCGAGGTGTCGGACCGACCGGCGGCGCTCGCGATAAAGCCTCGAGACTGCACCGACTTCCGTGGCGGCGAACTCCAGGTCGGACGAGTCCAAGCGCGGCGAGACCACGAGGAGATCGTCTCCGTCGGCGCTCGCCGGGCGCTTCTCCAGCTCCTGCAGAACGGCGAGCGAAGGCGCGTGGCGAACGGCCCAGCGTCGCAGGAGAAAGGGCAGCTCGGCCCACGGCGCCGTCGGCGCGGCGGGCTCCGTGAGCAGGGCCTCGAAGGGCAGGCCGTGAAGCGCGCCGTCCGAGATGATGACGAGCTCTTGCACTTCTGCCAGCACGCCCTCCGCTGGCGCGAGCAGCCGCTCGTACAGAACCGCTGCCGACCGCCTCAGTGGAGCGCTCTGACGCCTCCCCGGAGCGCTCAGTGCACGACGCAGTCGCTCGACTTCGGCTTCGAGACGCTCCCGCCCGTCGAGCCGAAAGACGTGGCTGCTGTCGCGCGAAAGGACGAAGAGATAGGACTCCTGCTCGCCGAGGAAGTACTCGAGCACCGCTCTTCCGTCGCGGCCTGCGGTCGGTCCCCAGCCCTCGGTCAGAGACTCGAACGGATAGCGCAGTCGGGCGTACTCGGCGTTCTGCGCGAGCAGGCGCTCCTGTAGATCGCTCCATGCCCTTTCGAGACGAAGTGCTCTGGCTTCCAACTCTCCCAACCGCTCCCGGTGATCGCGCGCACTGCGCTTGAGGCGGTCGAGCTCGGTGTGGACGTAGAAGGTCTCCTGACGCAGTGCGCTCTCTTCTCGGTGCAGCGCTTCGCCGCGTGGAGTGACGTCGATCGCGGAAAGCTGATCGAGCAGAGTCCGCGCGTGAGCTCGCTCGCTGAGGATGAGTGCCTCCCGGTGTCGCTCAGATGTGGACACAGCGGAGTCCAGCGCGAGCCGCATCGCCAGCTCGTAGGCGTCGCGGTGCGTCTCGAAGCGTCTCGCCCTCAAGTTCCCGTCTCTCAGCCCGGTGCGCGAACCTTCGATGCGTTCCAGGGCGCGCTCCAGTGCGTCGCGCGCAGGTGCCTCCCGGCCGAGGCTGGCAAGGGCGCGCGCTCGGCCGATCTGTGCCGCGGTCCAGATGGGTTCCGGCAGGCGGTGGCCCGGGACGGCGAGCGCCGCGGCGAAGTGCTCCAGTGCGGCGCTCGCCTCACCGCTCTCGAGGGCCGTGCGACCGAGACCCAGATGAGCGGCTCCCGCTCCGTCGGCGGCGTCCTTTCGAATGCGCAGCGCGAGAGCCTCGCGAAAGTGGTCGGAGGCTTGCTCGAGGCGCCGCTGATCGAGGCGAAGCGCGCCGAGCTCCAGGTGGGACCCGGCCTGAGCCCAGACGTCGGCGCGCTCGACGTTCACCCGCAGCGATTCGGTGAACAGTCGCTCGGCGGCCGCCCGGTCGCCGAGAAGGAGCGCCGAGCGACCCTGCACCACGAGGTTGTAGGCAAGGCAGTCGAGGTTGCCGATCGCGCGGTTGATGCGGCCTGCGATCTCCGCATGATGCTGAGCTTCGCGAGGGCTGCCGAGTCGCGAGTAGAGATCGGCCAGGTGGCTCCGCGCGTTCGCCTCCCGCGGGTCGGAGATCTCTCCGAACAGCTCGACGGCGCGGAGGTGGTGATCCATGGCCTCCTGATGACGACCCAGCGAGGCCAACGTCATGCCGAGGTTGTCGTGCGTGACTCCCTGTCGCGGCCGGTCGTTCATCGCCTCGCGAATCGTCAGCGCCCGCTGGTGCACGCTGAGAGCGAGCTGCACGTCGCCGTGAAGACCGTGCGCGATCGCGAGCAGGTTGAGCCCCCACGCAGAGTTGCCGAGCAGGCCCAGGCGTTCGAGCTGACGGGTTCCCGGCGCGAGCATCTCGACGGCGTCTCGGGAGCGACCGAGCGCGAGCAGAGCGTCTCCTCGCTGCACGCGCGCCGAGGCAGCGAGGACCGGATCGTCCGCTTCGTCCGCTCGCTGGGCGACCTCGTCGTAGACCTCCGCGGCGCGGGCAAGGTTGTCGCGGACGCCCGACTCACGCAGCTCTTCGGCTCGAGCCCACAGGCGTGTCGTTGCGCAGTGCGTCGAAGCGTCGGCCGTCGCTCTCGACGAGACGCGGTAGCTGCCGCGCGTTTCGCCTTGGGATCGTACGCTGATGGACGCCGTCTCGCCTGCCGCTTCGACGCAGAGCACTTGAGGGAGACCAGAGTCGTCCCAGCGGTACCAGAGGGTCTCGTGCTCGGTGCCCGGGTGAACTCGAATCTCGAGGTGAACGCCCCTTGCCTCGACGGCGAGCGGCATCGGAGTGCCGGCCTCCGTCAGCGCCAGCTCGTAGAGATGCGTTGTTCCCGCAGGCAGTGTGCGCTCCAGCGGCAGATCGTCGCTCGAGAGGGTCTGAGCCGGGGCAGTTTCCTGAGCCGTCGGCTCGGCGCAGCCCCAGAGGAAGCAGCTCGAAACGACGCTACAGACCAGGAAGAGCCGAAGAACCGCGATGCGAGGAAGGCTCGGGTCCTGTGGAGCACGGTGCATCGGCGCAGTCTACGTTTTCAGCCGTCTCGGGTCGGGTTGTAACGAAAGCCGGTCAGCGACGCCTAAGGCACGAGAGAACCGACGAAGACGGCCGCCGCCCGTCCAACCTCCCGAGAGAAAACCCATGCACGAAGCACGCTCCATGACGCGAAGACTCCAAACTCTGAGCGAGTGGGCTCGCCTCAGAACTCTCCTGGCTCTGGCTCTGCTGACGGCGATCGGTCCGGGGGCTGCAGCAGCGCGAGCGCACACGGTCTCGGTCGATGAGTTCCGAGTGTGTCCTTTCGAAGCCAACTTCGTCTTCAACCTGGCGCAGTTCAATCCGTTCTTCGGCACGGAGGTGAGCTTGGGATACGTGGTCGGCGGAGGGCAGTTCGGCGAGGGCGATCACGTGACCATCGGGCCCGCCACGGGCCAGTTCACCGTGCAGGTGAAGATCGAACCTGAGATCCCCGTGGGGACGACCGTTCAGATCCTGGGCCAGGGGTCCAACCCCCAGCTGGCCGGCGATCCGGTCTTCTTCGTCCAGAACTTCAACGTCACCACCTGCGGCGACCAGGAGACGGTCGAGGTACTGCAGCAGACCTACGTCGTCGAAGAAGGCGGCGAAGCCGTCGTCGGCGTCCGCTTGAGCAAGGCCTCCGCGACGGACGTCACGGTACGCGTCGGCCTCTTCGAGGACACGGCTTCCCAAGGCCTCGACTACCAGACCGGACTGTCTCCCAAGGTTGCGCAGCCGGCTCTGAATGAGGCAGAGCTCGTCGTTCCCGCGGGGCAGACGTCGGCTACAGCAAGGGTGCCGATCGTGCAGGACGACGACGCGGAGTCGAGCGAGCGTTTCACCTTCGAGATCGTCTCGGTCGTTACGGCGGGCTACGTCGTCGGCGCTGCGGCGGTCACTCAGATCCTGATTCTCGATCTGACGGGGGCCGATCTCGTCTTCTCTCCGGCGCGTCTGCTGATTCTCGGTTTTCTCCTGCCGATCTGCATCTTCGTCGGTGGTCAGCTCTTGGTGGCGGCTCGGAAGGTGGGTGGGGGAACCCTGCTGGCGTTCTTTTCCGCTCGCATGGGTGGCCTCTTTCAGATCCCACTCTTCGAGGGCGTCTTTGCCGGTTTCTTCGCGAGCTTCTTCTATCCGCTCCTCGGCTTCCTGCTGATCGTGCTCGGCGGCTCCCTCGTCATCTACGAAACGAGCGTCGTCGACGGATCAGCTCAGGCTCGAGAGCTCTGGCGGGTCCAGGCGCGAGACTCCGACGACAGCCTTCCGGGGCAGCGTAGCTTCGCCCGCGGTCCGGCGGGCCTGGCCGTCTGTCAGATCGAGTCGGCGCGTGGCTTCTGCCAGCAGCGGGACGTCCGCGGCACGGTGCGCTCCTTCGAGATCGACGACATCGACTGGGTCGAGGTGTTGGCCGTGAACGGAGGCTTTGCCTTTGTGACGCGCTCGAACGGCATCTACTCCCTCTCCGAACGGGGGCCTGAAGGGCAGACGACGGAGCCTCAGCGTCGCCTGGCTCCCGAAGGTGCCGCCGAGCTCGATCTGGCCTTCGACGGCCGCTACATCATCTCCGCTTACGTTCGCGGCGGCGGCGTGTTCGTGGCGCGCGAGGAGCCTCGTCTCGGTCGCCGTCCCGATCGCGCGGCACGGACGAGCGAGCTCGGTGAGCGTGGCGAGGAAGGTCCGGTGCGGGTGGATGTCGGTGCCGGCTCTCCCTTCTCTCCGCAGATCGCGGTCAACGGAAGCCGTGAGATCGCCGTCGCGTACGGTGTGCGCACCCCCACACCCGTCGGCGGTCTCGGCTCCTCGAGCCTCTTTGCTGCGACGTTGGACCGCGATCTCCAGGTTGTCGGCGAGGCGCTCCTCGACGACGGGCTGGGTGAGCATCGTCCGCAGAGTCCGAGCGTGTCGTTCTCGAACGCCGACGAAGTCGTTGCCGTGTACGAAGGCGTCGATCCGCAGGGCGACGTTGCGGGCGTCTACTCACAGACGTGGAGCGTGCCGGTACGGAGCGGTGACTGCATCGCCGACGCCGAGACCGTCTGTCTCAACGAAGGACGCTTTGCCGTCACGGCGAGCTGGCAGGACTTCCAGGGCAACGCCGGCTTCGGTGCGGCGAACCAGCTGACACCGGACACCGGCTATTTCACCTTCTTCGACGAAGCCAACGTCGAGGTCGTCGCGAAGGTCCTGGACGCCTGCTTTGCCGATCGCTTCTGGGTGTTCGCTGCCGGACTCACCGATGTGCAGGTGACGCTCACCGTCGAAGATACGCGCAGCGGCCAGACTCAGCAGTACGTCAGCGCCCTCGGCGAGTCGTTCGAGCCGGTGCAGGACACCAACGCCTTCGCCACCTGCACCGCCAGCTCGGCGGCCGCCGTTGTGCCTGCGCAGGAGGAGATCGCTGCGAGCGTCGCCGAGACCTTGCTGTCCCTGCGCGCTGTGAAGGCTCCGAGCCTCGGGACGTTCTCCGCCGCCGCCCAGGTTTGCGGTCCGACGACGCTCTGCCTGGCCGACGGTCGCTTCGAGCTCGAGGCCGACTTTCGAGTGTCCGGCGGCGAGGCGCGGCCGGCGCAGGCTCAGGCCCTGACATCGGACACCGGCTTCTTCACCTTCTTCGACGCCGCCAACGTCGAAGTGGTGGTCAAGGTCCTCGATGCGTGCGCCATCAACCAGAACTTCTGGGTCTTCGCGGGCGGCCTGACCGACGTCGAGGTCGAGCTCCGCGTCACCGACACGGTGACGGGAGCCAGGGCCACCTACGACAACCGGCAGGGGGAGGCGTTTCAGCCGGTGCTCGATACGGCGGCGCTGAGCTGTTCAGGTTGAAGGGCCGCGTCTCGGCTGCTCAGTTCTGGAGAGGATTAGAAACTGCCTCTAGTTCGGCGGACTCACCGCCGGTCGCGGAAACGGCGGCAGCTGGATCGGACCGGGTGGGCTCTCGGGCAGGAGCTTCATCAGCTCTTCGACGCCGCGCTCGAGCTGCGGGTCGCGGCCTTCGGCGGCGGCGAGCGCGTCGATCTGCACCTCGATGTCCGGTGGGATGCCGACGTTCTCGCCGATCCACTCGTTCTTGTTCGGATCGAAGATGGCGTTGTCGGGTGCGGTCATCGCACCGCCGTCGACGAAGGGGTAGTGCACCGACGACTTCACCAGGCCGCCCCAGGTCCGCATGCCGATCAGCGGACCGGCCTGCTGCTGGCGGAAGACCCAGGGGAAGAAGTCGCCGCCCGAGCCGGCGTACTCGTTGATCAGCAGGACCTTCGGTCCGAGCAGGCCAGCGGGCAGACGCATCGGCGCGCCGTTCGGTACCTCGTTGGTGATGGCGGCGCGCAGCTTGCGCGTCATCAGGTCGACCATGTAGTCGTCGAGCAGGCCACCGCCGTTGAAGCGCTCGTCGATCACGGCGCCCTCTTTGTCCTGCTGGGCGAAGAAGTAACGGTCGAAGTCGACGACGCCGGGCGTGCTCGTGTTCGGCACCCAGACGTAGGCGAGACGTCCTCCGGAGAGCTCGTCGACCCGGCGGCGGTTGTCTTCGATCCAGGCGCGACGGCGCAGGCCGTTCTCGCTGCGGATCGGTTCGACGGTCACCGTGCGCGCGCCCTCGAACTGCGGTGCGTCGTTGACGTGCAGCGTCGTCTGCTGACCGACGGTGCCGTCGAAGAGCTCGTAGGGATCTTCGTCGGCGGTCAGCTCGACTCCGTTCACACCGACGAGGTAGTGACCTTCCTCGACGCCGAGGCCGGGCACGTCGAGCGGCGCCTGCACATTCGGGTTCCAGCTCTCGTAGGTGTAGATGCGCTCGATCTTCCAGCGTCCGCCGTCGGCGATGAAGTCGGCTCCGAGCAGACCGATGGCGGAGTCGTCGGTGTCGGGCAGGTCGCCGCCGAAGACGAAGCTGTGGCCGACCGAGAGCTCGCCGTTCATCTGGTCGAGCACGTAGTTGAGGTCGCTGCGGTGCTTCACGTGCGGCAGCAGCGGCTCGTAGCGCTGGCGCACGACGTTCCAGTCCCGGCCGTGGAGATTCGGGTCGTAGAAAAAGTCGCGCTGGTAGCGCCAAGCCTCGTCGAAGATCTGCTCCCACTCGGCCGAGCGGTCGAGCTTCATCTGCAGATTGAGGTCGAGCCCGCCATCGCCGGGCTTCGGCGGGCCGCCGGTCCCGACGACCGACCAGCTCGGGCCCTGGCGCACGAGCAGCTTCTGTCCGTCGTGCGAGACGTACGCACCCCAGACGCCGCTGAGAAACTCGCTGGCCTCACGCTTCTCGAGATCGAACTTGTGCATCACGAGGCCGGGAGGACCACCGTCGCGCGCTTCGAGGATGAACACCGAGCCTGCGGGCCCGGAGAGCGTGCCTCGGTAGCGTGCCGAGTCGATCGGCAGAGCGACGATGCGCCGCTCGATGCCGTCGAAATCGATCTTCACCGGCTCCAGTCCGTTGTCGTCCTCGCCTTCGCCTTCCGTCTCCGGCTTCTCATCCGGCTCCTTGTCGCTCTTCTTCCCTTTGCCCTTCTTGCCGGCGTAGCCGTCCTTCGGCGTGTCGCTGTCTTCCTCGGCCTCCGGCTCCTCCTGGGTCGGCTCTTCGTCGCTCTCGAGCTCGAAGGGAGTCCCGAGATCAGCGGTCAGAAGTACCGCGTACGCGGCGTACGTGGGGCTCGGCGCGCGGATGGTGCTCGTGTTCGCCCAGCCCGATCGTAGAGCGACGTCGGTGCTGGCTAGAAGATAGAGGTACTTGCCGCCGCGATCCCACTCCGGGGAGATGACGTCGGCCATCGGGTCAGTGACGGGGCGTGCCTGTCCGTCTTCGACCGACCAGATCACGGCGCGACGGAGAAGGTTCGGGAACGTCTTGGCATAGGCCAGGTACTTGCCGTCCGGCGACCAGGTCAGCCCCAGGTTGCCGCGCTCGAGGTTGGTGCCGCCGGCATCGGCGGTCGTCACCGTGCCCCCTTCCAGCTCGACGATCCGCACCCGCACGTCGTCGTCGACGAAAGCGATGCGTTCGCCGTCGGGGGACCAGGTCACCTCCCAGGCCATCTTCGACGCGCCGACGTCGAGACTGCGCGGCTCTCCGAGGCCGTCCTGGTCGGCGAGCAGAAGCTCATAGCCGTCTCCGTCGTCGGAGAACCAGGCGATCGTCTGGCCGTCGGGGGACCAGGCCGGAGCCCGATCGGCGGCCCCGGGGCTGCGCGTCAGGTTGCGCGGCGAACCCTTCTCGACCGGCACGGTGAAGATGTCGCCGCGTGCCGAGAAGACGGCACGCTTGCCCGTCGGCGACAGAGCGGCGCCGCGCACATTGCGGCTGACGTCCTCCCAGCGGGTCTCGCTCCACGGGAAATCGCCTCGCGCCGTGATGTCGAGAGTGCTCACGTCGCCGCCCGCTGCGGGCAGCAGGTGGAGCGCGCCCTCGCGCTCGAGGATCAGAGTGTCGCCGTAGCCCGACAACCACTTGACGTCCGAGCCGGTGAAGTCGGTCAGCTGCTCGAGCGCACCGTCGCCGGCGCCGTAGGTCCAGACGTTCATCGTGCCGCCGCGGTCCGACAGGAAGTAGACCGTGTCGCCGAGCCACAGCGGCTGCACGTCGGTGCTGCGCTGGTCGCTAGGAATCGCAACTTCTCCGAGGAGGTCGAGGTCGAGGAGGATGAGCGGTGTGTTCTGACCGCCGCGGTAGTTGCGCCACTCGACGTCCCAGCGGCTCATGCGGTCGATGGCAATGCGCTGTCCGTCCGGCGAGTAGGAGCCGCTGTGCCCCCACGGAGCGGTCAGGCGTTCCGACGGGCCGCCGCTCGTGGACACCGTCCACAAGCGGTCGTAGCCGGTCGGGGCCGTTCCCCGCGACGAGGCGTAGAGCACGTCGCCGTCCGGAGTGAAGCCGCGGACGTTCGCACTCGACGGGTACCAGGTCAGGCGCTGCGGGCTTCCGCCCTCGATTGGGAGCACGTAGACCGACGTGGTGCCGGAGCGATTCGAAGAGAAGGCGAGCTGTTGCCCGTCCGGAGAGAAGTGCGGATGACTCTCGATCGCGGGCGTGCTCGTCAGTCGTCTGGCCTCGCCTCCGCCGCGTTCGGCGATCCACAGGTCGCTGGCGTAGATGAAGGCGACGTGGCGCTCACTGAGCGCCGGCTGGCGCAGCAGGAGCGTCTCGGCGGACGCCGGCGCGGTCGCTGCCGTCAGGGTGAGTCCGAGCAGCAGGCAGGGAAGCAGAGAGCGCAGGCTGCGCGTCCGGCGCGCGCCCGAATCGGTGTTCTGGATCATGGCTGAATTGTACGGTGAGAAGGTGCCTTCGTTGCTTTCGGGCTCGCGCTGTGAGCGAACCGTCGGCCGCCTCTTCGAACGCGAGAGTTTTCGTGGGGTGGATGACGGATTCCTGCGGCGAATCTTTGCTAGCGTTGGAGGTTCTCCAGGAACCGAAGGACCGCTCGCACGGGCGGGAAGGACGCGCATCATGGGTATCAACACCGCCGAAAGGCGGCGCTGCGGCATTGTCTCGATGCTGTCTCTCGGCACTTCGTCCGTCGTCCGCTCAACCCTTGGCACTCTCGCTCTGCTCTGCTGCCTCTTCGCCTCGGCGTCGCCGGGGCTCGCGGCACCGGCTGACGTGCCGCTCGACGTGCTTTCTCTGGCGACGGCCAGCGGTGACGTCGTGGTCATCGTCGAAGCGCCCGGAGCGAAGCTGCTCGCGGACGGCGACCCGGGGTCGCTGGACGGCACCCTGCGCCTGCGGCTTGTCGACGAGGCCGGTGCGGAGATCTCGGCTTTCGACCAGCCCTTCGCGCTGACCCTGACCGGGCGAACGGAGGCCTTCCGTGCCACGGGGCTGCGCTACTTCGCGGGGTTCCCGGCGGTCGCCGCCGGCAGGTACGACGTCCAGGTGACCCTGCGTGCGGGTGACGCCAGCGGTACCGGCTCGAGTGCCGTTGTGGTGCCCGAGCCCGGCGCGAGTCTGCTCTGGCCTCCGATCGTCGCAGCGACCGACCCGCGTTGGTTCTCCTACGCCCAGAGCGTGGGAGAGGCGTCGACCTCGGACTACCCCTTCGTGCGGCCCGACGGCACTCAGTTCGTGCCCAAGGCTCTGATTCGAGCCGAGCCCGGTGAGGCCACCCGGCTCGAGCTCTTCGCCCTGGGAACCGCCGTCGATCTCGCGGCCGTGGAGCTTCGCGTCGAGGGGGCCGAGGGACCTGTGGAGGGCGTCGAGTTCACCGCCAGCGTCGCCAGCCCGACACCCTCGGCGCTGTACGCTTCGGCCGAGCTGAAGCTGCCGGACATTCCATTGGACACCACCTTCGACGTCACGCTCGCTGGGGGAGGAATCTCCAGTGCCGCACATCTGCGCGTCGAAGAGGTGGCGGACTTCGTGGTGCAGATGCCGGAGCCGGCCGTGGTCGCTCTCGAAGACGTTCAGATCGACGACAACGTTCGTCTCGCGGCCGAGCAGGTCGTGCAGCGACTCGCGGACGGCGAAGAGGATCGAGCGCTGGCCAGCCTGCTCAAGGCCGCTTCCGGTGCGGAGGCAACGCCGACCCCCTCGGAGTCGCGCAAGTGGCGCGCGGCGCTCGTGCGTACAGCGCGCAGAGTCGCGAAGGAGGACCCGGCGGCCGTCCTGCCGATCGTCCTGCTGCAGAAGCTGGCGACCGAAGAGCACGCTCGCCACGGCCGTCTCTCTCAGGGGGCTCAGAGCGTCATGACGCAGCGAGAGCTCGCGTGGCTGGTCATCGATCGCATGACCCCGGAGGAGCGTTCGCAGCAGGGTGCCGACCTGTTGGCGGTCCTCGGCGACTACTACGGCGCGTTGGAGTTGAACGAAGAGCATCAGTACTCGCTTCTGCGTCTCGCGTACGAGTCCGAGCAGCACGGCCACTGGCTGGAGGCAACGGATTTGCTGCGCCGGCTCGTGCCGCTGCGCCCCGATGACCAGGGGGCTCTTCTGCGCCTGGGTCTCGGCCTGACGCGCACCGACCACATCGACGAGGGGCGAAGCACGCTGCGTGCGATCCTCTCGCGCAAGCGCGTCGACCCGCGAGTGGCCGTGCTCGCCTTCCAGGAGTTGGGACGTCTGGAGATGGACGCGGGGCGACTGCGCAACGCTCGCGAGATCCTCGAGCGCGGGCAGCAGCTCTTTCCGCAGCATCAGCGTCTGCGTCTGCAGCTGGCTCTCTGCTACGAAAAGCTGGGACGTCGCGTCGATGCGCAGCGCCAGTTGAATCGCATCGCGCCGACGCCGCCTCCGGCCCAGGAGACGGCGCGGAGTTGGTATACGCACGGACCGCTCGAGGAGAAACGGCGCAAGCACCTCGAGTTCTCCGAGCAGGCGCGCGCCGAGCTGCCTCGACTCGCCGCTCTGCGCGGCTCGGAGGTGCCTCAATGAAGCGACTCGGTGCGCTCCTTCTCGTTCTCGGCGGGCTGTGTGCCACTCTGAGCTCGGCTCAGGTGGGCGGGCGTCCTGAGGTCGAGATCACCAGTCCCTCCGCGCAACAGCCGGCCTTTGGTCTGGTGGAGATTCGTGCGGACGTCAGCTCTTCGACACCGATCTCCCAGGTCGAGTGCTTCGTCGACGGCCGCAGCCTCGGCGTTCGTCGTGACCTTCCTTTCCGCTGGATCACGGACGTCGGCAACGACAATGAAGAGCGCATCATCGAAATCGAGGTGGAGACGATCGTCGGAGCCAAGGCGCGCGCAGAGCTGCGCACGCCACGTATCGAGGTCGACGAGGTCCTCGAGGTCGATCTCCTGCAGGTCTACGCCCTCGTCGAGAAGAACGGAGAGCGGAGAACGGATCTGCCGCGCAGCGCCTTTCGCATCGTCGACGATCACGGTCACGATCAGGACGTCGTCTCGTTCGAGAGTGGTGACCTGCCGCTCAGCGCCGCTCTGCTCGTCGACTCGAGTGCCAGCATGGGCGGTCCACGCCTCGAGGCCGCGCTCGCGGGAGTTCATGCGTTCGCCTCGGGCCTGCGCGAAGAGGATGAAGCGATGGTGGCGCTGTTCAGCGACCAGATCCTTCGCCTGACGCCTTTCACGAACGACGCGGTGGCTCTGGAAGACCAGCTGCTCGGTGTGCAGGCGGTCGGCACGACGGCACTCAACGACCACCTCTACTACGCGCTCGGTCGACTCGATGAGCAGCTCGGCCGAAGAGTCGTGGTGCTGCTCTCCGATGGAGACGACATCACGAGCGTCCTGCCGATGGAGGACGTTCTGTGGCGCGCTCGCCGGAGCCAGGCGCTGCTCTACTGGATTCGGCTCGACGAGGGCGCCGTCGAGGGCGCCGCCCCCAAACCGCGTCGTTTCACCTCGACGTGGCGCAGCGCCGACGACAACGCGTCGGAGCTCGAAGCGCTGCGCAGCGCCGTCGAGGAGAGCGGCGGACGCGAGATCGTCGTCTCGAAGCTCGAAGACCTCGAAGGCAGCTTCGCGGACGTTCTAGCTGAGCTGCGGGATCAGGTGCTGCTCGGATTCCATCCGAGCGACCGACGGCACGATGGCTCCTGGCGGCCTTTCCGAGTCAAGGTGCAGGGCGGCTATCGCGTGCGGGCACGAGCCGGCTTCGTCGACGACTGACGGGGCAACGTTCCCCGGATCCCCGATGCGAGGTCGGGCGGCCGCCTCTCTGCGCTGCTCCCTGCAACGTTTTTGTCGAAACTAGGGCACCTCGTCTCACAGCTTCGTAGGCAGTGTTCAAGGGGCCTGAAGGCCCTGCTTGGGTCGTGATCGCCGTTTCTTAAGGGTTCTCGTGCCACGTTTTTGCGGGATCTTAGTCTTGGCATAGAGCTTGATACATAAGGTCTCCTCTCCGACCTCTCAAGACTCAACCGGGAACCCCCCATGACCTACAGCGACGGCTTCCTCTCGGCAACGGACACCTCTTTTCTCGATCTCGAGACCGATCGACAACCCCTTCACATCGGCTCGTGCCTCCTCTACGAGGGGGATCTGACGGCCGGTGCGATGATCGAAGCTCTCGAAGCGTCTGGATGTCGCCGTCTCCTGGGGCAGCGTCTCGTCGAGGCTCCCTTCCGCGTCTCCCGACCTCGACTCGTCACCGACCCGCAGTTCGATTGGACCCGGCACGTGGAGGAAGTCACCTTGGCGCCGGCACTCGATCGCCAAGGGATCGGTCGGGCGGTCGGACGAGCTTTCGAGGGACGTCTGCCGCGCTCGCGCCCTCTCTGGAAGGTCGTGCTGCTGCGCGGTCTCGCCTGCGGTCATACCGCCGTCGTCTGGAAGATGCATCATGCGCTGGTCGACGGGGTGTCGGGTGTCCGGCTGCTGGGCGCTCTGCACGACGCATCCTCCGAGAAGCCGCGGCGCCCCAGCGCGCCGAGCGGCACCACCGCGACGACGGCCGCCGACCTGCTCGCCGACGGCATCGAGCATCAGGTCGGTCTGGCCTCTCGAGTTCTGACGGAGAGGACCCTCGACTTGATGACGCCGTCGAAGTGGCGGCGCGAGCGCGACCGTTGGCAGAGTCTGGCCGCGGTGGCCCGGGAGGCTCGCGCCAGGCGCCCCGAGGTTCCGTTCAACGGCAGCGTCAGCGGGCGACGGGAGTACGCCGCCGTCGAGCTGCCACTGGCTGACTTCCGACAGGTTCGAAGAGCTCTCGGTGGCACGCTGCACGACGTCGTGCGCACGGTCGTCAGCGGCGGCCTCGGTGCCTATCTTCGCGGCCTCGGCATCGACACGCACGGGCCTCCGCTCCAGAGCCTGTGCCCGGTCAGCCTGCGTCGCAGCTCCGATCGCCGTCTCGGGAACGTCGTTTCCTCACTCATCGCGCCCCTGCACGTCGGTCTCGAGGATCCGGTCGAACGGCTGCAGGCCGACAAGAACGCGCTGAACATCCTTCGCCGCAGCGGCCAGGCTCGCGCGCTCCACGATGTCGCCGAATGGTCCGAGGCGCTGCATCCGGCGCTGCAGTGGGCCGCCGGCCGGCTTCCTCGGGTCGGCCTGGTGAACACCGTCTGCTCGCACGTGCCGGGGCCTCGCTCGACGCTGCACCTGGCCGGGCATCGGCTGAGGTCCTGGTATCCGATGGGACCACTCTTTGCGGACGTCGGCCTCTTCGTGGCCGTTCTCACCTACGACCGGCGGCTCTCGATCGGCCTGACGGTCGACCGAGAACTGGTTCCCGACGTCTGGGACCTGGCCGCGGCCGTCGAGGCGTCTTACACCGCGCTCTTCGAGTGCGCCCGCGACGCCGAAGCGAACGCGCCGGGCTTCGACGCGACGCTCGCTTCTCATCCCCTGGCCGTCTTTCCGCAGAGCGCGCAGGAATTCGTCGCTGTCCACTGAATCGAGGACCAGGAGAGATCATGACTCTTGCCGGCACTCTGAGAGAACTGACGCCGCCCCTCCTCGGTACCGGCCGCGCCGTGGCCGACCTGGTGAGCGACCCCGATCGTCGTCGCGGCTTCGTACAGCGCGAAGCCCGTCGCGGACTGCGCCGCACGCTGCGCGGCGTGCGCTACGTTGCGGAGAGGCCGCCGGCGGTGGGCCTCACGCCGCACGAGGTCGTTCACCGGCGCGGCACGCTGCGCTTGCTCCACTACAAGCCGTTGACCGACGAGGTCTACCGCGTGCCGGTGGTCGTCGTCACGTCGCTGGTCAGCAAGCCCTACATCCTCGACCTGACGCCGGGACACAGCTTCGTCGAGCATCTCGTACGGCAAGGCTATGACGTCTACATGGTCGACTGGGGCGCGCCGCGCAGTAGCGATGCACACCTGCGCCTCGAGGACTACGTCCTGGACTTCCTGCCGGAGACCCTCGACCGGGTTGCAGCGCTGAGCGGCGAGCCGGAGGTGTCCCTCGTCGGCTACTGCATGGGCGGACTCTTGGCGACGCTGTACGCAGCGATGCATCCGCAGGGTCGCGCCCGCAACCTCGGCTGTTTCGCGACGCCGGTCGACTACGACGGCATGCGACTCTTCAAACGGTGGACCGATCCCCGCTTCGTCGACGTCGACACCGTCGTCGACGTTCTCGGCAACGTACCGCCGCGGCTGGTTCGCGCGGGCTTCAACCGTCTCCGACCGGTCTCGGAGCTCGCCGGACGGGTGCGGCTCGTCGATCGGCTCTGGGACGACGACTTCGTCGAAGCTCACCGGCTTCTGCAGACCTGGGCGAACGATCACATCCCCTTTCCCGGCGAGTGCTTCCGCCAGACGACGAAGGAACTCCTGCAGCAGAACCGGCTCGCGAAGGGCACGTTTGAACTCGACGCGCGACCGGTCGACCTGCGCGCGATCGAGATCCCGTTTCTGCACGCGATGGCCGAGCACGATCACATCGTGCCTCTCGAGGCCGCTCGCCCCCTCGGCTCTCTCGTTGGATCCGAAGACTGCGAAGACGTCGTGCTGAAGGGTGGTCACGTGAGTCTCGTCGCCGGTGCGAGGGCGCCCGTCCGTCTCTGGCCCGCCCTCGATCAGTGGCTGTCGACGAGGTCTTCCTGAGGCGAACCGAAGCCTGCGCTTCGCGGGGCACAGAGTCGTCGTGATGTAGGGGCTGCGTTCGACGAATTCGTCGTTTGCCGTGCGCGCTTCCCAAAGGGACCCTGCTCGTTCTTCGCGTAAAAGCTGGCGTTTCGGGTGGCATTTGGGTTGGCACGCGCTTGGCAAAGATGTCGGCATCGACTCTTTTGTCGGCCCTGTGCTCTTGGCCGACTCCGCTTTGGAGGATCTCTCGTGTCGCCTCGCTTTGCCCTGCCGCTCGCCCTCTTTCTTCTGTCCATCACGCCTGCTCGGGCGGCCGAAGATCCGCTGCTGCAGCTTCTTCTTCCGGCTCTCGAGCCGGAGATCGATCAAGCGCTTCTCTCCGGAGCTTCTCTGGTCGAGCGTCTCGAGCACGCGGCTGCGGCCGCGGTTCTCGAAGCGCGGCCCTGCGCCGAACCGAGCTGTGATCCGAGCCTTTCGGGCCGAGGGATTGCCACGCGGAACGATCTCCATCCCTTTCGCGAAGTCCGCTTCCACTGGCGCGCACGCTTGAGGATCAACGGCGAAGACCGTCCCGCTCTCGTCGCTTGGTACCAGCTTCCGGGTGAGCGCGCCGGAGGCCTCTCTTCGGGTCCCAACGGTCTGCTTCTGGGGCGTGTGACGATCCCGATCGTCGGCTTCGATCGCCGTCGAGCCAAAGATGGCAATTGGGTCAACGTTCCGAGACTCGTCGGATCCGCAGCCGTGCTTCATCGTCTCGATCTTGGCTCCTGGGTCGAGATCGAGAATCCCTGGCGACAGGCTCAGCGGGCGCCGCGCGAACGGACGAAGACTCCGAGCTCCTTCTGCGACGCTTCGTGCAGCTTCTCGCCTCCGCCAGGATTCTGACCCCATCGATCTCGTACGGCTCGCGTCGATTCAAGCGGCCTTTGAGGCCAGCGACGCTGCGGCCCGAGCACCGTGGCGCTCGGCGGACTACAGTTCGAGGATCGTCAGGTATTCGTCGCGCATCAATTCGGACCGAGGTCCCATCGACTGCACGGCGGCCTGAAGCCCTCCGTCCCAATCCAGGAGAGCGTCCGCGAGTTCGATGATGCGACGGTTCGGGGCCGCGTGCGGTGCCGCGGCGCGCAGCGCGCGGGCGGATTCCAACGGATCTCCGGTTTGAACGGCGTGCAGGATCAGAGCGGTGGCCGTCGATCGCGAGACTCCGGCGTAGCAGTGGACGTGGACCGCGCCGAGGTCGGGCTGCCAGGCCTTGGCGAACTCGACGATGCGCTCGACGTGAGAGCTGCCGGGAAGGACCGAGCCCGGCTCCGCCTGCCAGATGTCGTGAACCGCCACGCGCAGATGGTCCTCCTCGGCGATCTCCGGCGGTCGCTCCGGCTGGAAGGCCGGTTGGATGACCGACAGGAGGTAGCGGGGGAGGTACCGCTCGACGTGGTCCGGCATGTCGAAGACGCCACTGATGTAGATCGTACTCATGCGGCCGATGCCCCTTCACAGGTCGAGGTGGCCAAGGCCTTCAGAAGGCTCTTGGCTGCGTCGCATCCTCGGCTGGCCGCCCGCGAGAAGCCAGGTCCCTGGAGTGAGTTGCCGGCGAGCTCGAGTCGGTGCAGCGAGTCGACCTCCTTCGCGATTCTCTCGCGCAGCGCGGGGTAATCGAGGTCGTATTGCGGTATGGCCCGCGGCCAGGGAAAAGTCTCGATGAAAAGCGGCTCCGCGCCCGAACCGGTCATCTGACGGAACTCGCGCAGAGCGAGGTCTTCGACCTCTGCGCGATTCAGGTCGCCGATCGCCGGGTCGACGGTGCCGCCGAGCAGACTCCGAACCAGTCCCGCGCCCTCGGGAGCGCGGCCGTCGAAAACCTGGTGCTCCCAGAGGGTGCCGAGCGTCCGGATTCCCTGCCCTCTGGGCACGAGAACGCCGAGTCCGGGCGGCAGCTGCAGAGACTCGGCATCCTCGAAGGCCATCGCGACGACGGTGACCGGGGGCACGGGGATGCTCTCGAGCGCCGCGCTGGCCGGCGGGCTCGAAATCTCGAGCAGCGCGGCGGCGCGATCCGTCTCCGTCGCCAGCAGAACTCCATCGAACGTCTCGCTGCCTCCTTCGATCACCAGCTCGTAGCCACCCGTCGTTTGGCGCACGCTGTGGACTCCGGTCGCGGGCCTCAGCGCGGCCCGGGAGTCGTTCTGCAGACGTTCTTCGAGCGCCGTCACCAGAGTCCCGAGACCGTCGCGAAAAGAGACGAGCGATCGCTTCGGTCGCAGGTGCTCGGGCACGTCGCGCTCTTCTCTCTTGCGTGCCCTCGCTGCGCGAACGGCTCCGATGAGGACGGAGCCGTAGGTTCTTTCCAGCTCGGTCATCAACGGGAGCGCGAAGGCGGCACTGAGCTGCCTGACGTCTCCGGCAAAGACGCCGAGCAGAGCCGGGGCGATGAGCTTGTCCGCTACCGCGTTGCCGAAACGATGCGCGACGAACTGGTGGACGCTCGCGTCCTCGGGAGCGCGGCGCCTCAGCGGCTCCGTGGCTGCCCGCGCGATCTCGCCCGCTGAAAGAAGTCCCGAGCGCAGGAGCTGCACGGGATTCGGGGTCACCCTTGTGAACCCGCCGTCGCGGTAGAAGTAGCGACGCTGTGATTCGGGGCGAGAGAGCGCGACCTGCTCGCTCAGTCCGAGAGCGTTCACGAGCTCGGTCAGCGCCGGCTGGGTGTCGAGATAGCCCTGAGGCCCAGCCTCGATGACGAAGCCCTCGCGCTGCACGGTCATCGACTTCCCGCCGAGCGCTTCTTCGGCTTCGAAGACGGCGACCGTGAGGTCGTCCGCTTCGCTGCGCAGGAGGGTGAACGCGGCTGCCAGGCCGGAGACCCCGCCGCCGACGACGGCGATGTTCGTGCGTGCGCTCAACCGATCGGCGGCTAGGCCGTGCGGACGCCGTCCAGCTGTTCGCTGCGCACCGTCTCGAAGAAGGCGTGGATCGAGTCGAGAGGCGTTTGCGGAAGGAGTCCGTGGCCCAGGTTGACGATGTGGCCCCGGGGCGGCATCCGCTGGAGGAAAGCTTCAGTGTGACGACGGACGACGTCCGGTGGAGCCAGCAGGAGCGCCGGGTCGAGATTGCCCTGCAGGCACAGGTCCGGCCGCTGTGCACGCAGCTCGACCAGATCGGTCCGCCAGTCGACGCCGAGAACTTCGCACGGTAGCTCGAGGAAAGAGGGTACGAGCTGGGGCGCCGAATGCAGGAAGAGGATCCGCGGTACTCCAGCTTCGCCCAGCTCGTCGAGCAGGTTCAGCAGATGGGGCCGCACGTGCCTCCGCCAGTCGGCGACCTCCAGCAAGCCCGCCCACGAATCGAAGACTTGAATCGCTTCGGCTCCCGCTTCGAACTGCGACTTGGCGTACTTCGCGGTCAGGCCGGTGAGCTTGCGCAGCAGCTCCGAGAAGGCCTCGGGCTCGCTGTAGACAAAGGCGCGGAGGGCGGGGAAGTCGCGCGCTCCCTGACCCTGAATCAGATAAGCCGCCAGCGTCAGCGGCGCTCCGACAAAACCGAGGAGTGCGCGGTGAGCAGGGAGCTCGCCCGCAACGATGCGCTGCGTCGCCGCCACTTCGGGTGCGATCTGCTCCGGATCGAGTTCTTCGGGCTCGGGAAGCGCGGCGACGTCCGCCGCCGAACGGATGGGCTTCTCGAGCACCGGGCCGGGAGAGAAGTCGAGCTGCACGCCGAGCGCCGGCAGCGGGCTCATGATGTCCGCGAAAGTGATGGCAGCGTCGAAATCGAAGTGCCGGAAGGGGAGAAGAGTGACTTCGGCGGCGAGCTCGGGATCGCGCGACAGCTCGAGGAAGGAGTACTTCTCCTTGAGAGCGCGGTACTCAGGAAGGACACGTCCTGCCTGGCGCATGATCCAGAGCGGCCGTCGCGGAACCGGGTCTCCGCTGAGGGTCGCTTGGATGAGGTTCATGTTCGGAGTGCTGTGTTGCGGTTGGCCTTGGGATCGACGGGTCGATTCCCGATGGCCATAGCATAGCGCTCCGCAAGCTCGGGGTCGGCGGCCTCGAGGAAGCTCGCGACGGCCTCAGGGCCGTGCGTCGCCGCCAGGGCACGTAGACCGACGAACGGCACGTGGCTGACCTTCTTCGCCATGCGCTCGATCCAAGAGTCGACGAGTCCGCACTGGCTGACGCCCGACTCGATCAGACGGCAGGAGACGATTTCGTGAACGCCGGCGCGCAGCGTGTCGCGGGCCTGTGCGCCGAGGTCGATCATGACGGGTGCCAGGCTCTTCGAGGCGAGCACTCGGCGATACTCGTTGACCTCTTTGCGCAGTGCGCGTCTTGCGACGTCGAGCCTCTGGCTCTGCGCCTGTGCAGCGGCGCGCGCGGCCTCGTTGATCTCGTCCATGCCGAGATGCTCGATCGACAGCGCTTCGCAGTCCGCTCTCGAGACATTCTCGGGAACGCCGAGGTCGAGGACGCGGAGTTTGCCTTCGCCGACGTCGAGGAGGCCCTGCAGGTGGCTCCGTTCGAGGACGGGCTCGTCGGCACCCACTGCGGTGATCAGCGCGACGATGCTCGGCGGCGCTGCCTTGAACTCTTCGAGACCGAGAACGCTCACGTGCTCGGAGCTCGAGAATTCAGGCCCCAGGTCTTCGAGCATTTGCTGAGCTCTCGACACCGTGCGGTTGATGAGCCATGTCTTGCGTCCGGCGCGCAGGAGGCGAGCGGCGCAGGTAGCAATGATCGGCGTCACACCGAGCAGCGCGACGGGCTCGTCGTCACCCAGCAGGTCGACGGCCACGTGGGCCAGCGAGGTGCACTCGGCGCGGAGCCCCGAGGTCTCGTGGATACGACGTGCGGCGAGCAGCGAATGCTCGACCAGCTGCTGAAGGCGCTCTCCGCAGAGACCCATTTCCGCGGCCTGTGCCAACGCTCGGCGAAGCTGGCTGCGAATCTCGGTCTCACCAGCACGCGCGGCATCCAGACCGCTGGCGACGGAGAAGAGGTGCTGAACGGCAAAGTCGCCGAAGCGAGCCTCCAGCGCATCGGCGTCGAGATCCGTGCCCGACGGCGCAACGTAGCGGGTCACCGCAGCGATGAGATCTTCTTCGTCCGGCTCTTCATCGCCTGCCACCGCGAGGATCACCTCGACGCGATTGCAGGTGGCGACGTAGAGAAGCTCGTTGGCCCCGACGGCGGCCTTCAGTGCGCGTAGCTTTTCCGGACGCTCACTCTCGGGAATCGTGAGAGCGGCGAGGCCCTCGGTTCCGGCCGAGGTCCAGTGACTGCCAACGACGCAAAGGTGCTCCATCACCGGGAATGGTGCCAGAAGGCTCTGTGGCTCTGTCACGGCTTTGTCACGGAAGACGACAATAGCGTCTTTTCTGTACGTTCTCGGGGGTCACGATCGGCTCGTTCGAGAGTCGCTACACCCAGTCTCGGGGCGGTAGGAAATCGCGTTCCAGACGAGCTTCTTCGCTGTCGGTTTCGGGGGACCAGTCGTAGCGCCAGAGGGCGCGTGGAGGCATCGAGGCGAGGACCGACTCGGCGCGAGCTCCCGCCTGCAGGCCGTAGCGCGTGCCGCGATCGAAGGCGAGATTGAACTCGGCGTAGCGGCCGCGACGGTAGAGCTGAAAGTCGCGGTGGCGTTCTTCGTAGGGAGTGCCCTTTCGGCGCTCGACGATCGGCAGGTAGGCCGGCAGGTAGTGCTCCGACACGGAGCGTACGAAAGCGAAGCATCGAGAGAAGGCTGCCGCCGAGTTCGGCTCGTCGTCGCCCAGGTGGGTGAGATCGTCGAAGAAGAGGCCTCCGACGCCTCGAGCCTCGCCTCGATGTGGCAGGTGAAAGTACTCGTCGCACTCTTCCTTGTAGCGCCGGTAGAGATCGGCGCCGAAAGGGTCGCAGGACGCCTTGGCGGTCCGATGCCAGTGCACGACGTCCTCTTCTTCCGGATAGTAGGGCGTCAGATCGAAGCCGCCTCCGAACCACCAGAGCGGTGCCGAACCCCCTTCGTCGTAGGCGATGAAGAAGCGCCAGTTGGCGTGCGACGTCGGCACGTAGGGGTTCGCGGGATGCGTGATCAGTGACAGCGAGACCGCTTCGAACGAGCGGCCGGCGAGCTGCGGTCGGTCGGCGGTAGCAGCCGGCGGCAGGCTCGGGCCGCGCGCGTAGGTGCTGTTGACGGCGGCTCGCTCGAAGACCAGGCCGTCGCTCAGTACGCGAGGCCGCCCGACGCCGCCGCGTTCGTTCTCCAACGTGCGAGCGTCGAAGCGCGTGTCGCTCCCGGCGGCTCGTTCGAAGTCCTCGAAGGCCTGGCAGATCTGGTCCTGCAGCGCTTCGAGGTGTTCACGAACCGCCGCGCTGTCGGGCTGCTGCGCCTCGCCGCTCATGCCCTCGCCTCGACCGCGTGCAGGCTCTCCGCCATCGCTTCGGCGAAGCGGTCGATCATCTCTTCGGTATGCGCCAGAGAGAGGAAGCCGACCTCATAGGCCGAGGGAGCCAGCATCCAGCCGCGCTGCAGCATCTGGTGGTGGAGATCTCGGAAGACGTGAGCGGTCTCCGGATGAAAGGCGTCGGCCCGGCGGATCGGTCCGTCGGCCCCGTAGGCGAGCCAGAAGATCGAGCCATGACGCACCAGCTGGTACGGGTGGGGGGATTCCGAGAGTACGGGATCCATGCGCTCGGAGAGGCGGTCGCCGAGGTCGTCGAGCTGTTTCCAGCCGCTGTTCTCCTCGAGGTAGCGCAGCGTCGCCGAGCCGGCGGCGACGGCGAGCGGATTCCCGGAGAGTGTTCCCGCCTGGTAGACGGGGCCGAGCGGTGCGAGCTGGTCCATGAATTCGGAAGGGCCGCCGTAGGCCCCGACCGGTAGACCACCGCCCAGGATCTTGCCCATGGTGTAGAGATCGGGCTCGATGCCGATCGCCCGGCCGACGGTGCCATGGACCGAGCGAAAGCCGGAGATGACCTCGTCGAAGATCAAGAGAGCGCCGTGCTCGCTGCAGAGATCGCGCAGCAGCTGAAGGTACTCCTGCCGCTGTACGAGGAGGCCGTTGTTGGCAGGAAGTGGTTCGATGATCGCCGCGGCCAAACGCGGTCCGTGCTCGGCGAAGACTCTCTCCAAGCCTTCGTCGTCGTCCAGAGGGAGAACGAGCGTGTCCTTGGCCGTACCTTCGGGGATTCCCGCGCTCGAGGCGACGCCGAAGGTCGCCAGGCCGCTGCCGGCATTGACGAGCAGAGAGTCGACGTGGCCGTGGTAGCAGCCTTCGAATTTGAGAAGGAGATCTCGTCCGGTGCAGCCGCGAGCGAGACGCACGGCGGACTGCACGGCTTCGGTGCCGGAATTCACCAGGCGGAGCTTCTCGATCTGCGGGATCCTGGCTTTGATCTGCTGCGCGATCTCGATCTCGCCGCGATGCGGCGCCGCAAAGGAGGTTCCACGCCGCGCCGAGGCGCAGATCGCCTCGACGACCGCCTCGTGCGCGTGGCCCAGAATCAGCGGACCGAAAGAGTTGATGAAATCGACGTATTCGCGACCTTCCTCGGAGATCATGCGCGCCCCTTCGGCGCGTTCGATGAAGACGGGAGTGCCGCCGACCGCGGAGAAGGAGCGCACGGGGCTGTTCACCCCTCCGACGAGGTGCTGCTTGGCTTCAGCCCAGAGCTGTTCGTTTCGCGTGCCCATAGTGTTGTTTCCTTCGATCGTGCCGAGCGTTCGGTTCTCGGCGTCAGGTGAAGTCGGTGCGGGAGTCCGGGGTGCGAGAGATCCAAAGTGCGGCAATGCCGCGAGCATCCGGGGTGTCTGCGACGTGGATCGGAGCTCCTGGGTAGGCCATCTCGAGCGCGCCACGCGTCGGTTCACCCAGAGCCCAGAGCTCTGGGGGTGTCTCCAAGCCCAGTTCGGCCGCCGCTTCGACTTGTGAGGGTGACGTGAAGAGCACGGCGTCGGGTGGCCACGGTTCGACACCCTCGAGCGCGCTCTTCGGCACCACGGTGTAGGCCGGGAAAGCGTGCACCGTGCGGCCGGCCGCGCGCAGCGTTTCCGTCAGACGACCCGCGCTGCGTGCCGACTGAGGCACGAAGAGCTCCTGTGCCGGTTGCAGCGCCTCGATCACGAAGCGCGCGAACTCCGATCCTTCCCGTGCATCCGCCACGAGAGAGGCGGGTACGCCCAATCCGAGCAACTCGCGCGCGGTACCGTCACCGAGGGCGCACCAGGGGAGACGGCCCCAGATCGGCTCGGTCTCGAGGCGGCGTACGAGCACGCGTGCCGCCGTCGGTGAGCTGACGAGCACCCAGGGCCATGAGCCGCGGGGCCCTTCGAGTCGAACGTCTTCGACGGGCCAAGCCGCATCGCCAGGTTCGACCGGCTCGGTGAGCGAGGTGCCGCGCGCCCGCACGGAACCCGGCAGTCCTCGGGTAAGGCGGGCGATCGACGCGAATCGACCCGTGACGAAGAGATCGAAGCGAGCGTCGGCAGACTCCGGTCCCGGCGCCGCTCGGCCGAGCTGCTTGCGCAGGCTTCCCGCGATGGCATCGAGATCACCGATCGCGGTCTCGCCTTCGAGGGATCGCGGCCAGCGAGCGAAGTGCGGCGCACTCAGAGCCGAGGAGCTCGAGCGCCAGTCTTCCGTAGCGAGCCGCACGACCAGCTGCCGGCCCTCGGGGGACCAGGCGGCGAGAGGCATCTGACAGCCTCCACCGAGGCTCTGCAGGAGGTTTCTCTCCAGCTCGACGGCGGCCCGGGTCGTGGCGTCGTCGAGCGCTCGAAGGGCCTCGTGTTCGTTCCACTCGCCGTCGCGCGCCACTTGAACTGCGAGAGCGCCCTGCCCGGGAGCGCAGGGCCATTCGTCGAGGCTCAACCGGTAAGCAACGATGTCGGCGAGCAGATCGCTCTCCGGCTCTGCCTCGACGAGGCGATCGAGGCCGGCCTTGGCCAGCAACAGGGTGTCCACGGCTCCCTGGCGCAAGCGGTCGAGACGTGTGCCGACGGCTCCGCGTACGGCGACGCACAGCAGGTCGGGACGCCGTGCGAGCGCCAGCGCCTGACGCCGCGGCGAAGAGGTTCCGAGCTTCGCTCGCTCCGGCAGGGCGTCGAAGAGTGCGGCGACGCTTCTCCGTCCGTCGTCCTCGGGCCGGGCCTCGTCGAGGAGGTCGTGTGCCACCGATCCTTCGCGAACCAGCAGCACGTCGTTGGCCGGTGCGCGCTCCGGGATCGCCGCAATCACGAGGCCGGGCTCGTCGTCGACCGGCAGGTCCTTGAGGGAGTGGACGGCGACGTCGATCGTGCCCCGAAGCAGCCCTTCCGTCAGATCCGCGGTGAACATGCCCTTGGCTTGGGCCAGGCTGCCGCCGAGGCTGCGATCTCCTTGCGACACGACGATCTCGAGGTGCACCTCGATCCCCTGCTGCTCGAAGAGGGCTGCCACGTAGTGGGCCTGAGCCAGAGCGAGCGGTGTACCGCGGGTTCCTAAAGTGAGTTGGGACATGAGTTTGCAGCTCGCCTAAATCCTCTGGTCGCGCATCCGGCTCGACGGGTCGCCGCTGCGCGCTTGTGCGGGCGGCGAGATCGGGGGCCGTTGAGGGGCGTCCGAGGACGACGATTCTTGACCGAAATGTCGGTTCGGCGCACTAGACTACTGCGCGCCACCAGAGGCCGGTCATGAAGACGTCACTGCGGGACGCCGCGGAGCACGGGAGAAGCGTAGACCGTACCTCGATTCGAACACCACCAGAAGAGAAGGTCATGACCGACGCCAACCCTCTTGACTCGTCTCTGATCAGTCGACCTCGTCGCAATCGCAGGAGTGCAGGCGTGAGACGGTTGGTCCGTGAAACCCACCTCGACGCTGGCAACCTCATTCAGCCGCTCTTCGTCATCGATGGCGAGAATCAGTCCGAGCCGGTCGAGTCGATGCCGGGCATCGATCGACTCAGCGTCGACCTCGTAGTCGAGCTCGGTCGCGAGCTGGTGTCACTCGGAGTGCCGGCGGTGGCTCTCTTTCCCGCACTTCCAGATGAGCTGAAGGACCGCATGGCCACCGAGTCGACGAACGCCGCGGGGCTGCTGCAGCGCTGCGTCGGATCTCTCAAGGCGGAGGTCCCCGACCTGCTCGTCATTACCGACGTGGCGATGGATCCCTACTCGTCCGACGGCCACGACGGCATCGTCGAGGACGGCGAAATCCTGAACGATCCGACGCTCGAGGTTTTGGCGGCGATGGCGGTCTCGCAGGCCGAGGCGGGCGCCGACATCGTGGCGCCTTCCGACATGATGGACGGCCGCGTGGCGGCGATCCGCAGCGCGCTCGATGCCGCCGGACACGCCGAAGTCTCGATCCTTTCGTACACCGCCAAGTACGCCTCGGCGTACTACGGCCCGTTTCGCGACGCGCTCGACTCGGCTCCGAAGTCGGGAGACAAGAAGACGTACCAGATGGATCCGGCGAACGGCGTCGAGGCTCTGCGCGAAGCGCGCCTCGACGTAGCGGAAGGCGCCGACATCGTCATGGTCAAGCCGGGCGGGCCTTATCTCGACGTCATTCGGCGCGTTCGCGACGCCGTCGACGTGCCGGTTGCGGCGTACCAGGTGAGCGGCGAGTACGCGATGATCTGCGCGGCGGGAGAGCGCGGCTGGGTCGATCAGGAAGCCGTGATGATGGAGAGCCTGCTCGGGCTGCGCCGCGCTGGCGCCGACATGATCCTCACCTACTTCGCTCGAGAAGCGGCGCGACTCTTCGCGGATCGTTAGCGAGCGGCGGGGCCCGGACGGCGTTCGCTGACCCCGGGCTCCCGTCGGCTCAGTTGACCGCTGCGGCTCCGGCCGACGGAGAAGGACTCGCCGGCGAGTGAGGCACTCCTGCGCTGTCGCAGAAGGTGGAGTTCGACAGGAGTGCCTCGGCGAGCTCGGCGAAGTCGCCGAGCTCCTCTTCGCTGAAGGACAGTGTGACGCCGGTTCCGTTCAATCCGAGGAAGGCGCGATCTTCATTCTCGAAACGCTCCGCGAGCAGAGCGAGCCGCGCGGCGAGATCCGGGAACTCGTCGCAGCGAATGCGCAGGATCACGTTGCCGAGCCAGATGGCGACGCAGGAGCAGGCCGTACAGACGACCGCGCTCAATTCGCCGGCATCGGCTCGGATCACCCCGTTGACGGAACAGTCACACTTGCCCATGGCGACCTACCAGGCGTAGGAAATCGAGCCGATGACGTTACGTCCCGGGCTCGTGAAGAGGCCGAGCCTCGGGTCCTGCGCCGATCGCCCTCGGACGTTCCACCATTCGAAAAAGGTCTCGTCCGTGGCGTTGAGCACGCCGAGGCGAAGGCTCAGGTTTGCCGGCAGATCGAAGAAGGCGACGACGTCGAGCACTTCATAGGAGTCCGGTGCGAACTGGCCCTCACCGGCCTCGTCCTGCGTGCGGTCGGCAACGAAACGCACCGAGCCGTCGAGGCCCCAGCGGCCCGAGTCGGCGAAGTAGCGCAAACCGAGCACGCCCTCATTGGGCGCGACGGAGCCGAGGGCCACATCCTCTTCACCCGTGACGTTGTTGCCTTCGATGTCGGCATAGGAGGCACGCAGCAGGAAGTTGTCGCCGAGGTAGGACTCGACCTGGAGCTCGACGCCTTCGATCTCGACTTCGGTGAGATTGACGTTCTGGAACTCGATGACGTTGAGAAACGGGTTGAAGCCCGTGACCTGTAGCTCGATGAACTCGTCGTACTGGTTGTTGAAAGCGTTGACGCTCCAGCTCGTGCGGCCGAAGTTACCGCGCAGACCCAGTTCGAAGTTGTCGCTGCTTTCCGCCTCGAGGTCCGGGTTGGCCAGCGTCTGATAGCCGCCGGCCAGGTTGGTGAAACCGGTGTTCACAGCGCTGTAGGGCGGGGCGCGGAAGCCCCGGGCGTACTGTGCCGTCAGCGTCAGCGAGTCGGTCAGTCCGACGACTGCACCGAGCTTCGGCGAGAACGCGTCGTCGTCGAAGCCCTCCGGCGGCAGGCCGCCGCTCAGCAGGTAGACCGTGTCCTGCTCGTTGACGTCGAGCTCGAAGCGGTCGTAGCGCACGCCCGGAATCAGGGTCACGCGACCCCAGCTCAGCTCCGCCTGAGCGTAGGCGCCGCTCTCGGTCGTCTCGCTCTCCGGGAAGTACTTCGTCGGGAAGACCAGAGACGCGGGGATCACCTCGCCGGTGGCGACGTTGATGTCCGTACGATCGCGCAGCATGTCGAAGTCGTCGACGAGGTAGCTGGCGCCGAAGCTCAGCACGCCGGAGCCGTTGGCGCCGATGTCGAAGGCTTCGCGGGCACGCACGATCGCGTTGTAGGTGAGCTGTTCGAACTCGAGCGAGCCCTCACGGTCGACGAAGGTCGGCTGCCCGAAGGACGTCGTCACGCGGTCTTCGAAGACGACCTGAGAGGTGTCTCCGTTGCGCACGTTCAGCTGCCAGCTCAGGGAGTCGACGCCAACGTCGATGAAGTTCTGACGCACTCCGAGGCGGAAGCGTTCCTGATGATCCTCTGCGTTGACCGCGTTGGTGGCGATCGTCGTCGGTCCGAAGGCGGTCGAACCGCGACCGGAAAGCACCTCGGTGTCGACGTCCGTATCGTTGATCTCCACCGAGAAGTTCAGCTCGTTGCTGTCGGACACGTCGACGACGAACTTGCCGAGCGCCTGGAAGAGACTGCGATCCTGCGGGTTGGGCTGGTCGCGGTCGAGGCCTTCGCCGCCGTTCTCACCCTGGTTGTCGAGCTCTTCGCCGCTGTTGGAGCTGATGAAGAGCGAGCTCGAAAAGCGGTCTCGTTGCGTCGCACCGGTCAGGTTGATGCCGCTGTCCTGGCTGCGTCCGTCGAAGGTGAACTTGGCGCCCAGATACGTGTTCTCGGAGCCGAGGTAGTCCTTCGGGTCCTTGGTGAGCAGAGAGACGACGCCGCCCAGGGCATCGCTGCCGTAGAGGGCGGAGCCGGCGCTGCGTACGATCTCGACCGACTTGAGCGCGTCGAGATCGATGCCCTGGTTGTGTACGCTGAACGGGCCGAAATCGAACTGCTCGGAGGCCTGGATACCGTCGACCTGGGTCAGCACGCGGTTGCCGCCGATGCCGCGAATGTTGAAGCCGTTGAGTCCAAGACGGGTGACGTCGTTCTCGACGTAGACGCCAGGCTCGAACTTCACCAGGTCGGAGAGGTTCTCGAACATCTGGTCCTGAATCTCGTCTTCGCTGATCACGTCGACCTGTCCG
>JBCCLJ010000048.1:0-35383 GCA_039026915.1 Acidobacteriota bacterium
CATCTCGACCTGCCGGCGCATCACGAGGTGCTTGCGAGCGACGTCGAACTGCGACGTCTGCACGGCACGCTGGCGGCGGTCGCCGATGCTTCACCGCGAGACTTTGAGGAGCTGCTCCTCCAGCCGGGCGTGGGCGCTCGCACTCTGTTTTCGGTCGCGATGGTGGCGGAGGTGGTGCACGGTGCCGCGTGTCGCTTCGAAGATCCCGGCCGCTTCTCCCTGGCGCATGGCGGTAAGGACGGTCACCCTTTTCCCGTGCCGCTCGAGGTCTACGACGGCACGATCAACGTTCTGCGCGACGCCCTCGAGTCGGCCCGCATCGGCAACCGCGAGCGGCTCGACGCGATGCAGAGGCTCGACCGTCAGGCGCGGCTCGCGGAGAGTTGGGCGGAGGGGCCCAGCTACGAGGACTTCGTGCGTGAGGAGAGGCGGGTGTCGCGGGATCTGGGCGGACGCACGGTCTTTGACGATCGGCCGAAGGCGACGCGGGTGGGGCGCAGGCGGCCGGCCAAGGTGGCGAAGCGAGGCGCGAAGGGGCAGATGGATCTGTTCTGAAGAGCGCTCGGAGGTTGGGCGCTGCGCTCCTCGGATGACGCAGAAGCGGAGGCTCGCGCAGCCCTGGTGAGCAGTGAAGCGCACTGCCGCTCACACCATGCGGTCACGTCCCTCCCAGAACGGCTTCCGCAGCTCGGTCTTGAGGATCTTGCCGGACGGGTTGCGCGGGATCGCCTCGGTGAAGTCGACGGACGTCGGGCACTTGTAGTGCGCTAACCGCTCGCGACAGTAGGCGATGACCTCGCGGTCGTTCGGCTCGGTGCCGGGAGCGGGTACGACGATTGCCTTGACCGTCTCGCCCCACTTTTCGCTGGGTACGCCGATGACGGCGACGTCGGCGATCTCGTCGTGGGCCATCAGCGCGTTCTCGACCTCGGCGGGGTAGATGTTCTCGCCGCCCGAGACGATCATGTCTTTGACGCGATCGTGGATGAAGAGGTAGCCGTCCTGCAGGTAGCCGGCGTCGCCGGTGCGGAACCAGCCGCCCTCGAGAAAGGCCTCTTCCGTGGCCTGCGGGTTCTTCCAGTAGCCCTTCATGTTCTGGCTCGACTTGATGAGGATCTCGCCGACCTCGCCGTCGGGCATCTCGGCGAGCGTTTCAGCGTCGATGATCTTGAGCTCGGTGTCTCCCCACGGCTCTCCGGCCGAGCGCAGCAGATTGGCTCTGGGGCCGCCTGGATCATGGTCCTTGGAGCGCAGGATCGTCGCGCCGCCGGTGGTTTCGGTGAGGCCATAGGCCTGCATGAACTCACAGCCCATCATCTTCATGGCGCCGACGAGCACCTCTTCCGTGATCGGGGAAGCGCCGTAGACCATGCTGCGCAGCGACGAGAAGTCGGTCTCCTGCGCTTGCGGGATCTGCTGCAGGATCTGCAGGACGGCCGGAACCAGGATCGCGTTGGTGACTCCAAACTCGGGGATGACCTGAAGGATGAGCATCGGGTCGACGTCGCGCATCAGCACGGCCTGTGCACCCATGTAGAGCGACACCACGCCCCAACCGCTGCCGGCAATGTGGAAGAGCGGCATCGCGACGAGAGAGACGCTCTGCTCGTCGAAGCGCCACTCCTCGGTGGCGATGTGCAGCATGGAGAAGAAGTTGTCGTTGGTGAGCTCGACGCCTTTCGGTAGTCCCGTGGTACCCGACGTATAGAGCTGGTAGCAGGTGTCGGTGCCTGCTGCGTCGATGCCGGTGTCTTCGTCGGGCTGCCCGGCAATCCACTCTTCATAGGAGGTCTGCTCGTCGTGGCGGGGCGTGCCGATCACGATCACCTGCTCGACGACGGTCAGCTCCATCTGGTCGAGCGCGTCGAGAAACTCCTCGCCGATGAGGAGGGTCTTGGCCTCGGAGTTCTCGAGGATGTACTCCATCTCTTTCGGTGCGAGGCGCCAGTTCACGGCGACCGTCACGGCGTTCACCTTCGAAGCTCCGAACAGGTAGGTGAAGTACTCCGGAGAGTTCTTGTCGAGAAAGGCGACGCGGTCCTCGGCGTCGACGCCCTGCGTCAGCAGGGCCTGCGCGACGCGGTTCGACTCGCTGTCGAGGGCACCGTAGGTCCAGGAGCGCGAGCCGGCCGTCATCGCGGTCGCGTGGGGCTTCTGGGCAGCGTGCGTGCGCACGACGTCGGCCATGGTTCGGATGGACGGAGTGTCGCTCGTCGAAGTCATCGCAGTCTCCTTGGTTGGCGCACCACGAGGGACGCGCTGCTGGGGAGTGAGGCTTGGAAGGCGGAAAGTTGGCCGGAGACTATCCGACGGAGAGACGAGCTTCAGCGGTCGATCTCGGCGAAGACCTCATCCGTGTGCTCGCCGAGCTTCGGGACGCGCGGGGTCGTCGATCGGCTCGGTGCGCCTGGAGGTGCCGGCAGCCGCGCCGACCGGCCGGCGACCTCGATCTCCCGGAGCAGGAGGTCGCGGTGCCGCACCAGACCGCCGACGTCGTGCACCGGCGCGTGCGCGATATCGGCCGCGACGAGCTTCTCCTCCATGCTGGGATAGCTCCTCCCAGCGGCGGCGTCCTGGACCGCACGGTCGACGAGCTCACGGTGTCGGACGCGTGCCGCGTTCGTCGCGGTGCGCTCGTCCTGCGTCCACTCCGGCCGCTGCAGCACGCGCTCACACAAGCTGCGCCACTCGCGTTCGTTCTGCACCGCGAGCACGAAGGACTGGCCGTCCCCGCTTTCGAAGACGCCGTACGGAGCGATGCCTGGGTGAGCGAGGCCGACGCGCTGCGGGGCGCCGTGGCCGTAGCGCTCGAGCAGGTAGGGCACGGTCATCCACTCGGCCATCGCTTCGAAGAGCGACACCTCGACGGCCTGGCCACGACCAGTCAGGCCGCGACGGATCAGCGCGCCGAGCACGGCCTCGTAGGCGAACATGCCGCAACCGATGTCGCAGACCGAGACGCCGACGCGCCCGGGACCGTCGGGCGTGCCGGTGATCGAAGCCAGACCGGTCTCGGCCTGCAGCAGGAGGTCGTAGGCCTTCTTTCGTGCGCTGGGACCGCTCGACGGATAGCCGGAGATCGAGCAGGTGATCAGCTCGGGCCGCGCCTTTCTCGCGTCGACGAGGTCGAGGCCGAGCTTGGTGAGCGCTCCCGGCTTGAGATTCTGCACGACGACGTCGGCGCGTTTCACGAGAGCCTCGAGTCGCTGGAGGTCGGCCGGCTCCTCGAGGTCGAGCACGACGGATCGTTTGCCGGCGTTGAGCCAGACGAAGTAAGCCGACTCGCCGTGGACTGCCGTGTCGTAGCCGCGCGCGAAGTCTCCTTCGGGACGTTCGATCTTGATGACGTCGGCGCCGGCTTCGGCGAGACGGCGAGTGCACAGCGGAGCGGCGACCGCCTGCTCGAGAGCGACGACGCGGAGGCCTTGAAGGAAGGGTTCGGGCATGAGCGGTCCTCGTCCGGGGAGATGTATGGGGAGAGGTTATTCTGAGGCACGACGTCACCAGCCAACGCCTCGTGAGGAAGACATCATGTTGCGACGCACGCTCGCCGCCAGCGGCACGGTCCTGCTCGCCGCCGGAGTTTCTGCCCAGGCCCCGCCGCGCCTCAACGTCGAGGAGCTCGGCCGGCTACCGGCGTTCTCCCACGCCACACAGCTTGGGGACGTGATCTTCGTTTCGGGAACGCTGGGCACGTTGCCTGGGCAGCTCGAGGTCGTCGACGGTGGTGTCGGTGCCCAGACTCGCCAAACGCTGGCCAACGTCCGGCAGATTCTCGTGGCGGCTGGGTCGGATCTGAACCACGTTGCCAAGTGCAACGTCTATCTCGCCGACATGTCCACCTTTGGCGAAATGAACGAGGTCTACATCGAGGTCTTCGGGGCGAGCCCGCCGGCGCGCACGACGGTCAACAGCCCCGACCTGGCGCTCGGCGCCAGCGTCGAGATCGAGTGCATTGCCGCGAAGGCAGATCCATCACCACCGCATCTGGAGACGAGCATGCAGCAGGCCACGGGAACCCTCGATCACGACGGCGAAACGATCTACTACGAAGTGACGGGTCAAGGGCCGGAGACGGTTGTGCTCAGCCACGGTGCCGGCGGCAACCACGCCATCTGGTTTCAGCAGGTGCTGGAGCTGGCGCAGTCGTACCGCGTCATCACCTGGGATCAGCGAGCCTTCGGCCGAACGACCAACCGCGCCGGGCAGGCCGGCCCGATCAAGTTCGTCGAGGACCTCGGGGCGCTGCTCGATCATCTCGGCGTCGACAGGGCGCACCTCGTCGGTCAGTCCATGGGCGGGTGGACGAGCCTGGGCTTTGCTCTGGCCCACCCGGAGCGGGTGCTCTCGCTGGTCCTCGCGGACACGCCCGGCGGTGTCATGACCGAGGAGGTTCGCGAGGACGTTGCGAAGCTCGGCTCTTCGCCGCTCGACGTCGCCGAGCTCGCCCCCTGGGAGCATCCGGCCGTTGGGCCGACGACCTCTCGCACCGACCCACTTCGTGGCTTTCTCTATCGACAGATCGGCTCGACCGCGCCGCCACTCGATCCGCAGATCGGACGGCGGATGTTCGCCGTCGACCACTCGGAGGAGGTCACCGGACTCGACCTGCCGGTTCTCTTGATCGTGGGTAGTGAAGATCAGCTCTTCACCCCAAGAGCGATTCGCTCGGTCGCGAACCTGATCCAGCGCTCGCGCGTTGTCGAGATTCCGGGCGTGGGGCACTCGCCCTACTTCGAGAGGCCCGAGGTTTGGAACAGAGCGGTCCTCGAGTTTCTCGAAGAACGCAAGTAGAGCGCCGGCTGCCGCGATGTCCTGCCCGGAAAGTGCAGGGCTGTTTGCAATCAAAAACGTTACGTCGTAAAGTTTCTTACGTCGTCACCGTAGTGTAAGTGCAACAAGGAACGGAGGGTTCGCTTTGGGTCTTCGGGAAGTCAAGAGAGAGCAGTTGATTCAGCAGATCGTCGAAGCCGTCGCGGAGTCGATCCGTGATGTTGGCTACGAAGAAACGCGCGTCGAAGACGTCGCGCGGCAGCTGACGATCAGCAAGCCGACGTTCTACCGCTACTTCGAGTCCAAGGACGACGTGCTGACGGAGATTCAGATCCGTATGACCGAAGACTGGTCGATCGAGCTGGAATCCCGACTCGAGGCTGACGTGCCGTTCGTCGAAACCCTGCGTGCTCTGGGGCAAGTGGTCGCCCGCGACCTCCTCGCTGACGAGCCGCTCTTTCGCGTCGTCCACCTGCACTCCGCGCCTCAGTCCGGCGATCGCCTTCGCGCCGCCGAACGGCGCGCCGAGCGTGCCCTGGTCCGTGTCATCGCGGCTGGGCAGGCCCGGGGAGACGTCGCCACGGGATACGCACCCGACCTGCTGGGCTTGATCGTCGAGTCGATCCTGTTCACGGTGTCGTATGCGTGGGCAACTCGGGACATCTCGTCCCACGACCTCCAGGATGCCCTCGTGGGCGCCCTCTTGGCGAGCTACTACGGCTTCGCCTCTTCTGACTGAGGCCGACGGTGCCTCGACTCACAAGGAGCAATCGATGAACTTCTTTCGACATCTCTCCTTCAAGGCGGTGGCCCTGCTCTTGGCGGGCCTGCTCTTTTCGGCCTTGTCGGGGTCTCCGACGATTGCGCTCGGACCTGCAGAGGCCGCACGGGGGGACGCCGGCGAGCCGACGTTTCACGCCAACGTCGAGCGCATCTTTCAGGCGCACTGCCAGAGCTGTCATCGCGAGGGCGGAGCCAACTACGGCGGCATGGTGGCACCCATGCCGCTGCTGACCTACGACCAGGTCAGGCCCTGGGCTCGTTCCATCGTTCGTCAGGTCGAAGCTCGCGCGATGCCGCCGTGGCACGCGTCGGACGCTCAGGACGGGCACTTCGCCAACGAGCGTGGTCTCAGCGAAGAAGAGATCGCGACGATTGCTCGGTGGGTCGAACTTGGAGCGCGGCGCGGCGACCCGGCCAGCGCACCGTCGCCGGTCGACTGGCCCGATCTCGGTGGCTGGACGATCGGTGAGCCCGACCTCGTCATCGAGATGCCCGAGCGGACTCTCGTCGCGGACGACGTCGAAGACGACTATCGCTACTTTCGGCACACCCTCACGCCAGAGCAGCTGCCAAAGGATCGCTGGATCAAGGCTTTCGAGTTCCGGCCCGGCAGCTCGGCGGTGCACCACATCATCCTGAATCCGATCGGAGGCATCGCGCCCGGGACCGGAGCCACGGTGTACCGCGAGGGCATCGGACGTCGCCTCGCCGCGGGAGCCCGGCTGACGTGGGAGATGCACTACCACAAGGAGCCCGGTGAAGGCACGGCCGTGTGGGATCGTTCGCGCGTCGCGCTCAAGTTCTACGACGAGGGCGAGGAGGTGCCGTTTCCCATCCGCGATGCGGAGATGGGCAACTACCGCTTCGAGATTCCTGCGGGCGCCTCCCACTACAGCGTGCAGAGCAAGCATCGCTTCCGCGAAGACGCGAAGATCCTGTCGTTTGCTCCCCACATGCACCTTCGCGGTAAGGCCGTCTCCTACGAGGCGCGTTTGCCGACGGGCGAATCGCGCATGCTGCTCGAGGTGCCGCAATACGATTTCAACTGGCAGACGACGTACCGCTACCGCGAGCCCCTCGAGGTGCCGGCAGGCACTCAGCTCATCGTGACGACGACCTGGGACAATTCCTCGGCCAATCCCAACAACCCGGATCCCACGGTCGCGGTGCGCTACGGCGAGCCGACGACCGATGAGATGAGCTTCGGCTTCGTCGAGTACGTCGGTGCCGAACCGCGGCGGCGGGGACGCGGACGCCGCGCAGGACGGAGCGGTTCGACGAACGTGTGGGAGAACCGAGAGCTCGGTCTGCGGTACGAAGTGCCCGCTCGGCTGCAGGAGACCGAAACGACCGACGGGCTCGTCGCTTTCGCAGGTCCGATGGAGTTGCCGCACGTCGAGATCTCGAGCGACCTCGTCGGCTTCTCGCTGAGCGACGACGATCTGGCTGCGCTTCTGCAGGAGGGCTTCGTCGAGTTCGATCCTGGTGCCGAGGTGCGCTCCGTCGCCGAGCTGTCGCTCTCAGAGGAGGTGAGTGCGCGCGAGGTGCTGGTCGACTGGTCCATGAGCGGACTGCCGCTCACCTCGCTCGTCGCCGCCGTGGAGAAGGACGGTCACCTCATCACGGCGATGGTCACCCATCAGCGGTCGGTCGAGGTCGAGAGGCTACGTTGGCTGGCTCGTCGCCTCAGCGTGACGTTCGACTGAACCGGCGACGATCAGAACATGCCGTTGTCGTTCTTCGACTCGGTGGGCAGGGGCTGGAGCACATCCCAGTGCTCGACGATCCTGCCCTCCGCGTCGAAACGGAAGATGTCGATCCCGGCGTACTCCTCTGCTGCTGCAGACTCGGTCGCCGGCCAGATCTGGCGGCAGTGCAGGACGACGAACTCGTCGTCGGCAATCGCTCGCTGGAAGAGGGTCTTCTTGCCTGGAAACTCGTTCGCCATCCGCTCGAAGTAGGCGATGAAGGCTTCCTTGCCGTCGCCCACGTGGGGGTTGTGCTGGATGTACTCGTCGCCGACGTAGCGCTCGACCGCCTTGCGTGGCGCGCACTCGTTGAACATCAGGTCGTAGAAGGCTCGCGCAGTGTGTTTGTTCCTCTCGGCCCGGGTCATGACGATCCCTCGACGAACTCTCGGGCGTCGGCGATGAGTCGGCGCCAGCGGCGCGACTGACCTTTGGGGAGGGCGACCCACTCTTTGAACTTGCGGCCGGCTGGGGCGAAGGGCAGGCCAACTTCCTCGCGGATGAGCTCCGTGACACGGTCTTTCGGCAGCTTCACCACGACCTCTTCACGCTCGCCGAGGATCGTGGCGAAGAATTGGCCCTCGGTTCGAAGGCAAGGGTGACCCATCATCGTGCCTTCTTCGGCTTTGCCGCTCGCGATCATCTCTTCGGCGATCTTCCAGAAGAGCGACTTGGGGTGTCGGCGTTCCCGGGGCATGAGTGATCTCCTGCTTCGTGAGTGGGGAGTGAGCCGTCGGATGTTGGCATAGGGAAGGGTGGTGACTGCAGGGTAGGCTCCACTCATGCGCGACACCTTCCGCCGGTACCTCCTGCCGGCTCTGGTCTTCCAGTCGATCATTATCGGCGGGGGCTACGGCACGGGCCGGGAGCTCGTCGAGTTCTTCCTGCAGTACGGGCCGGTCGGCGGTCTCTACGGCATGCTGGGGCCGACGCTCGTCCTCGTCACTCTCTGCTGCATGGTCGGCTTCGAGATGGCACGGCGGTTCCAGGCCTACGACTACCGCAGGTTCTTCGGTGAGCTTCTGGGGCCTGGCTGGATCCTCTATGAGATCACCTACCTGGTGTTCATCGTGCTGATCATGGCGGTGCTCGGATCTGCCGCCGGGAACTTCCTCGAAGAGACGTTCGCCGTGCCCTACGCGGTCGGTGTGGTGGGCCTGCTCGTCGCTGTCGCGTTCCTCGTCTTCCTGGGCACCGGCGTCATCGAGAACGTGCTCGCCTCGTGGTCGTTCGTGCTCTACGGCGTCTATCTGATCTTCTTCGTCTGGGCGATCTCCAGCTTTGGAGACGAGATCGCTGCGGCTCTTTCGGAGGGAAAGGTCGAAGACGGTTGGATCGGAGCCGGTGTGCGCTACGCGGCAGGCACGGTCGGCGTTCTCCCCGCCATGCTCTTTGCAACGCGTCATATCGAAACGCGTCGACAGGCCCTCACCGCCGGCCTGATCGCCGGCCCCGTGGCTCTGCTGCCAGCTCTCCTCTTCTACTTCGCCATGCTCGGTCAGTACCCGGCGGTGCTCGAGCGGCCGGTCCCCGCCAACTTCCTGCTCGAAGTCTTGGGCTCGCGTGCCTTCCAGATCTTTTTTCAGGTGATGCTCTTCGGCACGTTGATCGAGACCGGAGCGGGCCTGATTCACGCCTTCAACGAACGCATCGCCGGCGCTCTGGAGACCGACGGGCGCTCCCTGCCAAAGTGGGCGCGGCCGACCGTCGCGGTGGTTTTGCTCGCCGGTGCCGCTGCTCTGTCGCGCATCGGCATCATCGCGCTCATCGGTCGAGGCTACGGGACGATCACCTGGGCCTTCGTGCTGCTCCTCATCGTGCCTCTGCTCACGGTCGGCCTCTGGCGCATTCGTCGGCCCGAGGAGGCACTTCGCGAAAGATCCGGCACCCTGAGAGGGGCTTAGCTGGTACGAGTTGTGCGTAAACTCTAGGCACGACGGGCTTTGTTCTTCTCGAATCCGCGCCCGAAACTCTCCCTTCCCGTGAGCTCCTTGCCCATGCGCCGCTTTTTTGCCCTCGATCATTGGTTTTCGATTCTGCTCCTGCTGTCTGCAAGCCCGGCACTGTCCCAGACGATCGACTGGACCGTTTCAGGGACGAACAGCTTCAATCTGTCGAATGGACAATTATCGGCAACCGCCAACAACGTCTGTACGGCAACGCCGGTGACGGCGACCTTCAGTTTGCAGTCGGGATCTGCGGCGGGCACGAACTTTCCGAGTGCCAGCGCCAGCAACCGCGCCACCGTCGGCTTCAACCTGACCGGGTCGCCCAACACGGGAGCGAGGCTGATTCTCGACTTCGGCGTCGGCAACGAAGTCGAGAACCTGACCTTCACCGTCTTCGACATCGACCGGGCCAACGACAGTGGCTCGTCCTGGAACGATCAGATGGTCTTCTCGCCGACCTTCGGCGGCACGCCGACCGGCGCCAACTTCGCCTGCTCCGGCGCCTCGTGCTCCTGGGCCTCCAGCGGCAACACCGTCACGAGCACGACCAACAACACCTCCTTCACCAGCGCCTTCGGTCAGGTGCAGGTCACGATTCCCGGCCCGGTCGACCGCGTGGTCATGGACTATCGCGGTCTCGGACCGGGAACCAACAATCAGTTCGCCGGCTGGGGGCCTCTCGCCTTCGACTGCAGCGCCACCCCGATCCTCGGTCTCGGTCTCGAGATCACCGAGAAGAGCGACGGGGCGGCCGCGCGCATCACGGCCGAGCGGACCGAAGGTGTGATTGCTCTCGATCTACAGGCTTGGAGCGCTGCGACGGAGTCCTTCGAGACCTTCCAGACGCTCGGGACCCTTTCCGGTCACTCGCGCATCGATCACGAGGTCGGCATCGCCGAGTGGGCCGCACGCTCGAGTGCCTACCGCGTGGTCGAAGTGGATACGCGCGGCCGACGTCTGACCCACGGTCCGTGGGCCGCCGGAGATCTTCCGCAGCCGAAGATCCTGCCGCGGCGCGGTCGCCGCCCGGCACCAGTGGCTCGCCTCGCGCCGTCGCGCCGAGCCGCAGTCGATCGTCCACGCTTCGCGCACACCGAGAGCGCGGGGTTGTTTGCTGCGTCCGCCGCCGAACGTGCGGCCGTCAGCTTTCGTGGCAGGGCGGTCTCCTCCGCGACCGAGAACGGCCGGGTCTACTGGTATGCCGAGCGCTTCACCGATCTCTGGAATCGCGGCGGTGTCTACCGGTTGACGCCTGGAGACGGTCTCGAGATGAACGCCCACGTTCTGGCCCGGAGTGCGGCTGAGCCGCAGGCGCTCGCCTTCCAGCGTCTCGAGGTCGAAGACAACCTCGTGCCCGCGACGGCGGCGACCAGCGTCAACGACCGCCAGGACTTCTGGTACTGGCTCGGCTTCCTGGCGACGTCGTCGAGGGCTATCGAGCAGGAGTTCTCGTTCGAGCTTCCGGACGTTCCGCGCGAGGAACCGGTGCTCGAGTTGCACGTGGCGGGGGGTGCGTTTCAGAACAGCTCCGGACGCTATGAGATGAACGTCGCGGTCAACGGTGTCGACCTGGGCAACATCGCCTGGTCGGGTCACGGGCCGCGTGTCCGGCGCCTCGAGGTGCCGGAGGGCGTCCTCGGCTGGTCGAACAAGGTCCGCATGACGGCCGTGCCGATCGACGGTCAGAACCTGACGGTCTTCTACCTGGACCGGGCCGCTGTCGACTACCTCGCCGCACCCGTCGCGGACAACGGCCAGGTGCGTTTCACCGCGACGTCGAGCAAGACCCTGGTTTACGGTCTCGGCGGCGGTCCGCACGTCGGCGTCGCCCTGCCGCCGGACCGGCCGGCCGAGTGGCTCAGCGCGGCGTCGCTCGCGTCGTCCGTCACGCCGACGGGTCTCGTACTCGACACCGAGCCTGGAACCACCTACGTGCTCGCGCGCTCGCAGGAGGTGGGGGCTCCCACGGTGCGCCCGCAGGCTCCCCTGAGTGCATCGGCGGCTCTGGCGAGCGATCTACTCGTCCTGGCGCCCAGCGGCCTTTCCGCGGCGGCCGAGAGGTACTCGGAAGCGCGAAGCTCGCGCGGCGTCTCGGCCCGCTCGGTAAACCTCGAGTGGGTCTTCCAGAGCTACTCGCACGGCTTCGAGACGCCGGATGCGATTCGCAGCTACTTGCGTGACCTGGAGTCGCGCGACGCGCTGCCGTCGGTCGTTCTGCTCCTCGGCAAGGGCACGTTCGATCATCGCAACTACGGCGGGCAGGGTGACAGCCTGGTCGTCACCGACTTCGTTGCCACCCCCTTTGGCCTCTACTCGGCGGACAATCGCATCGGCGACCTCGATGACGACGGCTTTCGTGAGACGTTGGTTGCACGGTTGCCCGTCACGACCGAGGCCGAGGTGGACGCCTACCTCGCCAAAATCGAAGAGCACGTGGTGCAGAGAGAGGCCGCGGTCCTGGTCGCCGACAACGCTGACGTCGCGGGCGACTTTCCGACTCAGACCTCGGATCTAGCACCTCTCGTGAAGGGCCGTCGCAGCGTCATTTCCCTGGAGCAGAAGGACGCCGAGACCGTCTTCGAGGAGCTCGTCGAGTCTTGGGACGATGAGCCGGAGCTCTTCATCTATACGGGGCACGGGAGCTCGACGCAGCTGGCCGACGAGAACGTCTTCGACACAGCCGACGTCGAGGCTCTTCAGGGCACCGTGAGTCTGGCGCTGTCTCTGAGCTGCGCCGTGAATCGCCACGAGGTTCCCAGCTTTCTCTCACTGGGCGAGGCCCTCGTCTTGGAAGACGACGCCGGGTCGCTGGTGAGCGTCGCCCCCTCGGGACTGTCGTTCAGCCAGCCTTCGTTCGATCTCGGACGGCATCTGCTGGACCGCTGGCCCCGGCGAGGCTCTCATCTGGGCGTCGTACTTCTGCAGAGCCTCAACGCGTTCGAAGCGGAGGACACCCGCGGACTGACGTCGCTCTACTCGGTGCTCGGCGATCCGACGGCGGTCGTCTCGGAGTAGCGCGCAAGCCGCGGCGCTCCGTGCGGGTACTGTTGGCTCATGCCGAACCCCGTCGCTCTCGGAGACGTCTGTCCCAACTGCGGGGCTGAGGTCTCCGGCAACTACTGCTCGGAATGCGGCCAGGCGCTGCGCGATCCTCGGCGTCCAGGTGGCGCCATGCTCCTGGAGATGGCCCGCGAGGCTCTCTCTCTCGACGGCAAGCTCCTGCGCACGCTCAGGGCACTCCTCGTTCCAGGGCTGTTGAGTCTCTTTTTCGTCGAGGGCAAGCGGGCCTCCTACGTCACGCCCGTGCGGCTCTACCTCGTGACCAGCCTTCTCTTCTTTCTGCTCGTCGGGATTCCGGCCCCCGACGTCTCCCGTGCGAACGTCTACATCGGCGACGATCTGATCGGCCGCGAGGTGCCGCTCGAGAGCGCGACCGGGCGCATGCAGCTCTTCGAGATCGACGAGTCGAGCTTTCTGTACCGCTTCTTTCCAAGCTTCGAAGAGCGACTGAACGCTCTCAAGACGCTGCCGGTTCAGCAGCTCGTCGACCGCTACTTCGCCGGCCTCGAGCGCACGATTCCGACCGCTCTGATCGTCTTCGTGCCCTTTCTCGCCCTGGCGCTCAAGCTGCTCTACGTGCGGCGGGGTGTCCTGTACGTCGACCACCTCGTCTTTGCTCTGCACGCTCAGAGCTTTCTGTTTCTGCTGCTGGCCGCCTGCCGCGTGCTGAACGCTCTGGGCATGTCGCAGTTGCTTCCAGGGGTCCTGACGTACCTCGCCGCTTTTCTGCTGCTCTTTCCGGCGTACGTTTTCTTGGGCCTGCGCCGCTTCTACGACCAGCCGTGGTGGAAGTGCCTGCTCAAGTCGGCCGCTCTGGCTTTCCTCTATCTGCTGCTGGTTCAGCCGGTCGTCGTCGCCGCGATCTTCTACACGGTGATGACGCTGTGAATCATCGGCCTCAGCTGTCCTGCTGTTCGATCCACCAGTCCACGTGCTCGGCGAGCACGGCCATGGGCAGGGAGCCGTTCTCGAGCAGCGTCTCGTGGAAGAGCCGCAGGTCGAAACGCTCGCCGAGCGCTTCGGAGGCTCTGCGACGCAGCTCCAGAATCTCGAGCTTGCCCATCTGATAGGCCAGAGCCTGCGCCGGCATGTCGGCGGAGTAGCGGAGCGACTCGGTGCCGATCTGCGTCTCCGACTCGAGCGTGTGCTCGCGCATGAAGTCACGGGCCTCCTCGAGCGACCAGCCGAGCAGGTTCATGCCGGTGTCGACCACGAGGCGCGTGGCGAGGAAAACCTCGAGCGTGTACATGCCGTACTCGCTCAGCGGATCGCCGGCATAGATGCCCGCCTCGAGACCGAGGTAGCTCGCATAGGAGCCCCAGCCCTCGGTGTAGGCGCCATGCCACATGTTGCGGCGGTAGTCGGGAAGGTCCTCACTCTCTGCCTGACGCGCGATGTGGAAGTGGTGTCCGGGGATCAGCTCGTGCAGCGAGATGCCGCGCAGGTTGATCCACGCGCGTTGATCGAGCTTGGAGCCGTTGTAGCGGTAGCGGCCGACCGGATCTGCCGGGGTCGGCGGCTCGTAGATGCCGTAGGTGAGGCTGGCTTCGCGGTTCGCTTCGAGACGACGAACACCGTACTCCGCCTGGGGCCGGCCGATGAAGTAGTCATCGACGACCTTCTCCATGTCGACCGCGGCATCCATCAAACGGGCACCGACTTCGTCGGGAGACTTGGGAAAGTAGCGTACGTCCGTGCGCAGACTGGCGCGGAACTCCTCTCGACTGCCGTCGAAGCCGATCTCCCCGCGCAGGCGGGTCATTTCACGCTCCATCTCCTCGACCAGCGCCAGGCCGCGCTCATGGATCGCCTCGGGAGCGACCTCCATGGTGGTGGAACGCCGCACTGCGTAACGGTAGTACTCCGCTCCGTCCGGAAGAGCGCTGGCACCGACCTCGGTCGGCGTCTGCGGGTAGTAGTCGTCGCTTCGCAGGAAGTCGAGGAGGCTCCGGACGGCGGCATCGATGTCGCCGAGCGCGAGGGCGGTTGCCTCGTCTGCGACCTTGGAGCGAATCGACTCGGCGAGACCCTCGAGCCGAGGGGCGCTGGGTGCGAAGAGGCTGCGGCCGTCGGTCGCAGCGAACGTCTGGAGCAGGCCGGCGCTCGCCTCGAAGTTGTCGCGCCAGACGAAGATGCCCCGTGCGGCCTGGTCGCGCACGTGACTCTCGAGAGCGCCGATGAAGCCAGGAACCTGACCGAGCAGAGCCAGGTACCTCTCGGCGTCGTCCTCGCTCTGCAGCGGGACCAGAGCGAGAATCTGGGTCAGTCCGCTCAGCGGTGAACTGTAGGGGGTCAGCACGCTGGCGTGGTGAAACCACCGTTCGCCTTCGATCGCGATGTCGAGGTCCCAGGCGAGGGCTCTGGCGCCGACGAAGTCTTCATGGCTGAGAGCCTCTGCATCGAGGGCGTCGAGCCGGGCGCGCCAGCCACGAGCCTTCTCGGCGAAGTCCTGATACTCGGCGAACGAGGGATCGCCCAGCGATTCGATGGGCAGGCCCTCGCGCAGTCGGAAGTAGGGGCTGCGGTCGAGGGCGTCTGCCCAGACCTCTTCGAAGAGGACGTCGAGCTCCAGATCCGCGGTACTGACGGCGTCCGGCGCCGGCTGGCAGGACACGAGCGCCGCGACGAGCGCACACAGCGCCAGTGACCTGCGAGAGCGTCTTGCGATCATCTTCTGTTCCTCATCCTGTCGTTTGGAAGTCCAGTGTGGCACGGACGGACGCCGAGCATCGCTCATCGACTGCGTCGAGATCTCGTTTCTCGTAGACTCGTCGAGACTCTCGACGAAAGCCTCCTGCATGAGCACCGAAACCGTGACGACTGCCTTCGCGTCGACTTCCGTCGACGTCGCCGATGCTGCATCGGCTCAAGAAGAGTGCCACCGGAGAGGTTGGACGGATGGTCTGCCGGTCGTTCCGCCAACGCCGGAAGCGGTCGCCGACTGCCTTGCCGGTGCGCTTCTACCGCCCGACCACGTCGTCGGCGTCGAGCCTGTCCGAGGACGCCCGATCACCGCCGAGAAGCTGGCGATCAATGCGGTCATGGCGGGCTGTCTTCCGGTGCACTTCGGCGTCGTCGTGGCGTCCTGGACGGCCCTCCTGCAGCCGGAATTCGTCCTTCACGGCGCGACCGCCAGCACCGGCGGATGCGGCATCCTGCTCGTCATCAACGGCCCGGTACGGCGCGACATCGGCGCGAGCTCGACGTTCAACGCTCTCGCGGGCAGCGACCGCGCGACGACCGCCATCGGCCGCGCCCTTCGACTGTCCCTGATCAACCTGATGAACGTGCGCCCCGGCGAGGCCGATCGCTCGACGCTCGGCCATCCAGGGAAGTTCAGCTACTGTGTCGCTGAGGACGAAGAAGGTACCGACTGGGCCCCTCTCGCCGTCGTGCGTGGCGTCCCCGAAGGAGTCTCCGCCGTCACGGCGGTCGCCGCCGGAGCCCCTCGCCAGTTGATGAACGAGTGGACCGAGGAGCCCGAGGAGATTCTCGAGACCTTCGCTGCCGAGATGCGTGCCAACATGCGTCACTACTCGATCTGGCCGGGCAACTACACGATCGTCGTGCCGCCGCAGCTGCGACGTCACCTCGAAGGGGCCGGCTGGAGCAAACGGGACGTCGCCCGGTTCGTCTTCGAGCGAGCGCAAATCCATCGCCGTGATTGGGCTCGCGCGGGCAAGGGTGCCGTCGTGCGTGACAAGGGCGACAGGGTGTACACCGCCCTCGAGTCACCGGAGCAGCTGCTGGTGGTTGCGGCGGGCGGGCCGGCGGGCGGCTTCGGTGCCGTCATTCCGCCGTGGCTTGGCACCAAGAGCCACGCGGTCACGCAGGCGATCGGCGTTTGCCTCGACTGCGGTCCGGAATCCTGAGCTGCCGAGTCCCCCGGATTCTCGAGCACGATGCGCATTCTCGATCCAACCTACGAGTCGACGGTCGCCGTCCTGGAGCCCGCGAAGCGAGCAGCGACGCTCGAGGGTGCCGTCGTGGGCGTCATCTCGAACGGCAAGGAGGGCACACGCCCGTTCTTCGGTCACCTCGAAGATCACCTGCGCCGCGAGCTCGGCGTGGCCAGGGTCGTTCTTCGCACGAAGTCGAGCTACAGCGCTTCGGCGGAGACCGAGATTCTGGACGAAGCGACTCAGTGGGCGGCGGTCTTCACCGGACTCGGCGACTGAGGCAGCTGCTCGTCGTGCAGTTTGCACGATGCGATCGCGATGGAGAGACGAGGCGTTCCCGCGCTCGCCGTGATGACCGAGACCTTCGTCAGCGCAGCACAAGTGATGGCCGGTGCGCTCGGCGCCGAGGACTACGCCTTCGCGGTGATCGACCACCCCGTGAGCAGCGCGTCGGATGCCCAGCTCAGGGAGCGCGCGCGCCGCACGGCGGAGGTCGCTCGCAAGCTTCTGCTGAGCTCCGCATGAGACTCGGTGGACCCCGGCACGCCGCCGGCGGGGTAGAGCCCCTATGAGGCGTCATCGTGTCGACTGAAGGCTCGGAGCGCAAGGCGAGCTCGGGGCGGCGCCGTCGGCGCTGGCTGCTTCTCCTCCCGCTGGCGCTTCCGCTCGTCATCCTTGCCGGGCTCAACCTGTGGCTCCGTTGGCTTGCTCCGCAGCAGCTGACCACGGAGCGGCGGCAGGTGCAGTGGAGCAGGGCGTGGACGGTGTGGCCGACGACTGTGCACGTGAGAGACCTGCAGCTGGTCCAGAGAGGGCCCACCCAGGAGTGGCAGCTCTCGGCCGAGGAAGCGACCGTCGCTCTCGACCTGCTGGGTCTGCGTCGACGTCACTTCCACATTCGCCGCGGCCGTGGCAACGGTGTCTCCTTCTTTCTGCGGCGGCGACTCGCCGAGGGTGTCGCTGGCGACGACGTCCAGCACCTTCCGCCGATCGGAGACCTGGCGCTGACGCAGCGCGAGAGCGGCCCTCGAGCGGGGGGACGCAACCCTTGGCGCGTCACTCTTGGCAACCTCGATCTCCGCGGAGTTCGCGAGCTTTGGGTCGATGAGATCCGGGCAGTTTCGGTCGAGGAGCAGGGGATGGGGCGCGTGGCCGGCACGGCGCAGTTTCAGGGACGGGGTCCGATGCAGCTCGTCGACGTCGTCGCCGAGCTCGACGGGGCGTCGCTCTTTCTCGGAGCCGATCAGGCGGTCGACGGGCTTGCGTTGACCGCGACGCTGGCGCTCGCCGAGACTCCCGTGCCCAAGCTGCGCACGCTCGAAGCACTCGATTCCCTGACGGCTGTGCTCCAGATCTCGGGCGACGTGCCTTCGCTCCGTTTTCTCCGGGAGCTCATCCCGGAGGAGAAGCCTCTGCGTCTCGAGGGGGAAGGACGCCTGGAGGCCGACCTGAAGCTCGAAGGCCGTGAGTTTCGCGAAGGTTCGACGTTGCGCGTCGATGCTCGCCAGCTCGAGGTCGAGGTCGGCTGGCTCGATGCAGCGGGTCAAGGGGCGATCGACGCTCGCGTCGAGCTGGAGGAGGGGGCCGAGCGCCTCGATCTGCGCGTCGATCTCGAGGGCCTCGACGTGGCCGCGAGCCGTGGGAATCCGATGAGCGCTCGGGCCAGTGATCTGGATCTCGTCGTCACGGGCTTCGAGCCGAGAGTCGACCGTCCGCTCGAAAGGACCGAACTGAAGCTCGAGCTGCCGCGCCTCGACCTCCCGAACCTCGCGGAGTTCCAACCGCTCTTGCCCGAAGGGCTCGACCTGCAGATTCTCGGAGGGAAAGGCACCCTGGAGACTCGCATGAACCTCGAGGGCGGCGATCAGAATGCGTCCTTCCGCGTGCTCGCTGAGGAGGCTCAGCTGAGGTTCCGGGGGACGGACGTCTTCGGTCGGCTGAGCCTGTCGGGTCGCACGACGGGCCAGGCGAGTCGGCGTTCACTCGATCTGTCCGACGTGGGCCTCTCCTTTCAGGGTGCGACGAGGCCTTCCGGTGCCGGGGCCCGTCCGGTGCCGGTGAGAGCCGACCTGGGCCTCGACCGACTGCGCCTCGCCTTTCCGGAGGGTGCCAAGGTGCCCCGCATTGCTCCACAGACGCTGCGCCTGCGGGGGGACGTCGATGACTTGGGATGGTGGTCCAACCCCTTCTCCGACAGCGGCTGGCTGCGACTCGGCGGTGAAGCGGAGCTCTCCGCGACGCTGCGCGTCCTGCGCGGCGCGGGCGGCAAGATGCGGCTTTCCTCACCGTCGGAGGCGGAGCTCGACTTTCCATTGCTCGACCTTGCACTGTCGGAGTGGAGCACGTCCGGGCCAGCTCGGCTTCGTGGCGAGCTCGGCGGCGGAGGTCGAGGCTTCGTCGAACTCAACGTCCGCGACCCGCTGCTCGAGCACCCGGAGCACGCCAGTTTTCAGCTTCCGAGCCTCCAGCTCACGGCTCGGGGTTCAGGCGCCGAAGACCTCGCCGTGACGGCCGAAGCCGAGTCGACGCGCCCCTTCACTCTGACCGCTCTCAACAGCTACGTTCCCACCGACTCATTCCGCTTCGCCGAGGGCCTCGGAACGATGGCCGGGCGCCTCGATTGGACGGGCGGCGACGCGCAGGTCGCTCTGAGCCTCGTCAGCAGCGCGCTGACGGCGGAGCTGCTCGACGAGCCTTTCACCGGCAAGCTTCGACTGGACGTCGAGCTCGAAGCCGGCGCGAGGAGCGAAGAGGCGCTGGAAGTGTCCCGCGGGCAGCTGCGTCTCGAAGACGTCGCCTTTCCCGGCATTCCGCGCGAGGACGGCGAGTGGTGGCTGGTGGCGGACCTGCAGGAAGGCAGCGTCTCGACCGGCCGTCCGCTGGGGCTCGATGCGGACGTGAGGCTGCGCCTCCGCGACACCGAACCGATCGTGCGCATGGTCGGTGAGTCGCACAGGGCCGTCCGCTGGTTTCGCCGCATTCTCGAGGTGAACGACATCGACGGTACGGCGCGCCTCGTGCTGGCCCAAGACGGAGCACAGCTGCGTGACGTCGACATTCGCGGTCAAGGACTCGAGATCGTCGGAGAGATCGATCTGCGACCGCCCGGTCGGGCTCTCTTGCTCATCGACTACAAGGCGCTGAGGGCGGGCTTCGAAATGGACGGGGAACAGCGCGATGTGAAGGTGCTGCGCCCCAAGTCCTGGTTCGAGGCTCGTCGCGCTGCTTGGCGTTGAGCGTGCCTGGCGATCTCGTCTCTCGAGACGGAGGAGGCGTCTCTTTCATCGACCGAAGCGAGGAGGAAGCACGGATGAAACAGGAATTCTCGAGCGGCGGCGCGGGCTTCGAGGGAACGGGCTCATGAGTGGGCTCGAGGTCTATGCGCCTCTCGGTCTGCCGCTCTTCGCCTTCGGCGTGCTGCACCTCGTGCAGCTCCTCGTTGCCGACGTCGTAGGACTGCGTTCCGGCCACACTCCCGGCACGCCGGTGGACGGCGGGCACGACGACGCGCTCTTTCGCGCCAGTCGCGCTCACGCGAACACCGCCGAGAGCCTCGGCGTCCTGCTGCTCTTCGTGGTGGCGGGAGTTCTGCTCGGCGGGTCACCGCTCTGGATGAGCCGGGCGCTTTGGGCGCTGGTCGCGTTGCGCACCCTCTACACGCTCTGCTACTGGTTCGACCAGCGGGCCTTGCGCAGCATCGTCTTTGTGCTGATGCTGCTCGCTCTGATCGCGCTCGGTGGAGCGGCTTTCATGCCTGCCTGAAGGGCAGGGGCGCCTAGGGCTGAGGCTCTTCGGCACCGAAGTCGCGCAGAGCGAAGACGCAGCTGCTGCACATGAAGTCGTCGTGCGGTTCTTCGAGGCCGTAGGCCTGACGGCGCAGCGAGGCGAGCGCTTCGCCGGCGAGGACCTCGGCGACGCTGTCTTGGCGAAGATCTCCGACGACGTGGGTCTCGTCGTAGTCCTGACAGCAGAAGACCACCTTGCCGTGCGGGGTGATGTGCATGTGCTGGAGCGGGCGCGAGCCGACGTTCTCGCAGCCGGCGAGACGACCTCCCTCCCGCTTGGCCTTGCGTCCGACTTCGAGCCAGCCTGCGCGGTCCATGATCTCGTCGTGCTGAATGACGAAGCGCGTGTCGCCGTAGCGCTTGCGCGCCGCCTCGATCTGACGCTCGTGATCTTCGTCCTTTTGGCCGAGGACCATCAGCAGCATCTCTTCGGCCACAGGCTTGTTGGCCATGTAGTCGAGGTTGCGAAGGACCCGGTCGAGCTGGTCGGCGCCTCGGTCCCGCGCGTACGAGTCGCGATCGAAGGTCGAGATGTTGACCGAGAGCAGGCGAAGGCCTCCAGCTTCGATCAGCGCATCGGTCTTCTTCGGGTGAAATGCCGACGCGTTGGTGTTGATGACCGGCGGCAAGCCGGCATGGCGTAGCGTCGCGGCTTGCTCGACCATGCGTTTGTCCAGCGAAGGCTCGTTGTAGAGCATCAGCCAGACACCTTCGATGGTGCTGCGGTAGGCAGAGAGCTGGAGCACGATGCTCTCGAAGAAGTCGGTCGGCATGAAGTGCGCGGCGCGCTGCTCGAAGGAGACGGGGCAGAAGAAGCAGCGTTGGTTACAGACCGTGTGTGTCTCCAGAGACACGTACTTCAGGCGCGTCTCGTGGGCGAGCGCATTCGGATCGTTCACCAACCAACCGTCGCTCTCCAGCTGAGAGCGAACGGCCTCGTCGAGCACCTCGACGCCGGACTGGCCGCTCAGAACGCTGCGCAGCGGTGCGTACAGCGGGTCGCCTTCGGCCAGCGTGCAGTCGCGCAGCGGGCTGTAGATCCGGTCGTCTCCGACGTGCAGAAACGGATCGGGCAGCAGCGTGTGGGCTGCGACGGGGCGAAGGGCGACGGTCATACTCTCAGTGTACGCGGGAAGTGCGTTGGATGTCTCGACGCAGTCCGACGCTCTCACTCGCGTTCGGCCACGTGCCGCTGCTCGAGGCTCGAATCGAACGCCGATCGGCGACGAAACAGAATGCCTGAGGAGGACCTAAGTCTAGCTCAGTCAGGACTTAGCGTTCCTCCGGGGGCTCGGAGGCGGCGGCGCCCGGGTCGAAGTCGAGGACGCGTAGCAAAGCGCCCGACGGGAGCTGAGATGGCAGTGTGAGCTCGTACAGGCCGCCTTCAGCGTCGACGAAGGCCGTCTCGAGACGGGCCGTCTCCGACAGTCTCGACGAGGTCTCGATCGGCAGTGGGACGGCGGTCGAGGGGTTCGACCGTCGGCGTAGCTGGAGCTCGCTCCTGGGGCCGAAGGCCAGCAGCGTCAGCGCGGAACCACGCTCGACCATGCGACGCAGGTCGGGAAAGTACGTGGAACCGTTCTGGTGAAACGGGTTCTGCTGAGCATCAGCCAGAGAGAAGTCGCTCTCGACGGCAAAGGCGAACTCCTCTCCCTCCCCGAGAAAAGCACTCGCCCAGGAGAGCTGCTGACCGCAGGTGTCGGGAACGACGTGCTCACGGAGGATGCCGTCGACCACGATCGGGTCGGCAAAGCGCATTCGGATGCGCGCTCCGGCGCAGGGCACGATGAGATCGCCGGCGACGAGGAGGCGGCTTGCCGGCGCCCCCGAGTCCGCAGACCACCCGGCATCGATCTCGAAAAGATCGAAGAAGTCGCTCTCTCGGCCGGGCGGCGTTTCGAGGTCGTGGGCGAGAGCGTGCACCTTGAGCCGGTACTCGCCGGCTGCCGGCCGCATGCGTCGCCGGAGAGCCCCCATGTCGGCGTCGAGTACGACGACCGCGCGCCTCGACGTCTCGCTGTGCGGGATGAGAAACACGCCGAGCTGCGCCACGTCGTGCGGCAGTTGAGCTTCGGAGCGCCCGGAGACCAGCTGGCTGCGGGCGGCCTCGACTGCGTCCAGGCGTCGCAGGTTGGGCGGCAGGGCCCAGTCAGCGGTCAGCGAGTGGGTCACGCGCGCTCTGCGAGGCAGGTCGGCGACCTCGACGCGCAGAGTCCGCCGACGGTCCAGCTCTTTCTCGGTCGCCTCGAGGGCGACGACGATTCGGTAGTGATGGCTCGTCGACTGAAGCGACTCACGGAGTGCTCCGCTGATGCTGTTGAACTGGTTGTAGAAGTCGCCCCCGGTTTCGTTCGCCAGGAAGAAGAGCGTGTCATCGCTGGCATCGGCGAGACCGCCGCTCAGTGCGAGCTCTGGCAGGGCGGCGATCTGTTGGGAGTCGTTGACGTTTGGTCCCGAGCTCTCCATGCTGAAGCTCTGGCTGCGCTCGCCGACTCCGCTGACGTCGAAGGCCTGCACCGTCCAGCCGTTCGCTTGCAGCACGTAGGAGAGCGCTTGATAGGAGGCCAAGGTGCTGGCGCCGGCTCCGGTGCGCGGGTCCAGTGGTGAGCTGGACTCCTCGGAGACGATTTCTCGAAAGGCCTGGACGCCCCCGGAGAACAACAAAGAGTAGCGAGGACCCGGTACGTCAGCCACCAGTCTGAGCGCATCGCTGAAAGAGGCGGTGGACGCCTGGATCGTCTGCGCCAGCGAGTTGAGGTTGTTGATGTCCACGACGCTGAAGAGGGCGTCGGCGCCGTCGTCGAAACGAGCTCGAGCGCGGTTGTCGAAAAGGCTCTGGTCGCGACCTGCAGTAATGCTGACGTTCGGGCTGTTGGCGATTCCCAACGCGGCGCGCAAACCGATTGCGGACGCCGCCTGGTAGCTGTCGTCCTTCTTCACGAGATCCTGAAGCGCCCGCACCAAGCTGTCGACCTCGTTCCTACCCTCACGGTCGAAGCTCGCCTCGAGGAGATCCAGCCCCGCGGAGATCACCGCCCGATCGCTCGTGAAGTGGTGAATCAGCCGCGCTCGGATGTCGAGCGTCATCAGGGCAACGCGATCGCCCTCGGCGAGGCGATCGAGGTTCTTGCGTACGGCGCTCACCGTGTCGTTCAGGTAGGGCCTCGGAGTAAAGAGCTGGTCGATGACGATGAGGACGCTGCGTCCAGGCGCCTCTCGGGGAGTCGCCGGGCTCTCAGGCTCGGCTTCTCGTCGTGAACGACCGCGCTTGGCCGTCTCGAAGCTCAGCTCCTCGAACGCGAGAATCGGCAGCTCGCGCTCGCCGAAGAGGACGCGAAAGCGGTCCTCCGTGAGCTCCTCGATCGCGCGGTTCGGTGTGCGGACGCGCACGTGCAGGGTCGTCTCGCGCACCGTCAGGGTTTCGCTGACGGCGCCTTCACGCGCGACGGACTCGCGCTCCTCCTGCGCGTCGAGACAGGCGGCAAAGAGCAGGGCCCCCGCCACGGCCGAGTTCAGAGTTCGGCGAACGGACTCTCGTCTCTCTTTCGTCACTCTAGGTCCTCCTGCATTCCGACGATTCGATTCTGCAACGAATGCACGCCGTCTCTTCTTGCGAGTGGGGTCCGACGCCAATGAGCTAACCCGAGGGCGCAGTGCAACTGCCGTCCTGCGTGCCCTTCGAGGAGCCGAAGTCGAGAACGCGTACCAGCGCCCCGGAGCTCGGTCCGTCTCCGGAGACGAGCTCGTAGACCCCGGACTCGGCGTCGACCAAGAACGTCTCCAGGCGCGCCTTCTCGGACAGCTCCGAGGACCTCTCGAGAGCCAGGTTGGATGGGTCACCCGTCCCCCGATCGAGACGCAGTTCGGTCTCAGGGCCGTAGGCGAGAAGCGTGACTGCGGCTCCGCGCTCGACCCTGCGACGCAGGTTGGGAAAGTAGGTGAACCCTCCCTGGCTGAAGGGGTTCTGCTCCGGGTCGCTGAGCGAGAACCCTTGCTCGAGAGCGAAAGCAAAGTCGTTCTGCCCCTCGAGCACGGCGCTGGCCCAGGAGAGCGGCTTCCCGCAGGTGTCCGCGATCTCGTGCTCTCGGAGAACGCCTTGCGACTCGGCGGGACCGGCGAAGCGCAGCCGGATGACCGCACCGCTGCAGGGAACGATGAGGTCGCCGGTGACGAGCAGGCGGCTCGACGGTGCTGCCGAGTCCTGCGACCAGCCGGCGTCGACTTCGAAGAGGTCGAGAAAGTCTTGACCCCTTCCGGGCTCGACCGACAGGCCGCTCGCCAGGCCGTGCACCTTGAGTCGGGCCTCGCCCCGGGCGGGTTCGAGATGCCGGGTGAGAGCTGCCATGTCGGCGTCGAGAACGACGACGGCGCGCCGCGTGGTCTCGCTGTGGGGTACGAGGAAGACGCCGAGCTGAGCGACGTCGAGTGTCAGCTGAGCGCTGGTGCGCCCGGAGAGCAGCTGGTCACGCGCCGACTCGACGGCGTCTGTACGGCGCAGATTCGGCGGCATGGCCCAGTCGGCGGTGAGCGAGTGCCTCACCCGGGCCTTGCGCGGCAGGTCCACAACCTCGACACGCAGGGTGCGGCGCCGATCGAGCTCCTCGTCAGACGCCTCCAACGCAACGACGATTCGATAGTGATGGCGGATGGCGTCGAGAGACTCGCGCAGCACGCCGTCGATGCCGTTGAACTGCTGGTAGAAGTCACCGCCCGTCTCGTCGGCGAGGAAGAAGAGGCTGTCTCCACTCGGATCGGAGAGTCCGCCGCGCAGCGCCAGGTCCGGGATCGCCGAGAACGCTTGGGAGCCCTGCAAAGCCCGCGGCCCGGAGTTCGCCATGCTGAAGTTGCGGCTGCGCTCACCGACGCCGCTGACGTCGAAGGCCTGCACGGTCCAACCGTGGGCCTGCAGCACGTAGGAGAGCGCCTGGTAGGAGCCGAGAGTGCTGGCACTGGCTCCCGCGCGCGGATTGAAGATGGAGTTGTCCTCCTCGACGGAGAGGATCTGCCGGAAAGCGCCGACTCCCTCGGAGAAGAGCATCGAGTAGCGGGGCCCCGGCACGTCGGCGACGAGGCGGAGCGCGTCGCTGAACGCCTCGTTGGCCGCCTGAATCGTCTGGGCCAAGCTGCTGACGTTGGCAACGCCGGCCAGCGCGAAGAGCTCGTTCTCCTCACCTTGGAAGAGCCCCTGGGCGCGATCGTCGAAGAGCGAGGGCTCAGCGAGCGTCGTGAAGCTCACGTTACGGCTCGCGCCGATGCCAAGCGCCGCCCGCAGGCCAATGGACGAGTTGGCGTCGACGCTCTCGTCGTCGGAGACCAGCTCCTGCAGTCGCACGACTCTCTGGCGCAGAAGAGCGGCGTCGGCGTCGATGCCCGCCTCCAGCAGATCGAGGCCCGCACGGAGGACGTCGCGGTCGCGGGTGAAGGGGTGGATCAGGCGAGCCTGCGTGTCGAGCGTCATCACCGCGACGCGGTCGCCGGGAGCAAAGCGATCGAGGTTGCTCCGCAGGGCGCGTATCGTCTCGTTGAGATAGGGGCGCTGGGTGAAGAGCCTGTCGAGCACGATCAGAACGCTGCGTCCCGGCTCTTCGGGCGAGGATCCCTCGGCGACCGAGTCTCTGCTTGCCGCCGATCTCACTTTCGGTTCGCTGAAGCGCAGCTCTTCGAAAGCGACGATCGGCAGCTCGCGCTCGCCGAAGAAGATGCGAAAGCGGTCGCGGGTGAGTTCTTCGACGGCGCATTTCGGCGTTCTGACCCGAACGTGGAGCGTGGTCTCGCGCACGGTCAGCCTCTCGCTGATGCCGCCGTCCTGGGCGATCTCCCGACGTTCCTCCTCCTTCGGCTCCTGCCCTTGCGCTGGCGCCAGGCATGCGCTGGCCAGCATGAGGGCCGCACCGAACCGGAGGCTGAATCCACGATCGAGCACCGCGCCGCTCCCTCCCACGTCGTGTCCTTGAGTCAAGACCAGAAACGCCGGGGAGTGGATCGCTATTCCGACGGGGGCAGGCTCGCTGCAATCACCTCGGCGAAGTCCTGCCGCACACCCATCTTGTTGGCGGCATAGGCCCCGGCCGGTAGCTCGGCGAGTCCTGTCGCGATCTCGACCGCTCGCTCGAGCACGGCGTCGGGGTCGACGAGCTCGTCGAGATAGCCGACTTCGGTCGCCCGATCGATGTCGTAGATCGTCGCCTGAGTGACCGCAGCGGTCAGCTGACGCGGATCGAGTCGCGCCTTGGCCAGCTCGAGGCCGAAGACCGGCAGAGCCATGTCGATCGCCGTCTCGTTGAGGCCTACTTTGAAGTCACCTCGCGCTCCGACGCGAGTATCGGAGGCAAGGAGGATCAGGGCTCCAGCGGCGATGGCATGCCCGGTGGCTGCCGCGACGACCGGTTGCGGGTGCGTGAAGAGGCGATGGAGGAAGTGCGCTCCTCGACCGACGAGAGCCTCGCGCTCGCTCGGCCCCTTCTGCAGCTCCTTGAGGTCGAAGCCCGCGGAGAAGACGCCCTCTCTGCCGACGAAGACGAGTGCCGAGGTTTCCGCAGCTGCGTCGAGTGCTTGATGGGCCGCGTCGAGGAAGGCGTGCCCGACAGCGTTCGCCTTGCCGTCGTCGAGGTGTGCGACGGTCACGGGGCCGCGAGTCTCCAGCGTCAACATCGTTGTCTCCTAGTTCGTTGCGACCGCATCGTAGCGAAGTGACACCTTTCTGGATCTCGCAACGCCCGACGCTTCGAGCGAGTCGGACGGCCGCTGCGGCCTGCCGAGGTGCTGTCGATGCGCCCGCCGGCGAGGTCGAACCGTGGCCGCCGAGCGCTGAACCTTCGCCCGGGCCGACACGGTCTCTACGAAGGCGAAGACTGCGAGCCCGTCGCTCCGATCGAACGGGCTTTCAGGCCCGGATCGCTCTCAGGTCCAGGTCGCACTCAGGCCTGAATCGCCAGCGCGAAGAGCCACAGGCAGCTTCCCCAGCCGATCAGAAACGCGAGCGTGCGCATGGTGGCCTGATCGGCAAGATAGAGCAGGGTGTGCGCGACACGGGCGCCGAGAAAGACCAGCGCCGCTACGGCGGACGGGCCTGGATCGGCGCCGGCGAGATGGTTCACCGTCACCGCGGCCGTGAACATCGCGACCGCCTCCCAGGTGTTTGCCTGGGCGGAGTAGGCGCGTGAGCCGAGACCGGTCAGCTGCGGCAGCTGGTTCGCCCTCCAGTTGCTGTTGTCGATCGTGCCCAGTTGGCTCTTGCGCTGTGCGGCGCCGATGCCGGCCAGCACGTAAGGGATCAGTGCGGTCACGAGCAGAACCCAGAAGGGAGTCGTCATGGCTGTGCTCCTCTCCGTGCGTCGGGGGAGTCGGGGCTACGGATCAGTCGACGCGGACGAGCTTCGAGTAGCGGGGAGGCTGTGCTTCGCCCTCTCTGTGCGAAATCGCCATCGACTCCTGCGTATCGGTTCCGGTGACCTGTGTCGAGCCTTCGTGCGCGTGGCCGTCCTTCGCCGGGTCGAAGTTCGTTCCACCGTCGAACTCGAAGTAGATCTCACCGGGTTTGTCGCTCGGGCGGAAGCGCATCTTCGGCTGATTGCCGACCGCGCAGTAGTGCGTCATGAGCAGCTCGTCGCCGTCCATGTGGAACACGCTGAACATCTCGTACTTGGTGCCGGGCCCATAGGTCTTGATGACCGAGCTGCCGTTGGCCGACACTTTGTAGACGACGGTCGAGGCGCGGCTTTCGTCGCCGCCGACCGGCGTGCTCTTCCATTCGCCTTCGAAGCTCTTGAGCGCTTCGAAGGCCGAGGCCGCGTCGTAGACGGTCTCTGAACCGCGAGTGTCCGCGTTGGGCGAGGCGCTGGCGCGCGCCACGACCATGACCAGGGCAACCAGCGTGATGACCAGAGTCGAGATCAAGAGCAGAAGACGGCGAGACTTCATCGTGAGACTCCCTTCGGCGATCCGTCGCATTTGTTTTTCGAGTGAGACTCGACTGTAGCAGGAGCGAGGCAAAGGCACTCCGTCACGCAACCGAGCGGAATCGGGACAGTCTCTGCCACACTCGAACGCCGACCCAATCGACGAGGGTGACGATGACCAAGAAGCAGGATCAGGTTCCCGAGGAGAGACTGGAGCTCTATCGACGTGCGATCGCCACGCGGCAGGAACTCGAGCTGAAGGGCGGTCTCAAGCTGCCGCACACCTCTTCGAACGGGACGATGTTCAGCTCGCTCACCAAAGACGGCCGCCTGGGCCTGCGCCTGAGCGAGGAAGACCGGGAGGCCTTCTCGAAGGAGTACGACGCGGTTCAGTTCAAGAACTACGGCGCGAACATCAAAGAGCATCTCGAGGTTCCCGAGGAGCTGTTCCAGCAACCGGAAGAGCTCGGACGGTGGTTGATCAGAGCTCTCGAATACGTCAACACGTTGCCGGCGAAGAAGAAGTAGCGGCTCGACAGCGCCGCACGGGCCGTCGCTAGAATGCCGGGATGGTCACCAAGTTGCAGCATTTCGCGGAGCTTCGGCCCGACGAAGCGGCTCTCCTGGACGAGCGCGGCGAGACATCATGGGCAGAGGCCAACGAGCGCACGAACCGACTCGTTGCCCTGCTTCGGTCTTCGGGGCTCGAGGCGGGCGATGCGGTCGCGATCCTCTCGGGCAATGCGCGCGAGGTCTTCGAGGCCTTCTGCGCCTGCGCTCACGCCTCCTTCGTCGCCGTCCCGATCAACTGGCACTTCGCCGAGGAAGAGGTCCGCTATGTCCTCGAGAACTCCGACGCACGCGCTCTGCTCGTCGATTCGCGTTTCGCCGAACTGGGAGCCGCGGCCGCCGAGCGGCTGCCGCTGGCACTACGGGTCGTTTGGGGTACCGAGTCGTCTGCAGGCCTGACGCCCTACGAGCAGGCGTTGGCTTCGCAGCGCTCGACCGAGCCCGATGGACAGGGCGAGGGCTCGGTGATGTTCTACACGTCGGGGACGACGGGGCGGCCCAAAGGCGTGCGCCGCACGGCCGGGCTCGGAGCGCCCATCGAAGCCGTCTCTCCGCGGTCCCAGGGCTTCAGTGCGCTGCTGGGCATCCCGGCGAACGGCGTCACTCTCGTCTGCGGACCGGTCTACCACTCGGCGCAGTGGGCCTTCTCGAGCTTTCCGCTCGAGATCGGCAGCTCCCTGGTGCTGAGGCACCGCTTCGACGCGGTGGAGACGCTCGACCTGATCGACCGGCACAAGGTCACCAACGTGCATCTGGTACCGACGCAGTTCGTGCGACTCCTGCGCGTGGAGGAGAGCGTCCGAGTGCGCTTCGACGGCTCGACTTTGATTCAGGTCCTGCACGGCGCGGCCCCGTGTGCTCCGTCCGTCAAGCGCCAGATGATCGACTGGTGGGGCCCGGTCATCTCCGAGTACTACGGAGGCACCGAAGGCGGCGTGATCTCGGTGATCTCCGCCAGGGAGTGGCTCGAGCGTCCGACGAGCGTCGGGCGCCCCTCGCCGACGGTCGAGGTGAAGATCCTCGACGAGGACGGGAAGATCTGCGAGCCCGGAGTCTCCGGTCAGATCTACCTGCGCAGCCTCATGGCGACCGACTTCGAGTACCACAAAGACACCGAGAAGACCGCGGGCGTCTACCGCGAGCCGGGCCTCTTCACGATGGGGGACATCGGGCAGGTGGACGAGGAGGGGTACCTCTACCTGACCGACCGCAAGATCGACATGATCATCTCGGGCGGCGTGAACATCTACCCGGCCGAGATCGAGCGCGTACTCGGTGATCATTCAGCGGTCGCCGACGTCACCGTCTTCGGCGTTCCGCACGAGGAGTTCGGCGAAGAGGTGAAGGCGGTCGTCGAGGTCGCTCCGGGAGTCGAGCCCGGCCAGGACCTGGCGGACGAGCTCGTTGGGTACTGCCGACAGCACCTGGCCGGGTACAAGGCGCCGAAGTCGATCGACTTCCGCGAGCTCCCCCGGCAGGCGACCGGCAAGCTCATGAAGCGCGCACTGCGCGACGAGTACTGGCGCGACGCCGACCGAACGATCTGACGGAGGGCGCGGCGCTAGCCGTCGAAGAGTCGGTGGAGCGCATCAGCGATGCGCTGTCCGTTGAGGTGCAGCCACCACGCTGCCACGACGGGAAAAAGGCTCGCCAGAACGAAGGCGAAGGCGACCGGCACGAGGTCGATGCGGAAGAAGTCGCGCGACAGGATCACCAGGTCCATGTCCATGCCTTTGATCGCGCGCGCGTCGATGACGTACTGGTTGCGTCGCGCCTGGCTCAGTACCAGGCCGCCGTGCAGACTCAGCTCACCGAACGTGAGGAACGCGCCGACGAAGGCGTAGAGCGGCCGTTCCAACGGGGTCTTGAGCGCGTTCCCGTCGAGCACGCGGTAAAAGCAGAGCATCGCGGCGAGCATCGAGCCTCCGTGACCCATGGCGACGGTGACCGCGCGATGCGCCGGCGACAGCGCGAGCGCCAGATGCGCCGAGGCGACGACAGCCAAGACGAGCAGCGCCTTGCGGTGCTCGCGCCAGAGAACGGCGAGGGAGAGGTAGCCCGCGGCGGCGAGGACCAGCAGGGCCTTGCTCTGGCCGAAGGGAAAAGTCACTCCGCCTCCGGCGAGAAAGTCGAGGGTGGGCACGGCCGGCTCGCCGAAGAACCAGTGCGCACCGGCATGCCCCAGCTCGTGCGAGATGATCGTCAGATAGGAGAAGACAAAGCGCGTGAAGGGGAAGGCGAAGAGAGCGGCGGCCAGGAGGACACCCTGCACGACGGCCCGGCGAGCGGCCGGCTCGAGCGAGCGCGAGCCCGTTTCGGAGCTTTTGGCGGCGCTGCGAAAGAGCTCGCTGCTCGACGCCGCGCTCGGAGGCGCTCGATAGAGCGTGCCCTCCTCCTCGGCGTCGAGCGTGGTGCTGGCGTCGGCTGCGCCCAGCGCCTGGCTCGCTCCGCAGGCAGCGCAGACCCGATCGAGCGGCGCGACGGGCTCGCCGCACTTCGGGCAGTCGAGCAGCACGTCAGGCGCTCTCGAGGCGCTCGCGAAAGAAGTCCAGAATCTCGTCGACGGCTTCGCGCGTTGGCTCGCCCTCTTCATCGACGAGGTGGACGGTGACAACGCTGTGCGGGTCGATGGGTGCACCGGTTGCGCCGGCTTCGTCCGGCAGCTCGCGACCGCGGAAACGATCGCCGAGAGCCTCGCGGTATGCGGCGAAGCGTTCTGCCCGGCAGAGCTTGTCGTTCTGGAAGCGATAGCCGAGCACGACGAGGTCCTCGCGCTCGAGTCGCTCTTTCACCTCGGCGAGCTCGTCGGGAGCGATGTGCATGCCTCCCGCGCGACCGAGCGGCAGGGAAGGCTGCGACAGCACCGGAGCCTTGACCGCCGGCTCGAGCATGAGCGACAGGGCGAAGTTGCCCGTGAAGCACATGCCGATCGCGCCGACGCCTTCGCCGCCGCAGTCGGGATGTACGGCCGCCGCGAGGGCGCGCAGCCAGGCGGTGATGGGGCTCGAGCGGTTGGAGGAGAAGGCCCGGAACTCTCTCGAGATACAGGCCCGACTCAGCGAGCCGAGCATGTAAGGCGTCGACATGGGCCGCCCCGGGGTGCCGAACATCTGCGGTAGAAAGACCGTGAAACCGGCGTCGCGCACGCGCCGCGCGAAGCGCGCGACGAAGTACGTGATGCCGGGCATCTCGGTCATGACGATCACCGCGGGGCCGGTGCCAGCGCGAAAGACCGTCTTCGTACGGCCCAGATAGGTGTGCTCCTCGGGGGCGAAGTCAGCGAGGTCGTCGTGGCGCTGGAGATCTTCGGCCGAAAGCGAGCGGAGGTCTTCTGTTCGGGTCATGAGGGCATCCTGACAGACAGGCGAACCTGCTTTCGCAGCGGCGATTCCTCAGCCGGCCGCCTCCGTAGGTCCCTGCTCCATCGTCTCGATCCACTCGCGAATCAGCGCCACGCTCTCGGCGTGCACCATCGAGCGGCCGAGCTCCGGCATCATCTCGCCGGGGTCGAGCGACTCGAGGCGGTAGAGGAGGATGGAGCCGTCAGGGTCGCCCGGCGCGATGTCGACGAGGCGATCGCCCGAACCGCGTCCCGCAGCGACGGGCGACTTGTCGACTCCCCAGTGCGTCGGGTTCGTCTGCACGTAACGCAGGTCGAGGCCGGACGTGCGGGCCGGACCCTCCGGGTTGTGGCAGTGGGCGCAGTTGATGTCGAGCCAGGCGCGGGAGCGCTGATCCAGAGTTCCGCTCTGCGGCTCGTTCCAGACGGCCCAACGCGGCGCTTCGCTCGTCGCGGGACCGTCGGCCAGAGCGCCGACCTCCCGCCAGTGGTCGAGTTGGTTCCGCTCGCCGACTTCGTAGGCGAAGTCAGCGTTCAGCAGACCCGCGCGTGGCCCGATCGGCAGCAGCTCGCGGTCCTTCGTGCGGTGACAGCCCTTGCACTGGTTCTGGTTCGGCACGCGGTAGTCGATCTCGTGGCCGGCCGGAAGCGGCCCGGCGGCGGCGGCCAGGGTCACCGCACGTGCGCCGCCGGTGACGTCGAGCGTCGCCTCGGTCTGCTGGTCGTTCCAGAGGTAGGGAAGCCCGATCCAACCGTCGTCGCCGTGGAGCAGGATGCGCGTCTCGACGAGGTCCTGCAGGCCGTCGGCCGCAGGATAGGAGAAGGTCTTCGCGATGACCGTACCGACGGGAAAATCGAAGACTTCTTCGGGCTGGTAGCTCGCCGCTGTGCCTTCCGGCAGCTTGATGAAGCGGTGCTTCGTGGCGTAGTCGGAGAAGAGTGGCGTCGACAGTCGGTAGGGAATCACGCCGTCCGCCGGCCTCTGCTGGCGAGGGTCACCGTCGAAGAGACCGTAGGCAGCGAGAGACTCGGGCGGTTCGTCCGCCGACCAGTCCGCTGTGCCGCAACCGAGAAGGAGAACGCTGAGAAGTAGCGCGGCTGTTCTGAACAAGGTCTGCCTCTTGGAGCTAGAGGGCGCCACCGGCGGTCGCTGCCGTACCCTCTTCGCCGATGATGATCGGCTGCGGACGTTCGGGAAGCGAACCGGCGAACGCCGCCGCGTCGGTGACGACGTTCGGCTGGCCGCCGGAGAGCGCCGTTGCCAGGTCGGCGTCGATGATCGTGCCGTTGCCGTCGAAGTAGACGCGGTACTGCGCCGGGACCTCACCGTCGACGAGGCGGTCCGGATTCTCGACGCCGTCGTAGATGACGTTCGGCAGCGGCGTGCCGACCATCTCCGCGACGGCCAGGGCGAGATCGCCTTCGGGGGCGTCGCCACCGCCTTCGAAGGTGTTCTCGAAGATGGCGATGCCTTCGGCGTAGGGCTCGAAGTCCGGATCGTCGTACTCGCGACCGGTACTGGTGAAGCTGATCACGGCGATGTGCGAGCTCTTGTTGTCCTTGAACTCGTTCTCGTAGATCTCGGTCTGGTCCGTGGCCATGACGATCATGCCGGAACCGGCCGGGATCTCGGAGACGATGGCGCCTGGCAGACCGAAGTTGGGCAAGTTGTTGTCGTAGATCTTGTTGCCCCAGACGCGTGCCTGGCTGCCGGCTTTGACGGGCAGCTCGGGCAGCGAGAAGACGAGGATGCCGCCCGTATTGCCCCAGGTCTCGTTGTCGTAGATGTCGGCGCCCGTCGAGTTCTCGATCTCGATGCCGGCGACGTTCTCCCAGGTCTTGTTGCGGCGCACGATGATGTTGCTGCTCTGGCCGACGTAGATGCCCGCATCGGAGCAGCCGCGAACCAGCGAGTCCTCGATGAGGACATCGGTGACCTGCACCGGGTAGAGGCCGTAGGCGCCGTTCTCCGTGCGCGGCTCGCCCTCCCAGTTGACGAAGACGCGGCGGAAGGTGGCCCCGGTCGTCCCTTCGACCTTGATGCCGTCGGCGCGCGTGTTGTAGACGGACAGATCTTCGATGACGAAGCCGTCGGCCGTGACCATCAGACCTTCACCGCCGGTGCCCGCCGCCTGCTTCGAGAAGTCGATGATCGTTTCGTCGAGGCCCGCGCCGCGGATCGTCACGTCGGCGACATCGAGCGAGAGCGTCGTGTCGAACTCGAAGCGGCCGGGGCCGAACTCGACGACGTCTCCCGGCTCAGCCTCGATCAGCGCCCGCAGCGCCTGCTTTTGCGCATCGGGTCCGACCTCGATGACCCCGCCGCCGCCGGCGTTGCTGGCGCAGGCGAGGGCAAAGGCGAAGCCGACGGAGAGAGACAGCAGTGCGGCCGCAGCGAGGCGACTGGGAAGGCGGGAAGGACGAGTCATCGAAGCACCCCTTCAGAACGACCGACCTGCGCCGGTCCAAGCTGTGAATTCTTGAGAACCCCATTGTAGCGCCTGGGAGGCTCAAGGGGCCGTTTCAGACCCCGTTGCCCCGATGAGCTGCCACTCGACGGCGGCCGGATCGACGGTGCCGAAGCCTTCGTCCTCGGGGAAGAGGTACTGCAGGCTCATGCGGTCGCTCTCGCCCGGAGCGATGCGTACGTCTTTCCTTACCGTCTTGCCGTGGATCTCGAGCTCGAGACGCTCCAGATGGAGTGTCGATTCGTTGTGGACCGTTCCCGAGAAGCGGATCGGAAGCCACTTGCTGACCCGCCCTTCGACGGTGACCTGCTGCAGCTCCTGTTCGGTCAGGGAGCGCGGCCCCGGCTCGCTGCAGCCGGCGAGAAGCCAGAGGAGCGAGAGTGCGGCTCCGGCGTGGAGCGCGCGGCGGCGGTCGGTCTTGAGTCTCGGCATGATCGACAGACTACCCGAGGAGTCGTGCCGGGGGTTGCTCTTCGCGGTAGGCTCGTTCCAGAGATCGAGACTCGAAGGGACAGCCGTTGAAGGGGACCCCGGGCCGAGCTCGGGCAGGAGCCGACGTGCACTCATCCCCATCGCCGCAGCCGCACCGTCGGCGGTCGACGTCCCTCCTCGGGCTCTCGCTCCTGGTGCTTTTGTGCGGCTGCGGGGGCCAAAGGGACCCTGCACTTCCGAACGTGGTGATTGCCATCGCCGACGACTGGGGCTGGCCGCATGCAGGTGCCTACGGAGACCCGGCCGTCGAGACGCCGATCTTCGACCGTCTGGCGCGCGAGGGAGCTCTCTTCGATCACGCCTTCGCCTCCGCTCCGTCCTGCTCGCCGAGCCGGGCAGCACTCCTGACCGGGCAGCACTTCTTCCGACTCGGCGAAGCGGCCAATCTGTCGAGCCGCTGGCCCAGCGGGCTCGCCGAGTATCCAGAGCTGCTCCGCGAGTCCGGCTACTTCGTCGGCAGCGTCCGCAAGGGCTGGGGCCCCGGGCGTCACGAAGGCCGAGAGAATCCCGCGGGGCGCAGATACACGACGCTTCGTCGCTTCTTCGCCAAGCGCCCCTCGGACCGGCCCTTTGCGCTCTGGTTCGGCTCGACGGAGCCCCATCGACCCTTCGAGACGG
>JBCCLJ010000049.1:0-35259 GCA_039026915.1 Acidobacteriota bacterium
CGCCTCTCGGGTGTCACACACGGGCTCTTCCAGCTCGCCGCGCGCCTCGGCCGCGGCGCGCGCGCCGCCTACATTCCCCTGAGCGTGCTGGCCGGCCTGCTCATCTCGGTGGGCCTCGCCATTGTCGACTACAAGGGCTTTCGCCATCTGCTGCGGGTGCCGCGCGCCGACGCGGTGGTCATGCTCGTCGTGCTCTTCGCGACCGTCTTCGGCAATCTGATCTACGCGGTGGCGGCTGGCGTCATGCTGTCGAGTCTGCTGTTCATGAAGAAGGCGGGAGACCTCTCCGAGGAGCGCAGTCGCGTCGAGAAGCTGGAGCCCGAGGAAGCCTGGCCGGACGAGTCGCCGCTGGCGGGCCGGAAGTCCGTCTACGTGAAGCACCTGTATGGACCGCTCTTCTTCGGCTTCAGCTCGGGCTTTCGGGATCTCGCCGAGAAGCTCCCCGAGGAGATCGAAACGCTCATCGTACGCATGGAGCGGGTGCCCTACATGGATCAGTCCGGCCTCTACTCGCTCGAGGACGCTTTGCTGCAGCTGCGTCAGCGCGGCAAGGAGGTCGTGCTGACGGGCGTCCAGCCGCAGCCGGAAGACATGCTGCGGTCGCTTGGGATCATCCCGGAGCTCATCTCGGAGGAACAGCTGCGCGACTCGATCGAGGACTTCATCGGCTGAGGCAACCGACAGAGCCGAAGAGCGACGATGCGATAATGACGGTCGACCCGGAACGACAAGTCACAGGAGCCGATCATGATCCGATCTGCCGCAATCGCTGCACTCCTCGCCCTCACCGTCGCGTCGCTCGCCGTTGCTGAAGAGAAGCCAGACTTCACCGGCACCTACGACGTCAAGACGCTCACCCCACTCGTGCGCCCTGCGGAGTTCGGCGACAGCCTCGAACTCACGCGCGAGGACGCCGAGCGCATCATGCGAGAGGCGCAGGAACGTCGAGAGGCGCGGTCCGCGAATCGCGGACCCGTGACGGAGGCACCGCCGGAGGGCGGTGCTCCGCCGATCGGAATCGGCGACGAGTTCCGCGAGACGAGCGGTGCCGGCAACGTCGGCGGCTACAACGACTTCTGGGTCGACAGCGGCGACGAGGTGTTCGACGTCGACGGCAAGTTCCGCACCTCGATCATCGTCGACCCGGAGAACGGTCAGTACCCGCCACCGACCGAAGCCGCGATCGAGCGGCTCGTGCAGAGGCGCAAGCTCCGACGGCCGAACGACGGCACGGCGTGGTGGCTCGACGTCGAGGGACCGGGTCCCTACGACGGCCCCGAGTCGTTGGGCATCTCCGAGCGCTGCGTCATCGGGTTTACGGGCGCGGCGCCGACGTACCCGAGCCTGTACAACAACTACAAGCGCATCGTGCAGACGGACGACTATCTGATGATCGAGATCGAGATGGTCCACGACGCGCGGATCGTGCGGATGAACTCGGAGCATCCCCCGAAGCACATCCGCTCGTGGCTGGGCGACTCGATCGGATGGTGGGAGGACGACACCCTCGTCATCGAGACGACGAACTTCCATCCGCTCGGCAACATGCGAAGCGGCGGCCCCGATGCCACGATCACCGAGCGCTTCAGCAAGCTCGAGAACGGCGATCTGCTCTATCGCTTCACGGTCGACGATCCGGAGATGTGGACCGCGGCGTGGACCGGTGAGTTCACCTGGCGTCAGACGGAGGACAAGCTCTTCGAGTACGCTTGCCACGAAGGCAACTACTCGATGGAAGGCATCCTCAAGGGCGCACGGTTGCTCGAGGAAGAGAAGCGCGCGCAGAGCAGCGGCGACTGATGCAGCGCTTTGTCTTCACGAGAATTTGAGGACAAGGCATGAAGAAGTCATCTCTTTCGTTCGCGCTCGGACTCCTGCTCGCCGGTCTGCTCTGGAGCAGTGAGAAGCACCCCGGCCAGGCCGCTTTCGAAGCCGGTCTGTTGCGCGCCGTCGTGCCGGCGGCAGACCTCGGCAAACCGGCGTCGTTGCTCGAGCGCATGGCGGAGGAGAAGGTCCCGGGCCTGAGCATCGCCGTGCTCGAGGATGGCGAGATCGCTTGGGCCGCCGGCTACGGAGTGGTGCGGGCCGGGGAAGAAGCTCCGGTCACTCCTCAGACGCTGTTCCTTGCGGGGTCGATTTCGAAGCCGGTCGCTGCCACCGGCGCCCTCCGCCTCGTCCAGGAGGGCACCGTCGCACTCGACGCCGACGTCAACGACCTCCTCGAGTCCTGGAAGGTGCCCGCGTCCGACGCGGCGGCGGGTAAGCCGGTGACGCTTCGTGGGCTGCTGACCCATACCGCGGGGCTGACCGTGCATGGCTTTCCCGGATATCCGCTCGGGGCTGAACTGCCGACGGTGCCCGAGATTCTCGACAGCGAGGGCGTGGCAAACACCGGTGCGGTACGCGTCGATCTCGAGCCTGGAACGCAGTGGCGCTACTCGGGCGGCGGCTACACCGTGATGCAGCTGCTCGTCGAAGATGTCGCTGATCGTCCGTTCGAGGACTTCCTCGCGGCTTCCGTTCTCGGACCCTTCGGAATGACCCGCAGCACCTTCGAGAATCCGCTGCCCGAGGCGCGGCACGACGAAGCGGCGATCGCGCACTTCGTCACGGGCACACCGGTCCCGTCCAAGTGGCACAGCTATCCCGAGATGGCGGCAGCCGGCCTGTGGACGACCGCGAGCGACCTGGCGCTTTGGGCTCGAGGTATTCAGCGCGCTGCCGCCGGTGAGAGCGATGTCGTTCTCGATCAGAAGATGGCTCAGCAGATGCTGACCGCTGGGATGGGCGACTGGGGGCTCGGTCCGGCGGTCCGCGGCGAGGGGGGTGAGAAGACCTTCTCCCACGGTGGGCGCGATCAAGGCTTCGATGCGCAGCTCACGGCCTTCGTGGAAGGGGGCCACGGAGCCGCCCTCATGATCAACACGAACAACAACACCGGCTTCCTGCGGGAGGTGCTCGACGCGATCGCTCGTGCCCACGATTGGCCGGGAGAGCGTCGGCAGCAGCGCGGCTACGTGGAGATCGACGCTGCACGGCTCGATGCGATCGCCGGTGTCTACGACTTCAGCGGCGATCGCTTCACGCTGCGTCATACGGACGGCAAGCTCTACGGCTTCATGAAGGACGCCCCTCGTCTCGAGCTCTACGCGGAGGACGCTTCGACCTTCTTCTTCACCAACGCCCCTGGAACGCTCGTCGTCGAGGCGGGCGACGGCGGTGAAGTGACGGGCTTTGCCTGGACGCGGCGCGGTGAGACGCGCCGAGCGACGAAGCAGAAGAGTCCCTGACCCGGCCGGCGGGGCTACGATGCTTTCTTCGAGGAGATCCACCATGTCAGCAGAAGTCGACGCAGTGCGTTCCGTCATCGAGAGCTACGTCAGAGGATCCAGGGAGGGGGACGCCGCTCTCTTGCGCGGCCTCTTCCATCCGGACGCCGTGATGATGGGCTACATGGGTGGCCAACTCCTTTCAGGCTCGCCGGAGCCCTTCTTCCAGCACGCCGACGGCTCTCCCCAGGACGACTCCTACGAGGGCAGCGTCGGCGACCTGCGCGTCGACGGCGACGTGGCTACGGCGACGCTCTACGAACGCGGCTTCTCGGGCCTCGACTTCGTCGACCACTTTCACCTTCTGCGCGAGGAAGGAACCTGGCGCATCACATCCAAGATCTTTCATCACTCCTGAGGGACATCGATGATCCGTCTGCTTCCCACGTTTGCACTCCTCCTTGCGGCGCTCGCGCCGAACACACTCGCCGCCCAGAGCGGTGCACGCCTGGCGTTCCCCGACTCGGGCTTCTCGATCGAGCCTTTCGAGGCCGAGGTTCCCGAGAGCGTGCACACCCCGTTGATGATGTTCCTGCCGAGCACCGGCGGCTTCGCGGCCAACGTCAACGTACAGATCCAGCCTTTCGAAGGCGACCTGCAGGGCTATCTCGACATCTCGGCCGGCCAGTTCGAGGATGCGGGCATCGAAGTCTTGAGTTCGAAGCTGGTCAGCGAAGGCGTCGCGGTGCTCGAGTACACCGGCCCGCTGCAGGGGAACGACCTGCACTGGTATGCGCGGGCCATCCAGCAGCCGGGGCGCATCTTCCTGGTGACCGCGTCTCTGCTTGCCGAGCAGTGGGAGGAGCTCGGGGAGAAGGCGCGCCGCTGCGTCGACAGCTTCGAGCTGACGGCGACGGCGAGCGACGCGGGAGAGTAATGAAGCACCTGTACCTCGCGCTGGCGATCGCGGGAGCCGTCATTCCCTACGTCTTCTTCGTCAAGTTCTTTGGGGCCTCCGGGGTGAGTTTGGGGGGCTTCGTCGAGGCGCTCTTCGTGAACGGCGCCGCTGCCGGCTTCACCGCCGATCTGCTGATCACCTCCGCTGTCTTCTGGATCTGGATGGCGTCGCGGCGCGCCGACGGCATCGGTCCGCGGCCCTGGCTCTTCGTGCTGTTGAACCTCTCGATCGGCCTTTCCTGCGCCCTCCCGGCCTACCTCTACTGGTGCGAGCGTGAGACCTAGTCCGCGGCTCGGCACCCTTCTCGGCGCCCTGGTCGTCCTGGCCGGCGGTGCGCCGCCTGCCCTGGCAGTCGACGTGGTCGCCTACCGCTTCGGCTTCGAGGTCACCGACTCGGACGACCTCGTCCGCGGCGACGCGCAGCTCGACGTTAGGCTCGACGGTGAGCGCACGATCGAGCTCGATCTGGAGAGCATGCGCACGGACGGTCTCGGTATGCGCGTAGGCTCGGTGGAATGGCTGCCGCGGGGCGGCGAGCCCATCGCTCTCGACTATCGCCACGAGTCCTCGCAGCTGCACGTCAGCCACCCGACGTGGTCCGGGACCGTCACGGTGCGTGTTCGCTACTCGGGCAAGCCCTCCGACGGCTTTCTCATCGGGGTCAATCGGCATGGCGACCGCACGTTCTTCGCCGATCACTGGCCGAATCGTGCACACCTCTGGCTTCCGGTCGTCGATCATCCTTCGGACAAAGCGTTTTGCTCCTTCGACGTCACGGCGCCGAGCCACTACCAGGTCGTCGGCTGCGGCGCGCTGCGCGAAGAGACGGACTTGGGAGACGGCCGGCGCCGGACCGTGTGGGCTTCGCGCGCGCCGATGGCCACGAAGGTCATGGCCGTCGGAGTCGCTCGTTTCGCCGTCGAGACCGTGGGCTACGTCGACGACGTGCCGGTACAGACCTGGGTCTTTCCGCAGGATCGCGAAGCCGGCTTCTCCGACTACGCCCGCGCCCTGCCGGTGCTGCACTTCTTCTCGGAGAAGATCGGCGAGTACCCCTACTCCAAGCTCGCGAACGTGCAGTCGAAGACGCGGTGGGGCGGGCTCGAGAACGCTTCGAACGTCTTCTACAACGAGACCTCGGTGCGCGGTGACGGCTCGAGTGAGGGTCTGATCGCACACGAATTGGCGCATCAGTGGTTCGGGGACGCTGTCTCCGAGTCGGACTGGCATCACGTCTGGCTTTCCGAGGGCTTCGCGACCTATCTCACCCAGGTCTACCTCGAGTTCGCGCATGGGCGCGATCGGATGCTGAGCGGCATGGAGACCGCGCGCAAGAGGGTGCTCTCCTACGCGCGCTCCAATCCCGACGCGAAGATCATCGACCGGACCATCGAGGACCCCAATCGGCAGCTTTCGGCGTACACCTACCAGAAGGGGGCCTGGGTCCTGCACATGCTGCGTGCACGCATGGGCGACCGGGCGTTCTTCGAAACCCTGCGCACCTTCTACGCGATGTACCGTGACGCCAACGCATCGACGGAGGACTTCATCCGCATCGCGGAGGCGTCCTCCGGCGAAGACCTGACCGTCTTCTTCGCGCAGTGGCTCGAGCGGCCTGGACATCCGCTGCTGCGCGTCGCAACGCGCGAAGTCGAGGGCCGCACGGAGATCGTCGTGCAGCAGGAGCAGGAGGGCAGCTTTCGCTTTTCGGTGACCATCGAAACGGTCGACGCCGAGGGCAAGACCGAACGACAGGTCCTCGAGCTGAGCTCACCGCGCGCCGCGGTGAGCGTCGACGGGATCGGCCTGACCGTGCGTCTCGATCCCGACGTCGAGCTGCTGTACGAAACGGTTCCTAAGCCTGTTCGATGACGTCGTCGTAGTAGTCGATGATCTGGCGAACGTAGGCGCGCTTCTCCTGGTAGGTGCCAGGGAAGAAGGAGCGTTTGAAGCCGTAGATCATCATGTTCCGGAGCTCTTCGTCGGTGATCTCGAAGGCGTCGCAGACCTTGACGAACTCCTCGGTCACCGAGGTGCGCGAGACGAGGCGGTTGTCTGTGCTGAGCACGATCGAGAGCCGGTCCTTGATCATGCGACCGATCGGATGATCCTCGACGCCGCGCAGCTCGGGCATCGTCTGCAGGTTGGACGTCACGCAGACCTCGAGCGTGATGCGGCGGTCCGAAATGAACTCCACGAGCTGGTCGACGTAGCGCTGAGGATCCGCCGCGTCCACCTCGTCGGTCTTGTAGAGGCGAGTGCCGTGACCGATGCGGTCGGCGTAGAGCAACGTGATCGCCTGGAAGATGCTCTCGGGGCCGTAGGCTTCGCCGGCGTGCACGGTCTTCTTGAGAAAGCGGCGGTGGGCGAACTGGTATGCCTCGACGTGATCCGAAGCGGGGTTGCCGGCCTCTGCGCCGGCCAGGTCGAAGCCGGTGACCGGTAACCCGAGGCGATCGCGCGCATCGACGACCGAGCGCGCCAGCGACAGCGAAGCCGCGCCGTGGATTTTGGACTGCGGCCACTTGTCGAGAACGCTGATGAGGTCGGCGTGGTAGGGGCTGAACGCCTCGGTGAACATGCGCATCGCGCAGGCGATGATCGCGTAGCGAAACGGCGGCTCCTTGCCGCTGGCGACCGCCTCCGTGGCCTCGTGCTCCTGCTGCGCGCGCTCGAGTCCGCGATTGACCGAGCTGAGCACGTCGTCGAGGCTCAGGCGGTCGTGAACGTGAAGCTGCGGAGCGAAGCGCACCTCGACGTAGCGAACGCCCTCGGCGAGCGAGTCCTGTGCGAGCTCGTAAGCGATGCGCTCGAGCGACTCAGGATCCCGCATGACAGCGCAGGTGTAGGCGAAGCCGCGCAGGTAGTCCGGCAGGTCCTGGTACTTCTCTTTGAAGACCTTCTCGAGGAGGCCTTCTTCGGTGTAGGACGGGAGCTCGACGTTTTGCTGCTGTGCCAGCTCGACGAGTGTGCCGAGGCGCAGCGAGCCGTCGAGATGAACGTGGAGGTCGGTCTTCGGGAGCTGCTGAATCAGCTCGCGGGAGAGGGGAGATGCCATGGGCCAGACTATCCTGACTTCGCCCTCTTGAGGAGATCCCGAAGCGCCGGCAGAGACCGGCCTGCTAGGGCACGTCTTCGGCCGTAGCTCCTTGCTCCTGGGGGAGTCGCAAGGTGAACTGCAGGCGGTGCAGCCCGGCAGGCGCGCTCGCAGCGCCGGAGGGCCCGAGATCCTTGGGCGGATGGAACTTCGTGCCGATCGCCGAGATGTGCGAGAGAACGGTGACGCCGCTGGCGGTGACGGCGACGGCCTCCATGGAGTCTTCGGGGATCGTTGGCGTGCCGACGCCGAACGAGGTCTGCTCGGAGCTCGAGCCGATGATGAACTCTCCTGCGGAGGTCGTGAGCCGTGCCCAACGGAAGGGGCCGAAGAAGCCGCGCGCCCGCTCGTCCAGGGCCGGGCTCGAAGACCAGAGCCCCCAGTCGGGTCCTTCTCTACGGTTGCGCCAGATCGGAGTGGGTCCTGCGCCGAGCCACTCGACGCCCCGCAAGTCGGTCGTCGCGGGAAGGAGTCGGAGGCCGACGACCTCCTGCGGCTGATCGGTCACGAGCAGCAGATGTGCGCGGAGCTCGCCTTCCGGCTCCAGGATCCAGGTGGCCGTTCTCACCGCGCCCTCGAAGCCGAAGCGAACGATCGCACGGCCCGAGCGCGTTTCGGTGGTGGTGCCGAGGAGGCGCGGCGCGCGCGTCGGTTCGTCGGGGTCCACAGCGAGTGGCAGGGGAGGCGAAGGAAGCTCCAACCTCTGATCGCCGCGGTGTAGAGAACGCAGTGCGCCGGTGGCAGAGTCGAAGACGGCTCGGTGCGGTCCGCTTTCGAGCACGACTTCACCGGTGGCGGTCCGTGCCGAAGCGGTGTTTGGCTCAGCAGCTTGATCTGTCGCTCGGTCTCGAGCGGACAGCGGTGGCGGCCAACTCTGTTGCCCGGCGATCAGCGCCCCGACTCTCACCTTCAGGCGCAGCAGTGCGTCGGGTCGCGGAGGTTGGGGAAGGTCGATCTCGACGGCGTCTCCGGGGGCTGCCGACGGCAGCTCGTTCGATCCCTCGCCGAGCAGGCTCCCACGGTCGGTGCCCTCTGTGGCGATCCACTCCCAGAACAGGGTTGCTCTATCGAGATCGACATGGGTGTGGCCGTTCAGGATGCGCAGTCTCCCCGGCGATGTGCGCTCGAACCGCACCGGAGCAAAGAGGCGCTGAACGGTCGACGCGCTCGGTTCGAGCTCTCGGTAGGGGCCGACGATGCCGTCGGGAGCGAAGTTCGTCCAGGCGTCGAGCTCGCCGGTGTCGCTGCGCAGCACGGCCTCGTCGAGGAGTGCCCAAAGGAACGCGCCGGCGAAGCGAGGCGTGCGCTCCATCGCTCGCCAGTAATCGAAGAGACTCGCTCCGCCGCCGCCGTCGTAGAGAGCGTGCAGGTACTCCGTCGGCATCAGCAGAAGGTCGGTGTCTTCGTCGATCAGCTCCTGGAGCTCTTCCCAGTTGGCGTAGTGCTCGGTCTCGAAGCCGCCGAAGCGTCCGCGCGGATGGAGCACGGGACGTTGTTGAGGATCGTGCTGGTGAAAGAGGGGGTCGAGCTTCGTGTTCCATCCGTCCTCGTTGCCGTTGTTCCAGGCGATGACCGACGGGTGATTGACGTCGCGGCGCACCAGTTCGCGCACGAGAGGCGTTCCGGCTTCGGTGCCGTAGGCGTCTTGCCAGCCGGGGAGCTCGTCGAGAACGTAGAGGCCGAGCTCGTCGCATGCGTCGAGGAAGGCGCGGTCGGGCGGATAGTGCGAGGCGCGAACCGCATTGATGTGCAGCGTCTTGAGCAGGCGCGCGTCGTAACGGTTCTGTCGCTCGGTCAGCGCACGGCCGGTATCGGGCCAGAAAGAGTGGCGGTTGATGCCCTTGAGCACGACGCGGCGCTCGTTGATGAAGAGGCCCTTGCCGGGGCGTACCTCCACGGTGCGAAAGCCGAAACGGTCGCCGCGCTCGTGCAGTGCAGTCTCACCGCAGATCAGACGGCTGCGCAGGTCGTAGAGCTGCGCGGTCTCGGCCGTCCAGGCGTCGACGTCGCTCGCCGTGCCGCGGGCTCGGGCCCGGTCGTTCGTAAAGCTCGCTTCCAGGACCAGCACGGTCCTGCCGTGGTAAAGCACCTCACTCTCGACGCGGCAGCCGTCGGCCGCCGCCGCCTCATAGAGCACCTCGATCGCTCCGTCGTGACGCGCGTCGATTGCGACGTGGGTCAAATGCCTCGGCGGGCTGGCCTCGATCCAGACCGGGCGATAGATCCCGCCGAAGGTCCAATAGTCGGCGTCGCGCTCGGCGCGGTTGATGCTGCGATCGGACGACGCCTCCGAGACGACGACACGCAGCTCGTTCGTGCCGTCGCGTGCTTGCTCGGTGACGTCGAACGCGAACTCGGTGAAGCCTCCTCGATGCTCACCGACGTACTCACCGTTGAGACGTACTTCGGCGTCGGTCATGACGCCGCCGAAGACGAGGCGGAGAGATCTCCCCTGCCAGTCAGCGGGGACCTCGAACGTCGTGCCGTAGGTGCCGACCTCCGCCGGTTTGTCGTCGACCCGCCCGTAGGCGTAGGTGCCAAAGCCCTGTTGCTCCCAGTGACCCGGCACGGCGATCGTCGCTTCCTCGCCGGCGCGGCGGCCCGCGTCGATCGTGAACGACCACGGCTTTGCGTCTTCGGGTCCCCTGCCGGAGAGGTAGAGCGTTTCGGTCTGCGCGACGGGTGGATCCGAGGCGCCCTGGGCGAGCGGCGTCGACAGGAAGGCGAAGACGAGGAGGTCAAGGGCGCGCATGCAGGCGAACCCTACCGCGCACGGACTCGTGAGAGACGGTCGTGGCCCCGCCGCTCAGTTCGGGAGCAGCGGAATCCCGGCCATCGCCTGGAGGTAGAGAGCTGCCAGCGCCGCGACGTAGAGCCCGGTGAAGCCGGCGAAGAGCCTCGGTTTGCCGGCGCGCCCGAGCCAGAAGCCGGCCAGCGGCAATGCCTGCAGGGCGTGCAGCCCGAGTCCGTGGGCGATGCGCAGGTCGCCGGCGATCCGACTCCAGTCGAGGAGCGGCATGCCGGGGCCGCCGTCCGGCGCGCCGACGGTGTGGGCTCCCAGCGCGATCATTTGACCGCCGGCGGCGCTACCGAGGAGGAAGACGCACAGACCGGCCCGTATCCCCCAGAGGTAGGTACTTTCGATCCCGGTCCCTCGGCGGAAGAAGAGCCAGAGCATCGCGACGGCGAGCAGCGTGTTGACGGCGATCAGGTTACCCATCGTCGAGAAGACGGCGATGTCGAAGGCGCTCGACACGTTGTAGTGCGACGTCGTGCCGCGCGCGGCCTGCACGAGGATGCAGGCGATTTCGATGACCATGCTGACCGCGACGCCGATCGAGAGCAGTCGCGCCCAGCGCGGCCGGTGGCGGAGATGCTCCAGCAGCCAGCCGACGGTCCAACAGTAGATCGTGATGGAGAGGCAGAACTTGAACGGCTTGACCCAGGCGTTGACTCCGGTGATCTGACGGCCGTCGACGCTCATCAGGACCAGCGCGGCCAGCGCCAGGACGACGTGCAGCCAGCCGACCCACGAGAGGAGCGGATCGCGCCGATGAAGCTCACGGAGCCAGCCGGAAACGCCTTCGTGGGCGGGGAGATCGAGAGAGTCGGCGTGCGTCATCTCTTCATGGTACGCCGAAGCTCGACACGAGTTGCCTCCGCTAGAGTGATGGAACCCCTGCCCCTCCAGTCACTCGTCTCGAGAGGAGAAGACCGATGGATGCCGAACGGCTCTTTCAGATCGCCGGAGCGATCACCATGCCCGGTTGGGCCCTGCTCGTACTGTTGCCGCGCTGGAAGGGGTCCGCACGCCTCGTCTGCGGCGCCGTGATTCCCGCGCTGCTCGGTGTGCTCTACGTCAGCCTCTTCGCCCGCTACGGCCCGGGAACCGAAGGCGGCTTCGGCTCGCTCGCGGACGTTCGACAGCTCTTCGGCGAGCCCTACCTGCTGCTTGCAGGGTGGATTCACTACCTGGCCTTCGATCTCTTCGTCGGCGCCTGGGAGGTCCGCGACGCGCAGAAGCACGGGCTACCGCACCTCTTCGTCGTCCCGTGTCTCGTGTTGACACTGATGCTGGGCCCGACGGGTCTTCTGGTCTACCTCGTGGGCCGCGCCGTGAAGGTACGCTCCTGGGACCTCGAGATCGCCGCGGCGGAGCTGCTCGAGGACTAGCCAAGCCCTGGTCAGTGCGACGAGCTTCTTCGCTAGCTCTTGGTGAATTGCTCCCGCAGCTCGCGCTTGAGGATCTTGCCGTTGCCGCTCTTCGGTAGATCGCCGGTGAAGAAGACGTGTGTCGGGACCTTGAACTTGGTCACGAACTCAGCGGCCTGCGCGCGGATTTCGTCCTCCGTCGCCTCGGCCCCTTCGCGTAGGTGGACTGCGGCTGCGACCGTCTCGCCGTAGGTCTCGTCGGGCAGGCCGATCACCGCGACCTCGGCGACGCCCGGATGGTGATAGATCGCCTCCTCGATCTCTCGCGGCGAGATGTTCTCTGCACCCTTGATGATCAGGTCCTTTTTGCGGTCGGTGATGAAGACGAAGCCATCCTCGTCCATGTGACCGACGTCGCCCGAATGGAGCCAGCCGCCTTCGAGCGCTTCGCGGGTCGCCTCCTCCTTGTTCCAGTAGCCGTGCATGACGTTGGGGCCCTGAATACAGATCTCGCCCGTGGTGTGGGCCGGCAGCTCCTGGTTCTGGCCGTCGCGAATCGAGATCGAGACGCCGGGGATCGCTCGGCCGACCGACCCCGGACGATAGGCCTCGTCGGGCAAGTAGCCCGTTGCCGAGGGCGCACACTCCGACATGCCGTAGCCCTCTTTGACCTCGCAGTCGAACTCCTTCTCGAAGGCGAGGCGAATCTCGTTGGGCAGAGCCGCGCCGCCGGAGCCGACCTTCTTGAGGTCCGAAAGGTCGTACTTGTGGCGCTCCGGGAAGTTGAGCATGTAGTTGAGCATCGTCGGCACGACGGAGAACTGCTGGATCTGGAACTTCTGCAGGTTCTCGAAGACCTCGTCGAGCTTGAAGAAGGGCATCAGCACGGTGACGCCGCCCAGGAGGTAGCCGGCGTTCATGACGATGACGCCATAGGAGTGCGACAGCGGCAGGACGGCGAGGGACCGCTCCATCGGCTCGGTGTCCGTGGCCATCTGCACGACGGAGTGGGCGTTCGAGGACAGGTTGCCGTGCGTGAGCATGACGCCCTTGGGCTGACCGGTCGTCCCCGACGTGTAGAGCAGAAGCGCCAGGTCGTCCGCACTGCGCGGCGTCAGGTGGTCGATGGGCAGAGCGCCGGCGGCGGCCTCGAGTTCGGCGGAGATGTCGGTGGCGCCGGGCGCTTCGCTGGCGCCCAGGACCAGGACTTCACAGGACTTGCCGCTGGCCGCTTCGCAGACGAGGGGCGCGAGCAGCGGAGAGGTGATCAGCGTCTTCGCTCCGGAGTCTTCGAGCATGTAGGAGACCTCGGGCACGCCGAGCTGCGGCGTCACCGGCACGATGACCGCTCCGAGCTTCCAGGCCGCCTGAAAGGCCGCTGTGACCTCCGGCGAGTTGGGCATCATCACGACGACCTTGTCGTCGACGCCGACGCCGCGTTCCTCCAGGACCGAGGCAAGCGCAGCGGCGGCCTCGAGGCGCTCCTTGTTGCTGATCTCACGCTCGCCGAAGTAGAGCGACGTGTACTCGCCGAAGCGTTCCAGGTTGTCGAGAGAGAGCTGTCCGACGTTCATGATCACCTCGTTGGCTGCCGTGCGCAGGGGCGCTCGTTGAAGGGTTTCTGTAGGAGGAGAGCTGGGGTCCGAGGCTACTACGGGCCAAGGCGGATCTTTGCCGTCGCTTGTCGAAGCCTTTTTGACCGATTCCGCCTGCGGATGCCGTAATGGTTTGTGTAGGGCAGCCGATCTTTCTCGATGCTCTCTTTCGCGGAGCTTCCCTTGAGCCTGATTCGCCTCGTTCTCATCCTGCTTCTCACCAGCGTGACCGTCGTGTCGCTGCTCGGTGCCACTCTGCGTGGCCTGACGGAGCCCAGCACCGATGAGCGTGAGCGATGGGAGATGCTCGGACTGGCGTCGACGGCCTTGGCGTCCGGCCTCGCGAGCGTCGTCCTGCTGCTCGGCCCGTGAAGCACCTGCGCGTGGTCCCAAGGCTCGACGAGCCCTGCAGGAACGGCGCCGGCGAGACACTGCTGCCGACTGCGGAACGTTCGAATCGGTCTTGATCGAGGCAGTGCGGTCGTCACCTCGTGGCGAGAGCTCCGTCCCAAGGGTTCTCCGTCGCTTCGGCCCTTGCGCCTCAGCTCCCGCTGAACACAGAGTGCAGAAACTCTCGGATCACGCGGAACGCCTCCTTGTACTCGTCGACGGTGAAGTTGCCGTGCCCACCGCCCGGAACGGTGTGGAGTCGATTCGCGACGCCCGCGTCGTCGAGTTTCTCGTGGAGCCGTGTTGCGTGCGCATACGGCACGATCAGGTCGGCGTCACCGTGCAGGGTGAGAACGGGCGGATTGCTTTCGCTGTTCACCATGGTGAGTGGCGAGAGCTCGTCACCGAGCTCCTTGCGGTTCGGGAGAGAGCCCATCCACGCCACGGCGTAGGTCTTGGCATTCTCGCCCTCGAGAAGGTCGGGGACGTCGGTAATACCGAACCAGTTGACGATGGCGGCCACCGGCATCTCGACCGGCTCCGTGTCGGCGCGTCCACGTCCGTCCGTAGGCGGGATCCTCACCGGGCAACGGCGGTCGAAGCCGCGCTCCGCCGTCAGCATGCCGGTGGTCAGCGAGAGGTGTCCACCAGCCGACGCTCCGGTGACGACGATGCGCTCGGTGTCGAAGCCGTATTCCTCGGCGTTCTGGTAGACCCAGCGCAACGCGCAGCGCGTGTCTTCCACCGCGCCCGGAGCGAGCGCTTCTCCGGCCAGTCGGTACTCCACGTTGACGGCGGCAAAGCCCATCTGGAGGTAGGGCAAGACCGAGAGCGTGCTGGCATCCTTGTCGCCGCCGACCCAGCCTCCGCCGTGGATGTACACGACCGTCGGTCGTCGGGTGCTTCGATCGCGCGGGACGTAGACGTCCAGCTTCGATTCGTAGCCGTCGGCGCGCAGATAGGTGACGTCAGGCACGACGCCGAAGCTGTGCATGATCTCGACGACCGAGTCGGTGGCGTCCTGCGCGGCGATCGGCGAGGTGGCGACGAAGAAAGAGAGAGCGACGACGAGCGAGCGCCAGAGACGTTGCATAGCGAGACCTCCGCGAAGCAGCGAGTTGTGAGGGGACTGGATGAGCGTATCCAATCCCCACCAGCTCCGATCCGCTGACGGAGAGGTCCTTCAGTTCCTCTGTGCTGCGAGGCCGACGGGTCTTCGACGGCCTGCGCGCCGCGAGTGCGTGACCTAAGCGGCGCCCTGGTCCTTGCCGGCCCTGGCGCGCTTCGCGCGGTACATGTCCTCGTCCGCCGCGCGGAGCAGCTCGGCGATCGTCTCCTCGCCCTTGCGGGTTGCGACGCCGATACTGGCTCCGACAGCAACGCTGCTGCCGAGGGCCTCGACCGGCTCGCGCAGCAGCGCTTCGAGTCTCTCAGCCTTCGCGGCGGCGACCATGGCGCTGCCGGAGAGAACGACGACGAATTCGTCGCCGCCGACGCGTGCGATCAGATCGTGGTCGCGAAGCGACTGGCGCAGACGGTCGGCGGTGGCGCGCAGAATGCGGTCGCCGATGTCGTGACCGTAGTCGTCGTTGATGCGCTTGAAGTCGTCGAGGTCAATGTAGAGCACGGCGAGGTCGTCACCGTCTTCGCCGTAGCCCTTGGCCATGGCGGCATCGAGACGGCGCCGGTTGGCGAGGCCGGTGAGAGGGTCCTTGTGCACGGCCTGCTCGAGCTCGAGGCGCTCGTCGGTGAGACGCTTGACCACGATGTGTGTCTCGACGCGAGCGAGGAACTCCTCCCGATTGACCGGCTTCGAGATGTAGTCGTTGGCTCCCGCCGCGAGGCCGCTGACGACGTCGCCAGGACGTGTCTTCGCCGTCAGGAAGAGGATCGGCAGCTCGTTGGCGGGGTAGCGCTTGCGCAGTTTCTTGCAGACGTCGATACCGCTGATCCGCGGCATCATCACATCGAGCACGACGACGTCGGGCTGCTTGGCCATCAGTTCGAGGGCCTCGCTACCGCTACTGGCGACAAGCACCTTGTAGCCGTCGGTCGCGAGGTAGTTGACGAGCACCGTCCGGTTGACGGGGTCGTCGTCAACCACCAGAACGGTGGCGCCCTGGTTCTTTCCGGCCTGAGGTTCGACTTCGGGGGGAGCGAGGACGGCCTCGCCGTCACCTACGTTCTCGCCGCGGATCGAGTCGGGGCTCACGGGCTGCGGTAGCAGGCCATCGTGAGAGAGCGGCAGCTGCAGAGTGAAGGTCGAGCCCGCGCCGATGACCGAAGAGCAGGTGATCCTGCCGCCGTGAAGCTCTGCCAGCTGTCGGGCGATCGCCAGCCCCAGGCCGGTTCCGGAGTGGGGGCGATTCTCGCTGCCGCGCGCCTGCTCGAAGGGCTCGAAGACGTAGCGCTGCTCTTCACGCGTCATGCCGATCCCGGTGTCCGTGACCTCGATGCGGGCGTTGCGTCGTCCTTCCTTCGCCGTCACCGTGACGTCGCCGTGGTCGGTGAACTTGATCGCGTTGCCGATGAGGTTGTGGAGGATCTGATGGAGCCGCGCTTCGTCGGCATGAACGCCGGCGAAGTTAGGGGGAACTTGATTGCGCAGCTGGATTCCCTTCTCCTCGGCGATCGGTCGCAGCAGCGTGCACACGACCTCGACGCTCGCCGGCACCGAGCAGAGGGTCGGCTCGATCTTGAGCTCGCTCGCACGCATCGAAGAGAGGTCGAGAATGTCGTCGACGAGGCGGGCAAGCCGGTTGCCGGAGTCGACGATCATGCCGAGCTGCCGGCGCACCGGGCTGCCGAGCGGGCCTTCGGCCCCGCGACGCAGCGAGTCGGCGACGCCGACCATGCCGTGCAGAGGGGTGCGGAGTTCGTGGGAGGTGTTGGCGAGAAACTCGTCCTTCAGACGGTCCAAGCTCAGAAGGCGCTGCGAGAGATGCTCGACGTTGCCGAATGCTGTCGCGACGCTGCGCGCCATGGCGATCGTCTGTGAGAGCAGAAAGAAGAGAAAGCCGAGGGGAGTGAGCGGCGGCGCCCGGTCGAGAAAGTCCGGCGCAAACGACGTCAGGGTGTCGACGACGCCGCACAGCATGAAGACGCCCGCGCCGATGAGGAAAGGCAGCGCGTTGGTCCGGCCCGAGAGCGCGGCGATGCCGATGCGCGCCGAAGCGTAGGGGACGCTGGCGAGCAGGAGAACCTGAGCCACGCGCAGTAGCACTGACGAAGCCCAAACGGTCGGTACCAGATAGAGGCAGAGAGCGAGCATCGCTGCCGCTGCGGCCAGCGTGTGCGTCGAAGACCTTTTGAACTCGGTGGGAAAGAGCGCGCCGAGGTAGAGCCAGAACGAGCCCATGATCAGAATGAAGAAGGTGTACTCGAGACGGAGGCCGAGCTGCCATCCGAGGCTGGGTACGAGCAGCTGGAAGATGTCGTGATCGACCACCAGCAGGTGACCTGACGTGAGCAGGGAGAGCATCCCGAAGTACAGCGCCGCGCGCAGGTCGCGGCGCAGGAAGAAGACGAGGAGGTGAAAGAGCGCCAGTGTGCCGAGGCAGCCGAAGAAGAAGAGCGCTCGCGCCAGGCGGAAGCCGAGCGTCGGCCTAAGCTGCTCTGGAAGACCGAGCTCCAGCTCTCGTCGGGGTCCGCCAGTACGGAAGTGGTAGTTCGAGACGCGCAGCTCGAGGTCGAGGCGCGAGTTGCGCGGAATGTAGAAGATCCTCTCGCGGCTCTTCGGGATCGACGTTTCGGCGGACGAACCGACGGTACCGACGCCGCCGTAGAGCATGCCGTTGACGCGCAGCTCGTACGCGGTGCGCACGCCCGTGATGCGCAGAGCAAGGATCGGAGGTGCCTCGGGTCCCAGGTCGACCGTCAGGCGGTAGGTGGCGAACCCCGTGGCGAACGGAACCCCGGGGGGCGTCGCCCAGGAACCGGGAAGCTCGACGAGTTCAGCGCTGCCTTCCGGCGGTACCCCGAGGGCATCTCGGAAGATCTGCCATTCACCGACGAGCGCGGCGGGTCCCGAACTGTCGAAGTCCCACAGCGACAGATCCAGGCGGCCTTCGCGAGCCGTCGATGCGGTCGCAGCTCCGCTGCAAAGGAGGAGGGCGAGCGCGGCGAGCAGCCGACGGAGAATCGGGGGGAAGGGCATCGAAGAGGCGGAGACACGCGCGGGCCGGGTTACCCGCGGAAAGGAAAAAGCCGGCTCGAAGAAGCCAGCGACTCAGTATAGCGGCATTTGCATAAGGCGCCGCGGGGGCGAAGAGGCCTAGGTGGGCGCGGCGGCGGCCGCACCGGCGGCCAGTGCCTTGCTCATGGCACCGACGTAGGTCTGCCAGCGCTGCGCCTCGCGCTGGAGCTGATCGCGGCCCTGCAACGTGAGGTCGTAGTACTTTGCGCGCCGGTTGTTCTCCGACTGGCCCCACTCCGAAGCGATCCAGCCCTTCTTCTCCATTCTGTGAAGCGCCGGGTAGATCGTGCCTTCCATCACGTTCAGCGCATCGTCGGTCACCGCCTCGATCCACTCGGAGACGCCGTAACCGTGGCGCGGCCCCCAGGAGAGCGACTTCAGGATCAGCAGGTCGAGGGTTCCGCGAAGCAGATGGTTGTCTCGGGCCATGAGGATTCCTTCCCTGTTGTTTCTAGGGGAATTCTTCCATAGGAATGTCAGGGAAAGGAAGCTCCCTCGGTGCGCTGGTTTTAGCTACGGTTGGGCACCGATGGACGGAGAACTCTTCAGCATCGAGCTACCCGACGGGGCCGAGATCGCCGCGCGCTTTCAGGCGGGTCGCGACCGCTGTCCCTGGATCGTCTTCGTGCACGGCTTCGGATCGTCCCAGGAGGGCGACAAGGTGCGCAGCTTCCGCAGCTGGTCGCAGGAAGCGGGTCTCGGCTTCGCGTCGTTCGACTTTCGCGGCCATGGAGAGTCCGGCGGCTCGATGAGCGAGCTGACGCTGACCCGGAACCTGACCGATCTGCGCGCCGTGCTCGACGCTCTCGCCGTCCGAGACCCCAAGTCGATGCAGCGTACGATCCTGCTCGGGTCGTCGATGGGCGCCGCGACGGCGATGTGGCTTTGCGCTCGTCAGCCGCGGCGCATCGCCGCCAGCGTGCTCATCGCGCCGGCGGTCCATGCGGGTGCTTCCTTCGAGCGCTGGGCCGGGACGGAGGGAATCGCCGAGTGGAAACGAAAAGGCACGATCACCTTCGAGGGCGAGTTCGTCACGGCCGAGCTCGATTGGGAGTTCCTGCGAGACCTGCGCACCTATCGAATGCAGGATCTTCTGAAGCTCTACAAGACGCCGAGCCTCGTGCTGCAGGGTCTCGAAGACGACACCGTGCTGGCGAGTGACGTGCTCGACTTCGTCCAGAAGACCGACGCGGAGATGGACTGCGTCCTCTACGCGCGGGGCGATCATCGGCTGACCGACGAGAAGCTTCGGCTGTGGACTTCGATCCTGGATTTCCTCTCCGTTCGGGGCCTCCTTTGAGAGTCTTCGGCGCACTGACACTCGCTGTGATGCTCGCCTGTGCGCCGTCGCCGTCGCCGGTGAGTTCCGATTTTCTCCTCGGCGGCATTCAGGTGAACGAGCCCGATCTCGGCGTTTGGCACGATGCGCTCGTCGACCACGGCTTCAACGCGATCTCGCTGACGACCTACGCCCAGCAGGGGCTCTGGAGCTCGGCGGACCTCGAGTTCACTCCGGCCGAGGAGAACCGGGATTTGTTGGCAGAGATGGAGAGCGCGCGAGGCAAGGGCCTGCGCGTCGTCCTCATCCCGCGGATCGCGCTCGATCACGCGATCCCGGGGAACGAGTTTCTCTGGCACGGGCTGATCCTTCCGAGAGAGGAGGAGCTCGACCTCTGGTTCGAGCGCTACGGCGAGTTCGTGCTCGGCTGGGCTCGTCAGGCCGAGGAGTACGGTGTCGAGGTCTTCGGACTGGGCAGTGAGCTCTCCTCCCTGACGTCGACGCGTCCGGTCGACGCTCTACCCGAGTTGGAGGAGTACTACCTCGATCAGGAGAAGCAGGAGGCCGTGAAGCAGCGCGCCCTGTCGGCGGAAGGTGCGGACGTTCTCGGCCCTCGGGTTGGGGGTTGGGATGCTACTCGTGAAGACCTCCCGAGCTATCTGGCCGAGCGCGACGCGAGCACCACTGCCTGGGCGCAAGCGGTGACCAACGGCGGCGACGTCGAGTGGGTGAATCGTCGCCGCCTCCTGATCGACGCGCACTGGCGTCGCCTCGTCGCCCAGGTGCGAGAGGTCTACTCGGGACGCCTGACCTACGCGGCGAACTTCGATCAGTACCAGCAGGTGGGCTTCTGGGACGCGCTCGACGTGATCGGCGTCAACGCCTATTTCCCTCTCCGCTCCGATCTCGCCCTGGCGTCCGACAGTCCGGCTCTGGAGACGACCTTCGCGGCGTCGTGGAGCGAGACGCTCGAAGCCTTCAAGGAGCTTCTGGAACGTGACGGTTTGCAGGGGCGCCCATTCCTCTTCACCGAGATCGGCTACACGCGCCGAGCCGGCGGCACGCTGGAGCCTTGGGCCGGGGACGGCTTCGCCGTGACCGGTGCGGGAGAGCGTTCGCGACTCGTCGTCTGGAAGGAGCAGCCCGTGGTGCCGGGTGAGCGCGTGCTCGCCGTGCGCTCCCTACGCGAGGCCGTCGCCTCGAGCACCGTAGAGCTCGAGGGCCTTTTGTGGTGGAAGCTGTCCACACTGCCGCAGCATCACGAGGTGGAGGAATTCCTGCTCGTGCTCGGCGAGGAGCCGCCGGACCCGCTGTTGGAAGAGCTTCGTGCCTTCCACGCGGCGCCTGACTAGGGGCTCTTCAGCAAGCCCTAGCGCAGCTGAGTTTCGAACTTCGCCCGATCGGTCGCTTTGCGCAGTGCGTCTTCGGCCGTGATCCTGCCGTTCTTCACGCACTCGAGCAGCGCGTCGTCCATCGCCTGCATGCCGAGTCCGCGTCCGCCCTGGATGACGGAAGCGATCATCGGCGTGTTGCCTTCGCGGATGATGTTGCCCAGGCCCTTGGCGCGCAGCAGGATCTCGTGCACCGCGACCCGGCCCTTGCCGTCAGCAGTCGGCAGCAGGAGCTGAGCGACGACTGCAGCAAGAGACTCCGACAGCGACAGACGCACCTGCGCTTGCTCGTCGGACGGGAAGACGTCGATGAGTCGGTCGACCGTCTTGGGCGCGCTGTTCGTATGCAGGGTGCCGAAGACCAGCGAGCCCATTTCGGCCGCGGTGATCGCGAGCGAGATCGTCTCGAGGTCGCGAAGCTCGCCGACCAGGATGACGTCGGCGTCCTGGCGAATCGCGGCTTTCAGGCCTTCGCGGAAGCTGTCGGTGTGCTCCCCCACTTCGCGATGCGAGATGATCGACTGGCGACCGGTGTGCACGAACTCGACCGGGTCTTCGATCGTGACGATGTGCTTCGTCAGGTTGCGGTTGATGCGGTCGATGATCGCAGCGAGCGTCGTCGACTTGCCGGAGCCCGTCGGCCCCGTCACCAGCACCAGACCACGCTGGAGGTCGGCCAAGTTGGCAACAGCCTCCGGAGCGCCGAGATCCTCGAGAGCTGGGATCTTCTCGGGGATGATGCGGAAGACCGCGGCGGAGCCGCGCTCCTGGCGGAAGTAGTTGGCGCGAACGCGAGCGACGCCTGGAACGCCGATCGCGAAATCGAGATCTCCGGAGTCCTCGAAGACCTGCCACTGCTCGGGCGCGGCGATCTCCCGGAGGAGGGCGTCGAGCTGGTCGCCGTCGAGCGCCGGGCGGCCCTGCATCGCCTTCAGATCGCCGTGGGTTCGCAGGCGCGGTTCGAGGCCGGCGGCGAAGTGCAGGTCGGAGCCGCCTTCGTCGGTGAGCTGTTTGAAGTACTCGTAGAGCTTGGCCATGTGCGTCAGGACGGGCGGTGCCGCGCCGCCTCCTCTTCGGTGATCGTCCCTTCGGCGACGAGCTTCTTGAGCGAGGCGTCGAGTAAGAGCATGCCCTGGGCCGAGCCGGTCTGCATGATCGACTCGATCTGGAAGGTCTTGTTCTCGCGGATCAGGTTGCCGACGGCGCGATTGGCGACCAGGATCTCGAGCGCCGGCACTCGCCCGCTGCCGTCGGACTTCGCGACGAGCCGCTGCGAGATGATGGCGCGCAGCGACTCCGAGACCATGACGCGAATCTGATCCTGCTGCGTTGGCGGGAAGGCGCCGATCAGGCGATTCACCGTCTGCGTTGCCGAGCCGGTATGCATCGTGGCGAAGACCAGGTGACCGGTTTCAGCCGCGGAGAGGGCCAGCGAGATCGTCTCCAGGTCGCGCAGGTCACCGAGAGCGATGACGTCGGGGTCCTCCCGCAGGGCAGCGCGCAACACCTTGGCAAAGCTGTCGCTGTGGGTTCCGACCTGTCGCTGATTGACCAGGCAGCTCTTCGACGGGTGGATGATCTCGATCGGATCTTCGCCGGTGATCACGTGCTCGAGCCGCTCCTCGTTCACCAGGTTGATGAGCGCGGCCATCGTTGCGCTCTTGCCGCAGCCCGCGGGGCCGGTGACCAGGACGAGGCCCTGGTGGTAGTTGGTGAACTGAGCCAACTGCTGGGGCAGGTTGAGCTCGGCGAGCGTCGGCGGCGAAGCGGGAATGATGCGCAGCACCGCGTCGACGCCGTGCTGCTGACGGTAGGCGTTGATGCGAAAGCGGCCCACGCCGGGCAGCGAGTAGGCACCGTCGACCTGACCGGCGTCGGCAAGTTGCTGCAGGTGCTCGTCCGAGAGCAGTCCGTCGAGGTGAGCCTGCACCATCGATTCTTCGAGCCGGTCACTCGACAGCTCCTTCAGCACGCCGGACTGCCGAAGCCGAACGGTGGCGCCGCTATGGAGGTGCACGTCGCTGGCACCGGCAGCGACCGCGTGCTCGAGGATCTCGAGGAGGGACCGCGGCTCGCCAGCGTTGCGCGGCGGGGAAACGTTGGAGGGCGTCGACGCTGCCGGCGTCGGGGCCGCGGCGGGGGACGGCGTGGGTGATCCGAGATCGAGTGCCGGAGCCGGTGCGCCCTCGGTCAGCTCTTCTCCGATGGACGGCAGAACTTCTTCGGAAGCCGTCAGCGTTGGTCCGGGCGTCGGTGGGCTGGCGGGAGGAGCGGGAATGGCTGCCGGCGCCGGTGCCGCCGGCGCTGCGGCGGCCTCCTTGGCGATGTACTCCCGCTGGACTTTGAGGAGCTGCATGCGTCGAGCGTCGTCGATCCAGCCTTCGTCGACGAAGATCTGGCCCAGAGGACGAATGCTTCCTTCGCGCGACTGAATCCGCGTCGCCTCGGCGAGCTGTTCGCGAGTGATCAGGCCGTAGTGGACGGCGATGCGGCCAAACAGGCCGTCGGGAGGCAAGTCACTCATGGTGTGAAGGTTAGCCGAGCGGGTGACGAGGACTCAAGCGATCGTCCGCGTGGAGGGATCGTCAAGAGAGCGGTATACCTTCGAGCAACCGACGACAGGCCTGGAGAGCCGCGGACTCCATGTCGTCCGCGAGCTCGTCGTCGGTCACGGCCTGAGAGACGAGCAGCGCTCCGACGCACAGCGCGATGCTTGCCAGGGCCCGACCGTCCGGAGTCTGCGAACGTGCAACACCCTTGCCCAGCTCCTCGGCGAGCTTCCGCACGGCGTTGCCGTAGGACTCGCCCGCCGCTTCGTGGCGGCCGACGTCGAGAGAAAGGGCCGCGATCGAGCAGCCGCGCACGACGCCCTCGCGGTTCTCTGGTGCGAGATAGCCACCGATGACCTCCAACGCCTGCTCCCTCAGCTCGGCCAGGGTCTCGCCGTCGCGGTTTTCGAGCCGAACGATGAAGTCGTGCTCGCCGTCCATGATCTCGGCGAAGAGCCGTTCCTTGGACTCGAAGTAGCCGTAGAAGCCGCCGCGGGTCAGTCCGCACGCTTCCATGATCATGTCGATTCCGGTGCCGTCGTAGCCGCGCTCGCGAAAGAGGCGGGCGGCGGAGCGCAAGATCTCTCGGCGTTTCTCTTCACGGTGTTCTTTCGGGTAGCGCACGGAGAGTCTCCTTGTTCGGAGTATTGCATGACGACTGTAATGGCATATAGCATGATGAGTGTCATGTAATGGAGGGTCGAGCCATGAGTGCCTCGAGAAACGTCGTCTTGCACCAGTTCCCGATTTCCCACTACAACGAGAAGGTCCGCTGGGCTCTCGACTGGAAGGGGATCGCCCATCGCCGCGAGCACTACCTGCCGGGACCGCACGCCCGGGCGATCGAGAAGCTCTCTGGCCAGAGCTCGACGCCCGTGCTGGCGCTGGACGGTGATGTGGTCAGCGGTTCGGCCGCCATTCTCGAGCGCCTGGAAGCGGACTACCCCGAGCCTTCCCTCCTGCCCACCGATGCCGCGCAGCGGCGCGAGGCGCTCGAACTGCAGAAGCGTTTCGACGACGAGGTGGGACCGGCGACGCGCACGGCTCTCTTTTCGGTGCTCATGAACGAGTCCGCCTACGTCGCCAAGATGTTCGGCTCACCTCAGCCGGCCGCGCGCCGGTTCCTCTACCGCATGATCTTCCCGCTGGCACGAGGCAAGGTGCGGGCCGCCTACCAGACGAACGATCGCGATCACGTGGCGCGCTGCGAGCAGGTGGCCGTCGCGGCTCTCGATGAAGTGGCGGAACGCAGCGCGGCGACCGGCTACCTCGTCGGTGATTCCTTCACGGTCGCCGATCTGACCTGTGCCGCGCTGCTGGCGCCGATCGCGGGACCCGAGCACCCCGACATGAAGCGGCCGAGTCCGCGCCCCGAGACCGTCCGCCGGTACGTCGCTCGCTTCGAGGACCACCCCGGGGTGCAGTGGGTGCGTTCGACTTACGAGCGCGACCGTCCGGGGCGCGCGACGGCGTAGAGGAACTCGTGGCGGTTCTCTTCGTCCTTTTCGTTCAGGGGACCGAAGGGAGACCAAGATGACGATTCTCGAACACAAGACGACGACTTCGAACCCGACGGACCGGGCCGGCTCACCCCGAGACTGGGATGCTCGCGCCCGTCGGCTCGCTCGCGGTTTCGCCGCGGACGCGGCGGCGACGGATGCCAGCGGCGAGTTCGTTCACGCCAACTTCGACGTCCTGCGCGAACAGGGCGCTCTAGCCATGGCCGTTCCGACCGAAATGGGAGGCGACGGCGCCAGCTACTCGACGGTGTGCAGCGTGCTGCGAACCCTCGCTCAGGGCTGCCCGTCGACAGCGCTCGCCCTCAGCATGCACCAGCACGTCGTGGCGGCCCAGCTCTGGAGCCACCGTCAGGGCGGACCGGGGCAGGCGGTGCTCGAGCGCGTGGCGCGCGAGGACATCGTGCTGGTCAGCACGGGCGGAACGGACTGGCTTTCCTCCAACGGAACCGTCGAAGCGGTCGAAGGCGGCTTCAAGGTCACGGCGCGCAAAGTCTTCGCCAGCGGCTCGCCCGCTGGCGACGTCCTGGTGACGAGCGCGCCGTACGAAGACCCGGACGAGGGATGGCAGGTGTTGCACTTTCCGGTGTCGCTCTCTGCCGGGGGCGTTTCTCTCGAAGACGACTGGGACGTCGTCGGCATGCGCGGCACCGGGTCGCAGACCGTCGTGCTCAACGAGGTCTTCGTTCCCGAGGGCTCGGTGGGTCTGCGGCGTCCGCGAGGCGAGTGGCATCCCGTCTGGAACACCGTACTCACCGTCGCTCTGCCGATCATCAGCTCTGTCTACGTCGGCATCGCCGAACGCGCGGCCGAGCTGGCCCGGGCGAGTGCCCGCGGCGACGCTGGGCGTCTCTGCGATGCGCACGGCGATCTGGAGAACGAGCTGACGGCGGCTCGCATCGCGCTGGAGAGCCTGATCGACAACGCTCAGGAAGGCCACTTCACCAACAGCCTCGAGCGGGCCAACGCGGCGCTGGTGCGCAAGACCCTCGCGATCGAGGCGGCGCAGCGCGCGACCGCAGCCGCCGTCGAAGCGGCGGGGGGCCGCAGCTTCTACCGCGACTTCGGACTCGAACAGCTCTGGCGCGACGTCCAGGCGGGATCGTTCCACCCGCTCCCGAAGAGGCGTCAGGTGCGGTTCTCGGGCTCGGTGGCACTCGGTCTCGACCCGAGCGAAGCCTAGTTCGAGATCCAGGCGACGAAGAGAAGCACCAGTCCTGCGCAGAACGCGGTGAACAGGATCTTCAGCCAGCTCCAGGGGCGCTCGCCGTAGACCTCCGCCGTCTCCGCGTTGACGACCACCTGGTACGTCTTGCCGGAGTAGCGGTAGGTCAGGAGCCACAGCGGCAGCAGGATGTGCTTGAAGGTGATGGCGTCGTGTCGCGCGTCGAGTTGATCGACGCGCTGCACGTCGCCTCCGATGCGGGCACGAACGTCGGCATGGAGGGCGGCGCGGATGCGGTCCTGGGCGACGTCGAAGCCGTTCTCGAGCTTCGTGTCGTAGGTGCGTGCCTGGAGACCGGCGAGGTACTCCGGTCGAAAGGGGACGAGCTTGGTCAGCGGCCAGGGCTCGAGCTTGCGCAGCAGGTGCGTCGGAACGTTCGTCGCTGCCAGGGTCAGGACGTCGTCGAAGAAGCGCTGGAAGCTGCCCGAGCGCCTCGACCAGCGCGTCTTGCGCACGGTCCGGCGATTGTCGCCGCTGCCGCGGGTTTCCGTGTAGTGATCGCCGCGGCGTCCCGACCACTGACAGAAGGTCATCGTGTCGAAGGTCCAGTAAGGCAGGTAGACGCCCTCGAAACGACCGAGCTTTGCCTGCTTCTTGAACTTGCTCGGTGCGAACCAGAGCTTCGACATCCACCGGCGCAGGCTGGCCCTGGCCTTGTCCCGGTCGACGGCGAACGGAATCACGCCGTCGACTGGAATCCGTCCGTCGGAAGTGTGTACGCCAGCGCGCTGAATGGGCGTACCGCAGTACGCGCACTCGGTCGAGGTCACAGCGCCCTCGAAGAACACCTCCGCGGAGCAGGAGTCGCAGCGCACCGTGACGCCTTCGGCCGCCGCGTCGGGCTCGATGCGCTCCGCGAGAGCGCGCAGTGTGACGTGGTAGTCGCGCTCCTCGATCTCCACGTCTTCGTCGAGCGGAATCTCCTTGACGAAACCACACGACGGGCATCGCAAACTGTCGTGGCCGATGTAGAACTCCTGATCGTCTCCGCACGACTCGCAGGGAAAGGTGTGAGGGGCGTCGTCGGCGCTTGTGACACGGTCCGTCCAGCCCTCGCCAGGACGCGCTTCGGCAGGCACGGCGTGAAGGGATTTCTCCTCGACCATGTCGCTATTGTGCCTCGCTCGTGCCGGAGCGACTGGGTGTGGGGGCCACGGCGCGCCACGTGCCGCTGCCCTGAGCACGACTCCAGCAGGAACCGAGTCCCGCGACCTCCTGGAAGCTCCAGGTGCCCGTCGCCTCGGTCGGCGAAAGGAACTCCCCGGCGATCTCGAAGGAGGTCGCCGGAGCGCTTCCTGAGACGTCGGCAGGGTCCGAGCGTGAGCTCACGCCTCCCTTCAGACGACGTTCCTGCCAGGACCAGCTGCCGGATCGTGCCGACTGCGCCGGCGAGCCGACCGGGTGCTGCCCCTGCGCCGGGATCGCCACGCCGTTGCGATTGCTGAAACGATCGATGTCACCGCCCCGGCGGAAGCCCACCTCGAACTCGAGCACGTTCACGCCGTCGGCGCTGGTTCCCAGACGGAGCTTTGGCGCGAATCCTTCCGAAGCTGTGACGGCGCGGCGCTCCGCTTTTCCCTGTTGGCAGAGCACGGCTGCGCCTCCCGCCTCGACCCCGATGGCGCCGTCGATCTCGACGATGCGCCACTCGCCCTCGGGCGGCGAGACGATCGCCACGAGCTGCGGCGGCTCTTCGGCGGGAGGCGCGCCCAGGAGGAACCACGCCGCGTAGGCGAGCGCGATCAGGACGAGGCCCGCCCCGACGGCTCTCCGGGCGCCTTGGCTCAGCGGTTCGTCTCCGCCAGCCAGGCCTCGAGGAGCTGGCGGGCGATCGACATCGGCGGCGGGAAGCGGACCTCACGGCGCGCCTGCAACTCGAGCAGCTGGCCGCGCTCCAGCCAGACGGCCTGCTCGAGTTCGACCTGATCGACCTTCGGCTCCGCGAAGGTCCCTCGCGCATGGAAGCCGAGCATGATCGAACTGGGGAAGGGCCACGGCTGTGAGGAGTGGTAGCGGGCTTCGTGTACCTCGATGCCGGTCTCTTCCCAGACTTCACGAATGACGGCCTCTTCCAGAGACTCGCCCGGCTCCACGAAGCCGGCAAGCGTCGAGAGGACTCCGGGCGGCCAAGACGCCTGGCGGCCGAGCAGACAGCGGCCCTCGCCGTCGTGGACGAGCATGATGACCGCAGGATCCGTTCGCGGAAAGTGATCGGCGCCGCAGCTCTCGCAGCGCATCGAATGGCCGCTGTTGCGAACCTCGTTCTCGTCTCCGCAGACGCCGCAGTAGCGATGCTGGCGGTGCCACCGCATCATCGCTCTCGCGTAGGCCATGCGTGCCGCATCCTCGCCCTCGACGATCGATGCCACCTGCCGAAGGTCCGCGAACTCGCCGTCGTGCACGAGCTGCGGCGGATCCTCCGAGAGATGGCTGACGTCGAAGGCGAAGTAGGGCGTGTCCTGGCGATCGACGCCGAGGAAGACGAGAGAGCGTCGTGCGGTTTCGTCCGCCAGGTGAGCCTGAGCCTCGCTCGAGCTCAGCGCGCGGGGTGCACCCGGGCCGTTCGCGGTGATCAGCGCCTGCGACTCCCAGACCACGAGGTAGCGACCTCTTTCGTACGCCTCTTCGAACCAGGACGGATCGCGCCGCGCGTTGCCGCGACGGTCGAGCGTGCTGCCTGCGAAGACATGAACCATGCTCATGGCGTTCTCCAGAGAGTGTCGGTCGAGAGTCGCGTCACGCTACCGCCTTCAGCGCCGATAGGCCATGGCCTCGCCAACGCGCTGCTTGGCCAGCGACAGTGCCGCTTCGGCCGGCATCTGATGGTGCGTCTTGGAGAGTTCGAGAATCTCGCGCGTGTTCTCGCGAATCTTCTCTTCGATCGTCTCGAACGCCTGCTTCTGCGTACCGCCCTGGTACTCGACGGCCGCGCAGATGACGCCGCCGGCGTTGGCGACGAAGTCCGGCACCGAGAGGATGCCGCGGTCGTGAAGGATGCGCTCCGCCTTGCCCGTGACCGGGATGTTGGCTCCTTGGAGGATGCACTTGCACTTGAGACGCGGTGCGTTCCGCTCGTCGATGACGTCGGGGCGCGCCGCCGGCACGAACACGTCGTAGTCGAGGTCGATGAAGGCATCGCCCGTCAGCTTCTGTCCGCTCTCGTAGACCGTGACCTTGCCGGTCTCGTTCTTGAGTCGCACGAGCTCATCGACGTCGATGCCGTCGGGGTCGTGCAGGGTGCCGTCGAGATCGACGGCCGTCGTCAGAACGGCTCCTCGTTCGACGAGGAAACGGGCCGCGTGCTGACCGACGTTGCCGAAGCCCTGGATGCAGATGCGTGCGCCCTCGAGCTGCAGGTCGCAGAACTCCTGGGCGACCTCGCCGCAGATGGCGATGCCGAAGCCGGTAGCGCCGACCTGGTCGAGAGGGATGCCGCCGAGAACCTTCGACAGACCGACGGAGCGACCGATCTCGTCGCGTACCCACGCCATCGCGGTTTCGTCGGTGCCCATGTCGGGCCCCGGAATGTAGCCGTGCAGGTGCTCGATCGCCTGTGCGAAGTGACGGATGAGCTGCTCCTTGTTGGGCGCCTTGGGATCGGCCAGGATTCCCGCCTTGCCGCCGCCGTGGCGAAGTCCGGCGAGAGCGTTCTTCCAGGTCATGGCGCGAGCCAGTCGAAAGACCTCGTCGGTCGTGACGTCGGGTGCCATGCGGATGCCCCCGATGGCCGGCCCGGCCGCGATGTTGTCGACGACGACGATGCCCTTCATGCCGCTTCGCGGCTCGTAGAGGTAGACGACCTTCTCGGGGCCGTACTCGTCGGTCAATGCATGAAACTGCTGCACAGGGGAACTCCTGTTGAAAACGTGGAGCGTCGTACGCGCTGTGACAGGCGTCGTCCACGGGGATCGTTTCTCTTTTCCGGCGCGCTTCGCGTCGATGAGGCAGAGCGCTCGTCGTAACGCGCCGGCGGTCGTTTCGTTAGGCTCGGCGTGCGCGTCGGACCGGAAGAGCTTAGCAGCGACTCGGAGTGTCTGGGAGGGCGGTTCGGCGTAGCTTTGAGGCTCTGGGATCGCCTAGGATTCCACTGAATCCGGGGGTGAAAATGAGCGAGCTGGAACGCATCAACGCGACGTTGAAAGAGAACGCGCCGGGAGTCTGGGCTGCTCTCTCGGCGCTGGGACGAGACGTCGTCTATCCGCCCGACATCCCCTTCCAGGCGGCCCAGGCGAAGGGAACCCGCTACAACGCGACGATCGGGCAGATCACCGACGGAGCCGGCTCCGTACTGCGGCTCGACGCGATCGAGGACTCGCTGCGGCTGAACGACGAAGACCGCAACAAGGCGCTCCTCTACTCGCCGATCGGCGGCCTCGACGAGCTGCGAACCCGCTGGGAGCGATGGCAGCGCCCCGAGGGCGTGAACGAGCTCTCGCCGCCGCTGGTGACGATCGGCCTGACTCACGGCCTGGCGCTGGTCGCCGATCTCTTTGCCGGTGAGGGCACGCCCGTGGTCGTGCCGCAGCCGAGCTGGGGCAACTACCGCCAGGTCTTCGGCCTGCGACGCGGTGCCCGCATGATCTCTGTCGACGCCTACCGCAAACCTGCCGAGGACCGCTTCGACTGGCGGCCCGAGGCAATCGCCGAGGCGATCGCCGCACTGCCCGCCGGGACTCCAGCGATCGCGATCCTCAACTTGCCGTCGAACCCGGGCGGGTACATGCCGACCGTCAGCGAACGGGGGGTGCTGGCTGAGAGCCTCGTAGCGGCGGCGGCTGACCGCCCCGTTGTGGTCGTCTGTGACGACGCCTACGCAGGGCTGGTCTACGACGCCCAGATTCCCGCCGCGTCGATGTTCTGGGATCTGATCGGCCAGCACGACAACCTGTTGCCGATTCGCTTGGCCGGGAGCACCAAGGAGTTCCTGCTCTTCGGCGGCCGCGTCGGTTTTCTGACGCTGCCGTTCGCCGCCGGCAACCCAGTCGCAGACGCTCTCGACAACAAGCTGCGCGGTCTCATCCGCTCCGGTGTCGGTTCGCCGGCGGCGCTGTCGCAGGTGGTGCTGCTGCAGGCGCTGCGCAACGCGGAGATCGGCGAGGAAGTGGAGGAGATCCGTGCTCTCCTCGGACGGCGGCGGGCTCGCCTCGCTGAGGCGCTCGAACGAGCGGCGACGGACAGCAAGGGTCGCTTGCGCCCGCTGCCGGCCAACGCCGGAGCCTTCGCTCTGATCGAGCTCGACGAGAGCCTCGACGCCGGCGAGCTGCGTCTCCGTCTGATCGAGGAGAGCGACGTCGGCCTCGTCTCCATCGGCGATCGCTACCTGCGCATCGCGTTCTGCTCGCTCGCCGAGGAGGACGTCGACGAACTGGTTTCCCGCCTCGTCGCTGCCGCCTCCTGATCTCGCTGAAAGAGGCTTCGCACAGCGAAGATCAGGACGGCGAGCTCATGGGAACGGGACTATGAGACGGGGATCGGAGAGAGACCCGTCGTCGCCTCCGTGAGGGAGCTGAGCTCTTCGGCAATGGCGAGCGATGCCCGCATCGCCGTGGCGGCGGCGCTTTGCTCGCTCGGGGTCACGGCATAGCGCTCGAGCAGCTCGCGTCCGAGACGATTGTGCTCGATCTCTTCCGGCTGGATGACCTCTGTGTAGATACGCAGCGTTTCGGCGTCACCGCTCTCCTCGCAGAAGTCGATGAACTGCTGGTTGCGGACCTCGGCGACCGCTTCGCGCGCGAAGGGCCCCGCAGCGATCCGCTCCGGCGTCGTGCGCAGCGTCTGGAGATACTGGTAGAGAGCGCTGCGCGTCGGGCTCGGGCGCAGAGATTCTTCACTTTCACCGAGCTCGAGCAGGCGATCGCGGATCATCTCGTAGTGCTTCATCTCGTCGGCGGCTTGCCTCGCGAACATGGACTTCACGTCGGGCTCGGGCGTCGAAGCGATCCACGATCCGGCGAGCTCAGCGGCTTCGAGCTCGCTCTCCAGGGCCAGCTTGAGCAGCGTCACCATGGCAACGTCTCCGCCGGATTCCGCTTCGAGCGTTTCTCCCTCTTCGAGACGATCGAAGAGCTGTTTCATCTCGTCGACGAGGCCGTCGACGAAGGCTTTGGGATCTGTTCTGGTCTCGGTCACGTTCGTCTCCGCTCGGTCGCAGGGTCCCCGCAAGTGTAGTCCCTGCGGGTCGCTTCAGAGCAGGACGCCGCTCTTTTTCAACTCTTCGTAGTCCGCCGCGCGACCGAGCTCGTCGAGAAGCTCGCCGGTGTGCTCGCCGAGTCGTGGCGACTGCCAGTGCATCCGGGTGGGCGTCTGCTCGAAGTGCACGGGACTGCCGGGCACGCGCATCCGTCCGCCCATCGGGTGGTCGACCTCTTGCAGCAGTCCGTTGTGCTCGACCTGAGGGTCGGTGAGCAGGTCGTCGAGGGAATTCACCTTCGCGCACGGCACGCCGGCCTCGTCCAGGAGTGCACAGAGAGCGTCGCTCTCGTAGTTGCCGAGAATGCCTTCGACCTCGGCGCGGAACTCGCCGGGTCGCATCATCCGGTCGAGCAGCGTCGCGAAGCGCGGGTCTTCTTTGAGGTCGGGGCGCTCGACGGCGTCGCAGAAGAGCCCGAAAGCGGCGTCGGTGCCGGCGACACAAATGACCCAGCCGTCGAGCGTTCGGGTGAGATAGAAGCTGTCGGCGAGGTCCGGCGTCACGGTGACGTCCTCGCCGAGGAAGGTCTGACGCCACATCATGTCGGACCAGTGAAAGGCGATCGCCGCGTCGAGCATCGAGAGGCGCACGTGCTGGCCGCCGGCCCCGCGCTCGCGGGCAAAGAGCGCCGCGGTGATCGCCTGGCTTGCGGTCAGAGCGGTCACCTTGTCGCAGACGATGGAGTGCACCAGCCGCGGATCACCGCTGCCGCCGGGAGCCTGTCCCTGCGCGTGCGCCATGCCGGAAGCGGCCTGGATCAGAGGGTCGTAGACGCCTCGTCCGCTGAACGGTCCCGAATGGCCGAAGCCGGCGATCGAGACGTAGACGACGTCAGGGCTGCGCTCGCGCACCGCCGCTTCGCCGAGGCCCATGCGATCGATCGCGCCGGCCCGGAAGTTCTGAATGAAGACGTCGGCGGTGCCCGCGAGCTCCAGCAGGAGCTCTCGCCCGGCGCTCTGCCGCAGGTCGATCGCCAGCGAGCGCTTGTTGCGATTCAGCGACGCGAAGATGGCGCTGGTCTCGTTGCGCTGGGTCCCCATAGGCCGGGTCAGGTCACCGACGACGGTCGGTTCGACCTTGATCACGTCGGCTCCCTGGTCGGCGAGCTGCAGCGTGGCGAGGGGGCCTGAGACCACGGCGGTCAGGTCGATGATCCGGATTCCGTCCAGGGGACCGGGCATAGGAGACTCCTCAGGTTTCTTTGCGGGCGAACGTCGATCATAAGGCGGCCGCGCTCAGCGGTTCTCTAAAGGCTTGAAAACACGAGAGATACTTCGCGTGCTCGAGGCGGTACAATCGGCGTCGTGACGAGCAAGCCGTATCGCTGTGCCCTCTTGGCAACTCTCGTGCTCCTGGCTGCTGCAGCTCCTGCAGCCAGCCAGGTCGAGCTGATCGAGCCCGATCTCAAGGAGAGTCCGGACCAGTTTCAGGAGCTCGTCACGCTCTACGGGCAGGGGTGTGCCGTTCGCTACGGCAACGGCGCTCTCGACCGCGCTCACTGGGTTCTGCGTCGCCTCGAGCTGTTGACGACCTACTTCAACAAGTGGAGTGAGGTTCCGGTACCGACGGCGATCTTCGTCCTCGATCGCGATCTCTGGCGGCGGGCCGGCTACTCCACACCGTACGGCTTTCCTCTGCGCATCGGGCCCAACATCGTTCTCGCTCCCGCCCTGGGCGACGACCTGACGGTGCGCATGTGGAAACGCGTTCTCGGTGTCGAGACGCTGCCGATGATCGCTGGACGGCCCGTGGTCGGAACCGCCGAGCATGCAGCCACGCTCTCGCTTGGAGACGTACTGCTGCAGTCGGAGGCCGCGCGCGGCTTCACCCAGCGTGCCGGCCTGCTCGGCGATCAGGCTTGGATCGGCGATCTGATGGCCCACGTTGCGGCCAACGTGGTCTTTTCGACGCACGAGACGCAGAGAATGCCCGAGATCGGCGACATGTATGCGCGCATGGAACAGCGCCTCGGTCGCAGCGGTGGTCAGCTGGGTGACTACTCGCCGCTGCTCGCCCTGGGCTCGGAGGAAGACGTGCGCCGATGGCTCTGGTTCCAAGCCAAACTGCACAACGGCGCACGCATCATGGTCGAAAAGGACGGTCGCAAGGCGGTGAAGCGGCTGATGCAACTGAGCCGCAAGCAGGGGGGCGAGCTCCGCGCGGCCCTGCTCTTCGATCGCTATCCGGGACTGCGTGACTGGGCTCGCTCCTTCCCGGTGGCGGCCCCCGCCGCGAGTGGGAATGCAGGTCGCTAGCGTCTGTCCGGATCTCCGCCACGAGCTGACTCTGCTCGTGCTCTCCCGCTACCCGCTGGTCGTCATCGAATCGGTCGACGAGTCCAAAGTCGAGCGCCTGGCGCAGCAGGTGGCTGTCGACCTCTCCTACCCGCTGCTCGAGTGGACTTCGACGCAGGGGCTCATGCGGCGCGCCGGGGGGAGCATTCCAGATACCCAGGACCCAGCGGTCGCGCTCGAGCGCGTCTTGACGATGCCTGGCGATCTGCTCGTGCTTTTGAAGGATCTGCAGCCGTTCTTCGAACGCCCGGAGGTCTTGCGACTCCTACGCGAGAGCGAGTCCAGATTCAGCGAGAAGGCCAGCTCGCTGCTCCTTTGCGGAGTCGACGTCACCTTGCCGAAAGAGCTGGTCTCCCAGGCAGCGCGGCTGCAGGTCTCCCTTCCGAGTCGCGACGAGCTCGAGGAGCTGGTGCGACGCACGGCCCGCGAGCTCGAGACTCAACGCCGCACGAGCGTGCAACTGAGTCCGCCGGAGTACGCGTCGATGGCGCAGGCGCTGACTGGTCTCCACGTGCAGGAGGCCCGCCGCGTCCTCTACCAGGCCGCCCTCTCGGACAGTGCTCTCGGTGGCGACGACGTGCCGGAGGTGCGGCGGGGGAAGCAGCGCCGCCTGAGAGACGATGCGCGCCTCGAGTGGATCGAGCCGCTCGAGGGGATGGACGTCATCGGCGGCGCTGGCAGTCTCAAGAGCTGGGCGAGCAAGCGCAAGGACGCTTTCGGCGAGGCCGCCTCACGCTTCGGCTTGGAACCTCCGAAGGGCGTTCTGCTGGTCGGCATTCCGGGGACCGGTAAGAGCCTCGCCTGTCGTGCCCTCGCAGGAGAGTGGGAGCTGCCTCTTCTGCGGCTCGATCCCGGGCGTCTCTACGACAAGTACGTCGGCGAGAGTGAAGCCAACTTGCGACGCAGCCTTCAGACCGCTCAGGCGATGGCTCCCGCCGTGCTCTGGGTCGACGAGATCGAGAAGGCAATCGCCTCGGGCTCTGGAACGTCCGACGACGGTCTGTCGCAGCGCATTCTCGGCACGCTGCTCACCTGGATGCAGGAGCGACCGGCGCCCGTCTTCCTGATGGCGACGTCCAACGACGTCACCAAGCTGCCGCCCGAGTTTCTGCGACGGGGGCGCTTCGACGAGATCTTCTTCGTCGATCTTCCGGAAGC
>JBCCLJ010000050.1:0-34954 GCA_039026915.1 Acidobacteriota bacterium
GGCGAATCGACCGCCAGGGAGAGCGCACTCTCTGCCAGCATCTTCGAGGTCGAGCCATATCCGGGATCTCGATCGCCGGTGAGCTTGGCGTCGAGGGAAGGCACGTCTTCCGGGCCGTCGGCGCGGAACCGAAGCTCCCAGAAGCCGTTGCGCTGCTGCTCGGGTGTCGGCCCCTCACCCGGCTCGGGGAGCCAGAACATCGCCATCCACCGAAGGGGCGGCACTGCCAGCGCGCCCAATCCCGCACCCATTCCAGCCGATACGCTCGTGGCGCGAGCGGCGCCGAACGGGCCGGAGCCCATCAGCATCGACTCCTCGTAGCGAAAGTCGTCGCCGTACTCCAGCAGCGCCTTCGAACGCCGTACGACGCGCGTGTTGATCGCGGCCATGACGAAGGGAGCTGTCCACTGGCCCAACGCTGCGTCATAGCGAGGCCATGCCTGGTCCCTGGAGTCCTTCCCCTCGGGAGTGCCCTCGGGATCGAGCGCGTAGGGATCCGCCATCAGCCGGCGGACCGAGCGATCCTTGCCGGCTGTTTCCATCATGTTCAGCATGCTGGCAAGCGTTCCCCCACTCAGGCCGCCCTTGAAGTCGGCAACACCGCACCTCACAAAGGGGCTCAGAACGTCGTAGCGTCGCCGCATCTCTCCCTGCACCGCGAAGACCCCGATGTCCGAAGGAATCGAGTCGAAGCCGCACGTCGGAACGATCCGCGCCCCGGTCTCTCTCGCCGTCGTCTCGTGGGCATCGATCATCTGACGGATCCAGTGCACCTCGCCCGTCAGATCGCAGTAGTCGGTGCCAGCCTCTACGCAGGCTTCGACGAGCTTTGATCCGTACTTGGCGTAGGGACCGACGGTCGTGCAGACAACGCGGGTGCGACCCGCCATCGCGGCCAGCGACTCCGCATCCTCACCGTCACCGAGAACCAGAGGCAGGTCAGGAGCGCCAATCCGCTCGCGGACCGCCGAGAGCTTCTTCTCGTTCCGTCCGCCCAGAGCCCAACGAACGCCTTCCTCGTGGCAGCGCCGCTGCAGTACTTCGGCCACCAGCGCGCCGGTGAAACCGCTGGCACCCCACAAGACGAGGTCGAACTCACGCTTCTTGGCCATGCCGTTCTCCTTCTCCGATCCGAGTGCGTCTCCGCAGCGTCAGCGGATCCCACCGGACTTCGGGCACAGGATCTCATGGATTCACGGCTCGAGGACAGACCGCGATGGCGTGTCGCGCAGAGACACTGGCTGCTCAAGCAGCAAGAAGTTGCCAGAAGGTCCCGCCCAGCGCCCCGAGAAGGAGCGTTGCCGGCACGCCCCAGCGCAAACGGAAAAGGCACAGAGCACACGCCAGCGCAAGGACCACCGCGACGGGACGGATCGACGCGAGGACGGGAACCTCGATCTCGAGGACCGTCCACCGGGCGACGTCGGCGAAGAGTGTGTGGTGCGCGAACCAGAGCGCCAGGTGAACGAGTACTCCGACAACCGCCGAGCTGACGCCAGCAAGCGCGTCGGCCAGACCTCGACGCCCGCGCAGCCACTCGACGTAAGGCGCGCCCAGGAAGATCCACAGGAAGCAAGGCGCGAACGTGGCCCAGGTGACGACGATCGAGCCGAGGACTCCAGCCCAGATCGGATCGAGTGCTCCAGGGTTTCGGTAGGCACCCAGAAAACCGACGAACTGCACGACCTGCACCAGAGGACCCGGCGTCGTTTCAGCAAGGCCCAAGCCGTCCAGCATTTCCCCGGGGGCCAGCCAGCCGAAGTCCTCGACAGCGCGCTGGGCAATGTAGCTCAGCACAGCGTACGCACCGCCGAACGTGACCATCGCCGTCTGACTGAAGAACACAGCCTCGCGAGCGTAGATGCTGGAAGTGCCCAGGATTGCGCCCAGAGCGAGAATCGGGGCCCACCAGACGGCCAACCCGAGCGCGAGAACTCGGAAAGAGCGGCCGAGCGGTGGACGCTTCGAACTCGTCGCAGCATTCTGATCCTGCGACCGTAGACCTTCGACCGCTTCACGACCGCCCCACCAGCCCAGGAGTGCCGCAACGACCACGATCCAGGGGAAAGGCACGTGGAAGACGAAGAGCGCGAGAAAGGCACTCAGAGCAATGAGCCTCCGAGCCTGGCTCGTGAGCATGGCTCGAGACAGCCGCACGAAAGCCTGCAGGACGATCGCCAGCACGGCCGGCTTCAGGCCGAAGAACAGCCCCGCGACAACGGGGCTCGCCCCCCACTCGACGTAGAGCACGCTGAGAACCAAAATCGAGAGAAAGCCCGGCAGAACGAAGAGCGTGCCAGCGATCAGCCCGCCCCGCGTGCGATGCAGAAGCCAGCCGCCGTATGTCGCCAACTGCTGCGCCTCCGGTCCGGGAAGCAGCATGCAGTAGTTCAGCGCATGCAGGAAGCGTTCTTCGGAGAGCCAGCGCTTCTCGTCAACGAGCAGACGCCGCATGACGGCGATCTGTCCCGCTGGGCCGCCGAAGGAAAGGAGCGCGACGCGCACCCAGACGACAAGCGCCTCGGTGAAGGGCACATCGCCCAGACGAGGCTCTCTGTCGTCCTCGGACACCGCGCGATTCCGCGAAAGGCGGGCTAGGTCGCCGGCTCGTCGTCAGCGGCAGGCTTCTTACCGAGCAGTCGTTCGAGCCCTTCGACTTCCATCGCCTTGAGCTCGGCAATGGTGGCTTCCAGAGCGCGGATCAGATCCGACGGCTCGACCGTCTCTTTTCGGATCGAAATGTTGAGCGAGTACTGCTTCTCCGGTCCTTTGAACCGAAAGACGTGAGGCTTCTCCCGCGGCCCTGCGGAGCGCTTCTTCTGCGCCGGCGCTTCGGCTCGCAGGTCGGCACGCTTCAGACCCTCTCGCGCGATCCTCTCGAGCAGCGTGATCTGGTCTTCCTCGTCCGTGGCGCGTCGCAGCACCTCGAGAAGAAGCGACTTCGAGGTCACGCCGAAGCCAATGGCAGCGCGGCGCGCCTCCGGTTGGATCTGCAGGAGCGAGAAACTCTCCGTCACGACCGTGCGCGACTTCCCCACAGCCTTCGAGATCTCCTCGTGCGTGTACGAATACTGTTCCGCGAGCGCAGCGTAGCCCTCCGCTTCCTCGAACGCGTTGAGGTCTTTGCGCTGCAGGTTCTCGACGAGAGCGATCTCCAGCGCTTCGCGATCGTCGACGTCCATGACGATCGCCGGGATTTCCAGGAGACCTGCCTGCGTCGCCGCGCGAAAACGTCGTTCGCCCGAGATGATGCGGTAGGGGCCGGCCCCCGCTTCGCCGAGAGGCCGAACGAGGATCGGCTCGAGCACGCCGCGATCGCTGACCGACTGCACGAGCTCCTCGAGGCCGTCGAAGTCGTTGCGCGGCTGAGCCGGATCCGGCTCCACCTGCTCCAGAGCGACCATCTTCCCCACCGCCGGCTCGCTGCGCGCCACAAGCTCGTCGACGAAGTGATTCGACGCCCGCATCTGGACGCGGCTGGGCAGGCCACGTTTCTTCTTTCCGCGCCGGGTTGCAGCTTCAGACACGGCTCAGTACCTCCTCAGAGAGCTTGTAGTACTCGAAGGCTCCCGAGGAGCGAGGCGAGAAAGAAAAGATGGACTCTCGGTAAGCCGGGCTCTCCTCGAGGCGCACGCTCTTGGAGATCACGGTGTCGAACAGCTTCTCGCCAAAAACCTTCCGGATCTCTTCGTGAATGTCGCGGGCCAGGAGCGTGCGCTTGTCGTGAAGTGTGATCACGGCGCCGAGGATCTGAAGACCGGGATTGGCGCGGAGCTTGAGCTTGTCGATCGTCTCCAGCAGATCGTCCGTCCCCTCGAGCGCGAAGTAGCTCGACTGGATCGGTACCAGCACGTGACTCGCTGCCACCAAGGCGTTGATTGTGATGATGCCCAGGGTCGGCGGCGTATCGATGATGAAGTAGTCGTAGTCCTCTCGAATCGGCTCGAAGCAGTCCTTGAGGCGAAAGTGGCTGTCGATCTCGCCGAGGAGCTTCGCCTCGATCTTCGCCAAGGCAATACTGCTCGGTGCGATATGGAGGTTGTCGACAGCAGGGGCCGGCTGGATCAGATCCTTCATGGGCACGCCCTCGACGAGCGCGTCGTACATCGAGACCCGTCCCGGCTCCGGTTCGAGGTAGGAGACAGTCGAGTTCGCCTGGGGATCGAGGTCGACCAGAAGAGTTCTGAGACCTTTGCCGGCGATGGCAGCGGCGAGGTTGATCGCGGTCGTCGTCTTGCCGACGCCGCCCTTCTGATTCGTTATCGCGATGATCACGAGATCACGTCACTCATCGATGAAGGGCACCTTTCCGGCGAATGCGCGGCGCAAAATGCAGAGTTCTGGCTGAAATCGGGTCACTCAGAGTCCTTTCAGACGGCTGAGAACGCGTTCCGCTCCCTCGGGCTTAACGTGTCGCCAGTGTAAGGCGGCGCCCTATAGAGGGTCAACGAAAAGGTCGCGGGCCGAGGCCCGGATGTCGGCCGGCCGACGGGAGCTGGCGATGGAGAGTGCGCATGTCGGCCGGCCGACACGCGCGATGCACTACATCGTGTACTTGCCGAGGTCGTCGGGGTCGAGCCCGGCAAACCACTCGCGGAGCTTCTCTTCGTCGGCAGCGGGCTGAGCCGAGCTGCGCGCGCGCTCCAGGACGTCTTCCTTGACCCAGACCGGAGCACCGACGCGAAGGGCGAGAGCCATCGCGTCCGACGGACGGGAGTCGATTCGCACGATCTCACCGTGTTCCGTCTCGACCTCGATCTCGGCGAAGAATGTGTTCTCACGCAGGTCGCAGACCCGGATTCGACGTACCTCGGCGCCAAGCTCCGAGAAGACGGAGCCGAGAAGATCGTGCGTCATCGGACGCTCGGTCTGTACCGACTCGAGTCTCATCTGGATCGCGCTCGCTTCGAAGATCCCAATCCAGATCGGCAGAAAGCGGTCCCCCTCGTCGTCTCTCAGGATGACGATCGGGTGATTCGTCGCGGGGTCGATCATGAGCCCCTTGATCTCCATCAGGATCTCGCGATCCTCCTGCTCTTCCGCCTCGCTCACTCGAGTCCTCCGGTTGGGATGAACAAGAGCGATTGTGCGCGCCGCTCGAGCTTCGGTCAAGCCGCCTGGCGGACTCCGGTGAAGGACTCAGGCGACGCGCTCACCGAGCAGGCTGTGATCGTTGGCGTGCGTGGCACGTACCGACACCAGCGAACCGATCTCGGCCGGGTTTTCGCCGCAGGCAAAGTGCACGACGCGATGACAGGAGCTTCTGCCGCTTTGGTAGCCCGGCTGACGGCTCCAGCCCGTGACGAGAAGGTCGAGCTCCTTCCCCACCATGCCCTCGTTGAGCTCCCTCTGAATCCGTGTCTGGAGCTGAAAGAGAGACTGCAGGCGCCGGTCCGCCGTGTCGAGCGGAACCTCAGGGTCCTTCAGGCGAAGCGCAGGGGTTCCGGGCCTGGGCGAGTACTTGAAAGCGTAAATCGAAGCGTAGCGAGTGCGTTCGACGAGATCGAGCGTCTGCTGGAAGTCGTCGTCCGTCTCACCGGGAAACCCAACGATCAGGTCCGTCGACAGAGCGAGCTCGGGACGAGCCTCGCGCAGCGATTCGATCAGGCGATCGTAGGCCTCCACTTGGTAGCCGCGCCCCATGCGTCGCAGCACCTTGTTCGACCCGGACTGCACGGGCAGGTGCAGATAGGAAGACAGATTGGCGTGCTTGGCAAACATGTCGACCATGCGCTGGCTGAAGTCGCGCGGATACGAGGTGACGAAGCGGAGTCGCTCGACCCCCGGCACCTGAGCCACAGCGTCAAGGAGGTCCGCAAAGTCGATCTCGTCGTTATCGGGCTCGGTCCAGTGGTTGACGGTCTGCCCGAGAAGCTCGATCTCCAGGAAGCCCTGCGCCACGAGATCGTGCACTTCCGCGAGGATCTCGGCCATCGTTCGACTGCGCTCCGGCCCTCGGGTCGTCGGCACGATGCAGAAGGTGCAGCGCTTGTTGCAGCCTTCGATGATCGTCACCATGCCCTTGTGGCTGCCCTCTCGACTGATGGAGTCCATGTCGTAGTGGCGGTCGTCGGGGAAACCCGTCGCCACGATCCGCTCACCGGTTCGTCTCGACTGCTCGGCGACTCGGCCCAGCTCGCCGACGCGCCCCGTGCCCAGCACGAAATCGAGATCGTGCACCCGGCGAAGGGCCTCTTCACCTTCCTGCTGCGCCACGCAACCCGTGAAGCCGATCCTGAGGTCGCGGTTGTCTTGCTTCAGCAGGCGATACTGTCCGAGGCGAGAGTAGGCCTTCTGCTCGGCCTTCTCGCGAATCGAGCATGAGTTGAGGAGGATCAGATCCGCGTGTTCAGGATCCTCGACTCGCTCCATTCCCTGCTGCTCCAGCTGGCCCGACATCCTCTGGGTGTCGAGCTCGTTCATCTGGCAGCCCCAAGTTTCAATGTAGTAACGAGACATTCGCTGGCTCCGGCGAGCTTTGGCAGCCCGCGAGTCGACGCCGCCCGGCGCCGGTTGTGCGTCCGGACGGACCGACGCATCGTTCACTTCTCGATGATGTCAGCCTCTGATCTTCTCAGGCTTCGACATCGCCGTCGCTGATGATCTCAGTTTTTGATGACTTTGGGTTCGGCGGGATCCGCCTCCTTGATCCCCTCGTCTTCGATCTCGGGAGGCTGGATCTCGGTACCCTCTCGAAGCCATCCGGGCAGTGCGCCCGCCCGACGACCTTCGTCCTGGATCTGCGCGAGCTTCTCCTTGGCACGATCGACGCTCCGACGCGCTTCATCCAGACGGTCCAGCGTGCGGTCCCATGCCGGCTTGATCTCTCGGTCGCGACGGACCGGGTCATCCTCGGCAAAGAAGCGGGTGCGAAGATCTTCCGCCTGCCCCTGGAGAGTCGCAATCGAGTCGTAGGCGTCACGCCATTCCTGTCGCACTTCGCGAGCCCGCGTGCGCCAGTAGATCTCCTGCTCCTTCATCTCCTCGGACAGCTTGATCGCGTCTTCGGTCTCCTGATCGACCTCGGGCGCCGTGCCCATCGTGACCCGAGCTCCTTCGGCCATCGAGGCGAGGTTCTCGTCATTGATCACAGCGACCGGGGTCTCCGACCGAGATCGACGCGAACGCTCACGTTCAGAAGCGCGCAGCAAAGCACTCCTCGGGTCGTCACCGGAGGTGCCGTCCTTCAGCGATCCTGCGACGACGATCGTGGTTCCGTCGTCCTCGTCGACCTGCTCCTCTCGAGCGCGCGGCGTCAGCTCGACCAGATCCGGCCGCTCGTCGGCCGGTGCCGGCTGTGGCTGAACCTGTGCGGTGTCTCCGGGGGCCGTAATGGTCTGCGGCATCAGCACCGTCTGTTCCTGTGTCGAACCGCAGCTGGCGAAGATCGGCAGCAAGAGCAGAATGAGCCCTGCACAGCGGCCGTTCACAAAGAGATGAGGGGACATGATCTGAGCCTCCGCGAAGCGTTGACGGCACCGGCGAGCGACTCTCCTGCCGGCGCGCGCTAAGTGTACTCAGAATCAGGCATTTCCGAGAAGGACTCGGAGCTTCGACGCGGCGCGGTCAGCGGCGCAGGAGCTTCTCCACCTCGAGCGACGACTCGCAGGCGAGGCAGCGGTCGGCCAGCGCGCGGGCGCTCGCCGAGTCGATCTGCCGCAGGCGGAGCTTGACCTGCGGAATGGAGCGCGGCGACATCGACCAGTTCGTGAGGCCGAGTCCGACGAGCAGCTCGGACCACTCCGGACTCGACGCGATCTCCCCGCAGAGAGAAACCGGAACACCGGCCTGCGCGCCCGCCTCGGAAACCGCACGCAGCAGTCTCAGCACGGCAGGATGCAGAGGCTGATAGTAGTCCGCCACGGTCTCATTGCTGCGATCCACCGCGAGCGTGTACTGCACGAGGTCGTTCGTCCCGATCGCCAGGAAGTCGACGTGCCGAGCCAGTTCATTCGCCATGAGAGCCGCCGAAGGAACCTCGATCATCGCTCCGAGCGCGCAGTCCGCTCGATGAGTGAGGCCCTCGCTCGCCAGATCGGTGCAGACCTCTTCGGCGAACCGTCGGAAGCTGACCACGTCCTCGATGCTTCCCACCATCGGCAGGAGAACGCGCAGGTCGCCCAGCGCCGCTGCTCGATAGATCGCCCGCAGCTGCGCTCGGAAAGTCTCGCGGCGGGCGAGCGTCAGCCGGATGCCACGTTGCCCGAGACTGGGGTTGCGCTCTTCGACCTGAAGCATCTCCTGGGCGACCTTGCGACCGCCGAGATCGAAGGTCCGTACGACGACGGGGCCCGCGCTCGCTTTCAGAAGCTCCGCCAGCACGGCGAGATGTTCCTCCTCGGTCGGCACTTCGGGACTTCGCTCGATATAGAGGAACTCGCTGCGGTAAAGGCCGACGCCTTCCGCTCCGAAGCGGCGCACGTCGGCCATCTCTTCGGCGACCTCCACGTTGGCGTGCAGCTCGACGCGCACCCCGTCCGACGTCTTCCCCACCTCGTGCGCGCGCTCAGCCTGCGAGCGATCGAGCTCGGCTCGAGCGGCCGCTCGCGCCTCGAACTCCTCGACATGCTCTGCTGACGGATGCAGTACGAGGGTGCCGGCCGCACCATCGACCAGCGCTTCGGCGCGGCGCAGATCAAGGTCTTCGAGCCCGCGAACGCCTGCGATCATCGGCACAGAGAGCGCCCGAGCGACGATCGCCGAGTGCGAATTGCGCCCCCCCTTTTCCACGACGAATCCGACGACGTCCTGACGGCCGAGACGCAGCGTTTCCTCGGGAGTCAGCTCATCCGCCAAAACGATGAGATCGCCGTCGATGTCGCTGACGTCCTGGTGCTCTCCACCAACCAATCGACGCAGGAGGTAACGGGTGACATCCCGAAGATCCTGCCCTCGTTCGCGCAGGGTCTCGTCCTCGATCTGAGCGAACCGCTCGCTGAGATCGCGACTCACTTGGTGAACGGCCCATTCCGCATTCACGGCCTGTTCTCGAATTGCCGTCTCCACGGCACCGCTGAACGCCGAGTCCTCCAGAATGAGCCTGTGTGCCTCGAAGATCCCTGCGATCTCTTCGCCGAAGAGCTCGCCAATGCGAGAGCGCGTCTTGGCGACGTCCTTCTGCGTCTCTTCGATCGCCCGACGAAGCCGTTCGAGCTCCGCCGCAACACCGTCGGCGCCGATCGAGATCCTCGTGACCTCCATCTCTCGGTGCTGCAGATAGATCGCCGCACCCCGGCCGAAACCCTGGGCGAGAGAACGTCCACGCAGCTGCCGAACGGAGGCAGGGCTCACGACTCCTCCTCGAACCTGTTGGCGATCAGGGCCCGGAGCGCTCCCAGGGCGGGCTCCTCCTCGGGCCCTTCACACCTGAGAAGCACCGTGGCTCCCAAGGGTGCGCCGACGAGAAGCAGGCCCAGGATGCTCTTGGCGTCCACCTCTTCTCCGCCGTAGCTCAGCCTGACCTCACAGGGAAAGCTGCTCGCGACCTGAACCAGTTTGGCCGAGGCGCGTGCGTGCAGCCCCTTCTCGTTGACGATCTCGACCTCGGCCTCGACCACGCTCAGGACTCGGACGGCGGCCGATCCCCGGCCTCGGCGGCCGAGCCTTCACGATCCAACAGGCGCGACCCGATTCGAATCGCGTTCTGAGCCTTGCGGGTCGCCATTTCGGCCAGCGACGGCAGATCATCTGTCTGCGACGAGAGGCAGCCGAGTTTGACGACCATCGGCAGATTGACGCCGCTGATCAGCTCGACTCGGTCGCGGTCGACAAACGACATGGCCGCCTTGCAAGGGGTGTCACCGAAGAGATCGGCGAGGATCAGAGCCTTGTGAACGCCGGCGTCAGCCTGTCGCCGCAGTGCCGCCTCGATCTGCTCGAGTGCCTCACGCTTCCCTTCCGACCAGTCGAGGCAAACCGACTCGAAGTGCTCGAGGGGGCTGCCGGTGATCTTGCGAGCCGCTTCGACGAGCTCCTCCGCCAAGCGCCCGTGCGAAACGAGAACGACGTGAATGGCTGGCTTCGGGGAGATCGATGATTCGGGGGGCATCCTCGGCTCCTGACTCGGTCGACGGGCGGCGCTGCGACTAGCGCGCGACGTCCCTGTGTTGGAGCTGTACGTCCCAGCCCGACGCGCGCAGTGCGCGAGTGAGACGCTCGCCCGTAGCGACCGAGCGATGACGGCCACCGGTACAGCCGATGGCGACGGTGAGGTACGAGCGGTTTTCTTCACGGAAACGAGGCAGGAGATCTTCGAGCAGATCCCCTAGCTTGTCAGCGACCTCCTCGAAGTCGCTCTGGGTCTCGAGAAACTCGACGACCTTCGGATCGGTGCCTGGAAGCTCCCGGAGCCCTGGCTCGAAGTATGGATTGCGCAGGAAGCGCACGTCGAAGAGCATGTCCGTGCCGTAAGGGATTCCGCGCTTGAAGCCGAAGGTCACGAGCGTGACGACGAGCCCTGCGCGCTCGTCGCCGAAGTCGCGAATGAGCTCGGCACGAATCTCGTGGATCGTCAACTCCGTCGTGTCGATGACCCGATCGGCCGACCCGCGAAGTCCCTCCAGGATCCGGCGCTCCTGGCGAATGCCCTCGATGACCGGCTCTTCACCAGCCAGCGGGTGCCTGCGTCTCGTCTCCGAGTAGCGGCGGACGAGAATCTCGTCGCTGGTATCGAGAAAGAGCAGCACGGGCTCGACCTTCGAGCGGTCGAGATCGTCGAGAAACCCGGGCAGCGCATCCGCGACGCCGGGACTCCGCACGTCGGTCACCACGGCGATCCGTCGCACATCTGGCAGGTGATGCGCCGGATCCTCCAGAAAGGGCCTCAGTAGCGGCAGCGGTAGATTGTCCACACAGTAGTAACCGAGATCCTCGAAGCACTTGGCAGCGGTACTCTTGCCGGCGCCGGAGAGGCCGGTGATCAGGACGACTCTCGCCGGACCTGCAGGCGACGGCTTACTCACGGTGGACTCCTCCTTGGACTCCGTCGACGGGGGCACTCCCCCCGTCCGCACTCGCGGCGGGCTCCGTCGATACGGGCTCGATCGAGCGGCTCGATCTCCGGCTCGCCTTTTCGTTCCGCGTTTCGATCTCGTGTTCGAGCGCCTTGGCGAACTCGCGCGCCGAATGGTGTCCTTCGAGCTTCAGCACGTGGTTGCGCGCCGCGATCTCGACGAGAATCGCCAGGTTGCGGCCTGTCGCAATCGGCATCTTGATGTGAGGGCAGGGAACCTCCAGGATCTCGTAGAGCGATTCGTCGAGTCCGAGTCGTTCGTAAGCGGTCCCGTCCTGCCAGGGCTCCAGCTCGACGACCAGGTCGATCGACTTGCGCTGCCGCACGGCGGCCAATCCGAAGAGGTCCTTGACGTTGACGATGCCGAGGCCGCGCAGCTCCATGTGGTAGCGCAGCGGCTCTTTGCAGTAGCCGAGCAGATCGCCGTTCGGATAGCGCTTCACCGTCACGCGGTCGTCGGCGACCAACGAGTGACCGCGGCTCAGGAGATCGAGAGCACACTCGCTCTTGCCGACACCGCTGCGTCCAATGAGCAGAACGCCGAGACCGTAGATCTCGAGGAGCACGCCGTGGAGGGTCGTGCTGGGGACCAGATGCTCCTCGAGGAAGTAGGAGATCTCCTTGATGACGACGGACGACAGGTCCGGCGACGACAGGATCGGAATGCCGTGGGCTTCGCACAGCTCAACGAATTGCGGAAAGGGATCGATGCCTTTGGTGATGATGAACACCGGGATTGACAGAGCACAGATCTGGTCGAAGCGTTGCCGCCGCGCCGCATCGTCCATCGTCGCTAGAAAAGCCGTCTCGCTCTCCCCGACGATCTGCACGCGCCCGGGCTTGATGTACGGCAGATAGCCGGCGAAAGCGAGGCCCGGCTTCTGAACACGGGGGTTGAAGATCTCGTTGTCGAGGCGATCCTCTCGGCACAAGGGAGTGAGATGCAGATCGCTGAGCTCCTCGCCCAGGAGCTCGGACACGAAGACGACGTTCTCGGAGTCCTTGGCCATCTTCGACGCTCCCACCCCAACCCGTCAGAAGATCTTCTTGCGGTCCGTCGAGGACGGGATCCCGAGCTCGTCGCGGTACTTGGCGACGGTGCGGCGCGCGATCTTGATGTCTTCGGCGTTCAGGCGACGCATGAGTTCGGAATCGGAGAGCGGCTTCTTGGGGTCTTCGCCCTGCACGAGAGCCTTGATCTTGCCCTTGACGCTCAGCGACGAGATGTCTTCTCCGTAGTCGCGGTCGATGCCGCTGTGGAAGAAGAACTTCATCGGGTACAGGCCGCGGGGCGTGTTGATGTACTTGTTGGAGACCACGCGGCTCACCGTCGACTCGTGCATGCCGATGTCCTCGGCGACGTCTCGCAGAACCATCGGGCGCAGATGATCGACGCCCTTTTCGAGGAAGCCCTGCTGCTGTTTGACGATCGAGTTCGCGACCTTGTAGATCGTGCGCTGCCTCTGGTCGAGGCTCTTGATCAACCAGACGGCCGAGCGCATTTTCTCCTTGATGTATTGCTGAGCGTCCCGCTCGCCACCTTCGCGACGCATTTCGCGCAGCATGTTGCGGTAGGCCCGAGACACCCGCAGCCGAGGCATTCCGTCGTCGTTGATCTGGACGACGTACTCGTCTCCGACCTTGGCGACCGCGACGTCCGGCTCTACGTACTGGGTGCGGTTGCCGCTGAAGCTTCGACCGGGCCGCGTCTCGAGCTGCTTGATCTCTTCAACCGGCTCCTGGAGATCTTTCAGCGGACAACCCATCGCCTTGGCGATCTGCTGGAACTGACGCTTGAGAAACTGAGGCCAGTGCTGGTCGACCATTTCGAACGCCAGACTGTTCTCCCCAACGATCTGTCGGAGTTGGTACAGAAGGCACTCCCTCAGATCGCGGCTGGCGACGCCCGGTGGATCGAGCTCGCGAACGACTGCCAGCGCTTCTTTGACCTGCTTTCGAGTGAAGCCAGGAACCTCCGGCGGCTCGTCGGGTACGTCGGCGAAGTCGTCCTGCTCCTCGATCTCCTCCTCGACGGGCTCCGGAGGCTTGACGCCGGGCGGTAGTGGCAAGGCGGCCAGCGCCGGCGAGAATCCCTTCGGGAGAGGCTTCTCCTCGGCTTCGGGCTCCTCCTCCTTGCGCTGCTGGGCGGCCTCCCAACGCTCCAGTTTGCGGTGGTACTCCTCCGCGTCTTCGTCCCCTGCACCGAGCAGCTGAAGCTCTTCGATCGAAGCAACGAGAAAGCCGTCCTCGTCGAGATTGCCGACGATCAGCTCGACGATCTCGCGCTGCTCCTCTTCCAGCTCCATCATCTGCAGCTGGAAAAGAAGGTGATCGTAGAGGTCGTCCTCGCGCGTCAGCGTGTTCTCGATGGGGACAGCGTCCCGCACCTCGTACGTCTGGCTGACGCCGCCGTCACCGACGTCCAGGTAGTCGTTGAAGTAGGAGTCGAGATCGACCTCGTCCATCGACGCCGGGTCGAGCGGGTCCTCCGGCTCTGTCTCGGCGGGCTCCTGAGCCTCCGCGACTTCGTCGACGCCGGACTCGGGCTCGGCGCGCTCTTCAGCCTCCTCGTTGGTCTCGAGAATCGGGTTCTCCTCGAGCTCCTGCGAGAGCACGCCCTCGAGCTCGAGTCGCGTCATCTGCAGCAGCTTGATCGCCTGCTGCAGCGACGGAGTCATCACTAGCTTCTGGGCTAGCTTGAGGGAGAGCTTCTGTTCGAGAGCCATAGATAGGAGACAGTTGTGGCCTGGTTCTTGCTCGGAAGACGAGCGTGTCGAGACCCGAAGCCTACAACTTGAATTCTTCGCCGAGGTAAATCTGCCGCACGCGCTCGTCTGCTGAGAGCTCGTTCGGGGGCCCTGAGCGCAAGATCTCGCCGTTGTTGATGATATATGCGCGATCTGTGATCTTCAAAGTCTCGCGCACGTTGTGGTCGGTAATGAGCACGCCGATGCCCATCGTCTTGAGGTGCCGGATGATCTCCTGAATGTCGAGCACGGCGATCGGGTCGATTCCGGCAAAAGGCTCGTCGAGCAGGATGAACTGCGGGCTGATGGCCAGAGCTCGAGCGATCTCGAGGCGACGACGCTCGCCGCCCGAAAGGTCGTGACCGAAGCTCTTGCGAACCTTGTGCAGGTTGAAGTCTTCGATCAGCGTGTCGATTCTCGCTTCGAGCTCTCCGGCCGGAAGATCCAGCGTCTCGAAGATCGCACGCAGATTCCCCTCGACCGACAGGCGCCGAAAGACCGAAGCCTCCTGAGGCAGATAGCTGACACCGCGTTTCGCACGCAGGTACATGGGCATGTCGGTGATTTCTTCTTCGCCGAGGAAGACGCGGCCGTCATCCGGCGGAGTCAAGCCCACGACCATGTAGAAGGTCGTCGTCTTCCCCGCTCCGTTGGGACCCAGCAGGCCGACGATCTCGCCGGGTGAGACTTCGAGCGAGACGCCGTTGACCACGGTCCGCCCGCGGTAGGTCTTGCGCAGACCGTCGGTCGAGATCCTGCGTGCGGGCGAGCTGTCCACGTCAACTACCCGCGCCCGGACGCTCACGCCCGTAGGCGCCGTCTTCGAAGCGGTACCAGAGGCTCGGTCCCTGGAGCTTCGTCTGTTCGACCCGGTCGTCGAGGGTGAATGGATCACCGAACACTTCGACTTCGCCCGCGGCCACGTGGTAGAGCGCTCGGTCGCCCGTGATGACACGCTGCAGGGTCTGATCCCTCAGCGTCATCGCCCCCTGACAGTCCATCTCGTCGGCTTCACCGCTCTCCGCGAGACGAACCTCCATCTCGTCACAGACCATCGACCGACCGGGCTGCTCTGCGGTGACGCCCTCCTCGTAGCTCATCCGCCCAGCGACGCCGTCGTACGTCAGAACCTTCGCCGAGATCTCGACCGGGCCTTCGAGCTCCTCACCTTCGCCCGGTTCTGGGTACCAGACGGTCTCGAGCGGGGCTCCGGAAGCGACCATGCTCTGCTCGGCGTCCTTGCCCCGCAGTTGATCGGCGAGCAGCAGGTTGCGTCCCCGCCAAGCGCGCACCTGTCCCTTGAAGAGAAACTCCGAGCCGTCCAGCGGGACGAGCGCTTCCTGCGACTGGACGCGAATCGGCCCTTCGCCCGAGCCCAGGGGGGAGCTGGCGAAAGCGCCGGCGTCGCTCTCTTCGAGCACCGTGCGCACGCCGCCAAGCGCCGTCATCAGGTCGGTCTTGCCGTTCACCTTGACCTGAGGAGCGTTCAGAATCCCCTGCTGAGAGCGAAGTTCTACAGGAGTTCCTTCGAGATCGGTCCTGTCTTGTGCGGCATCCAGAAGCGCCTTGTCGGCGCGCGCCTGCAGCACGCCGTCCTCGAGGTAGACCTTCTCCTCGAGACGGAGTCGCACGAGCTCCCCCTGCGAGTCGATCTCGGCGAACGAACGTTCGGCGATGACCTCGCGCCGCTGCGGCTTGTCGTCGACGCGCTTGACCTCGACGAGGTGCACTCGTCCACCCGCCGTCACCTCGGCGAGCTTGCCGCCCAGAAACGTGCCGTCGATGTACGTCGCGGAGGTCGAGCGCGTCGCCTTCTCGTCCGGAGTCCTCGCCACGAGCACGGTCGGAGCTGCGGGAAGACCGCGAAGTTCGAATCTCTCGGGCTGATCCAGGATCGGGTCGTTGAAGAGCTTCAGGCTGTGCCCCGTGAACTCGAGAATCCGGGTCACCTGAACCGGCCGCTGCGAGGGAGCTTCCTCTGCTGCTTCCGGGCCGTCAGCCGCGCCTTCCACGGCTTCCGCTGCGATCTCCTCGACCTCCCGCAGCGTGCCGCGCAGCCGCCAGAGCGCGCGCATTCGGCGAACGCGCTCCGTCATGGGGTCGAGCCACATCTGCATGCGCATCGACTCGATCCGGCTCAGGCCCTGTTGAAGGCTGACGTCGCCCTCGGCTCGAACCGTCGGCCCGCGTCGGTCGTAGACGATGCGCCGGGCCGCCAGAACGTAGCGCTCCACGGTCGACTGGCCCGTCTCGTCTTCGACCTCTTCGGTACCCGTGACCCGGGCACCACCGCCAAGAACGAGCAGCTCACGCTCGATGTTGAAACGGAAGTTCTGCGCGTTGCCGCGCAGCCCGCGATCCGAACGGAAGGTCGACCCTTGGGAGGCGACGAGCAGGTTGCCGCCCTCCTTGAGCTCCAGCCACTCGGTCTCCATGGTCAGACCGCTGGGCCCGGTCACCAGGACGTTGCCTTCGAGGCGGGCCTCGCGCGTCGTCCGGCTGAAGGTCGCCTCGTCGGACTTGAGGTCGTAGGTCCCCTCGGGGCGGGAGACCTTGATCTCGACGCAGCCGTCGAGGAAGACGTTGTCGTCCTTGTCCGCGCGATCGTTGCAGCCGCGAATCAGAAAGAGCTCCCGATCGCCCTGCACCACCCGCTGCGAGAAGCCGACGCCGCTCGCCAGCAGGTCGTCGTCCGCTGCCGGCACGTCGTCCTCGACCAGGTCGGTCAGAGTCTCCGCCGCCACCGGCTGACCGGCCCGGCCGAACTGCCAGAGCGCTCCTAGACCGATGAGCACGGTCAAGAAGACCGTCAACAGGACACCGCGCAGAATGCGGATGGTGGTCGTACGACGCATGGAGCCATTCTACGTGGCCCTAGTCGTGTGGCCACCCCCGAAGCGGCGGTCTCGAAGCGAAGTCAAATGCCGAGGGATCAGGGACTTAGAAACTGCCCTCGTCGAGCCGGCGCGCGTCTACGAGACGCAGCGTCGGCATGCCGAGATAGCTGTCCCATTCGGCCGCACCGAGGATCTCGAAGGGCTGGTCGAAGAGCTCACGTCGAGCGGCCCAGTTCCAGCCGACGACTTGCACACGCGATCGGGCACGGTCTGTGCGCGGATCCTGGGCTGCGAAGCCAAGGTGCCCGTTGCCGAAGATCCGAGGTGCTCCCGCCACCTCGAGCGGTGTGACCCGGAGCAGCGGCTGCGGATTGCCTTCACCGTGTGGAGCCAGCGGCTGAAGGCGTCGATAGAAATCGAGATCGAACTGCTGCGGCTCGAGGGAGAGCTCGTACTCGTAGCGACGCGCCAGCACGTCGGGCGGCCAGTCGGCAGCCGCCTCGGCAACGCCGCGCAGCGTTTCGAGTCGATCGTTGGCGACCGTCATACCGACCGCCGCCGAGTGGCCACCAAAGCGATCCATGAGCTCGCGAAACTGGCTGAGGAAGTCATGGAGATGAACACCCGGGATGCTGCGTCCCGATCCCGTCGCGTCGTCCTCGGACTGCGCGAGCAGAACCGTCGGCCGCCGGAAGCGGCGCGCGATGCGTCCCGCGGCGATGCCGACGACTCCGCGGTGCCAGCTCTCGCTCCAGGCGAAGAGCACGCCGGGCAGCTCGTCGAGCGCGGCGAACATCTCCGTCGCCTCCTCGACGACCCGGCTCTCCTCTTCCCTGCGCTCGGTGTTCAGCGCATCGAGCTCAGCTGCCAGGCGCTGAGCGACCTCGGCATCGCGGGTCAGCAGCAGCTCCAGCGCCCGATCCGGCGAATCGAGGCGACCCGCGGCGTTGAGGCGCGGTCCCAAGCGGAAGCCTATGTCGCTCGCCCGGAGCGGTGGGGAGACGTTGGACACCTCGAAGAGCGCGCGCAGGCCGGGAGACGACGTCTCGGCCAGCGATCGCAGTCCGAGCGAGGCGATGACGCGATTCTCTCCGCGCAGGGGCACCACATCGGCGATCGTGCCGAGACAGGCGATCCGCAGAAGCTGCGGCACCGGGACCTTGCGGCCCGCGCCTTCGAGGAGCGCGGTCGCCAGCTTGAAGGCAAGGCCCGCGCCGCAGAGGTCTCGAAACGGGTAGTCGTCCTCGGGGCGCTGCGGATTGACCAGAATCGCGCCCTGCGGCAGCTCCTCGCCGGGCAGATGATGATCCGTGATGACGACATCGATGCCGAGTGCGCTGGCCGCGGCGACGGCGGCGGTCGACGTCGTACCGCAATCGACCGTGACGATGACGCGCGCTCCCCAGTCCTCGGCGAGCTCGACCTGACGAACCTGGAAGCCGTAGCCGTCGCGCAGCCGATGCGGCAGAAAGCCCCGCGCCTCGATCCCGAGGACCCCGAGAACGGCGAGCAGTAGCGCCGACGAGGAGACTCCGTCGACGTCGTAGTCGCCGACGATGGCCACCCGCTCGCCGTCGGCCCGGGCGCGCAGGATCCTCTCGACCGCTCGATCCATGTCGAGAAGCCGCGAGGGATCGTGCAGCGACTCGACGCTCGGCTCCAGGAATGCCCGCGCGCCGTCCGCGTCGATGACCCCGCGACGAGCAAGAATCGGTGCCAGGTCGCCGGCAACGTCGCGCACGCCAGGGGCGACCGCTTCGAGATCGCCGAGGCTCCAAACGCACGGCTCCGAGTCGATGCGAGCCAGGCGCTCGTCAAGCTCGGTGCGCGACAGCAGGCCGAGACGGGTCGTCTGTTTACGGCCCTCGGAGGCCGAAGCCGTTTCGGAAGCTGAGGACTCTGTCGCGGCGCCGCTCACCGGAGCAAGCTAACAGATGGCCCGAGCCAAGGACCCTGCCGTTCACATGAGGTCGTAGGGGTCGACGTCGACGACGAGATCGCTCTCGCGTCCGGAGAGTGCGACACTGCGGACCACTTCGCGCAGACGACGCCCGTTGCTCGATCGACGGATCAGCTGGAAGCGCCACTGGCCACGCAGCCGCTCGAGCGGCGCGGGCGCTGGCCCCGTGATCCTCACGTCGGGAGCCTCGCGACGGAGCCTCCGTGCGATTTCTTGGAGCTTCTCGCTGCCCCGTCGATGATCGGTATCGCGGAGCAGCAAGAGGACCATGCGGGTGAAGGGCGGGTACCCGAATGCCTTGCGGAAGCGCATCTCCTGTTCGGCGAAGCTGGCGTCGTCGGCGATGAGGGCGTTGCGCACCGCGTAGTGCTCCGGATGATGGGTCTGGATGAGCACCCGCCCGGGCACGTCGCCGCGCCCGGCGCGCCCAGCAAGCTGGGTCAGAAGAGCGTACGTTCGCTCGACCGCGCGGAAGTCCGGAAAGCCGAGATAGGTATCGGCAGACAACACACCGGTCAGAGCGACGTTGGGAAAGTGATGGCCTTTGGAGACCATCTGAGTACCGACGAGGATGTGGGTCTCGCCTCGCCCAAAGCGCTCCAGAACGGCCGCAGCGCCTCCGGGACGCCGAGCGGCGTCGCGGTCCAGCACTCCGACGGCGGCGTCGGGAAAGAGAGAGCGCAGCTCCTCTTCGACTCTCTCCGTGCCGGCGCCGATCGGTTCGAGCGCGGCTTCCGAGCACTCCGGGCACGCCGTCGGCTCTGGGACCGAGCTCCCGCAGTAGTGACAGACGAGCCGTCGGTCGCGCCGATGGAAGGTCCGAGGAAGCCCGCAGTCGGCACACTTGAAGTCCTCTCCGCAGGCTCGACAGAGAAGGAGCGGCGAATAGCCTCGACGATTTCGCAGAAGAATCACCTGCTGTCCGCTGCCGAGCGTCTGATGCATCCTCTCGAGAAGCGGCGCCGAGAAGTGGATCTCCCCTGGACGGTGCTTGAAAGGCTCTTTGCGTAGGTCGACGACGTGCCCTTCGGGCAGGCGACCGATGCCCGCACGCTGGGTCAGCTGAAGCTCGCGATAGCGCCCCTGTTCGACGTTGAGGCGGGTCTCCAAGCTGGGAGTCGCCGAAGCGACGACCGCGACGGCACCGCTCGCGCGGGCTCGCACCATCGCCAGGTCGCGGCCGTTGTAGCGAGGCGCCTTGTCCTGTTTGTAGGAAGCGTCCTGCTCCTCGTCAACGACGATCAGACCGAGGTTGTCGATCGGCGCGAAGAGAGCGGAGCGTGGTCCGACGACGACTCGTGCCTCCCCCCTCCGCACTCGCTCCCACTCCTGCTGACGCTCACTGCTTCCCAGGTTCGAATGGAGAATGGCGAGCTCCGAACCGAATCGCTCGGCCAAATCGCGAGCGAGCGCGGGTACGAGAGCGATCTCCGGCACCATGACGACGCCGCTGCGCCCCAGGTCCAAGGTGCGCTGCAGCGTGCGCAAATAGACCTCCGTCTTTCCCGCACCGGTCATGCCCGAGAGAAGGAAAGGCTGAAACCTCGCAGCGTCGAGGCCCGCGATCAGGGCGTCGACCGCGGCGCGTTGATCCTCCCTGAGAACGATCTTGCGCGCCGCTTCGCCACCGCTCAGAACGTGACGGCCGAGATCGACGGCCTCGATCTCCGTAAAGGTCCTGAGGACCCCGAGCTTCACCAGCCGACGCACCACCGAAGCACCGCAGCCCACCTCGCGGGTCACCTCGTCGACACGCGCCGGACGGCCCGCCTGTTCGAGGAACTCGACCACGGCTCGCGCCTTGACCGAGCGACCGCAGAGCTCCCGGCGTTCTTCGCCGGGCAAGGGAATCAACTCCACCCCCGCCTTGTATCGAGCACCGGCACGGCGTTGCTCGGCGGTCGCGAGCACACCCCTCCGCAGCAGCTCGTCAGCGATCGGCTCGAGCTCGCCCACTTCGAGCGGCAGGCGCGTCGCCAACTCGCGAAGGTGCATCGAACCGTTCTCGAGAAGCTGCTCGATGATCTCGCGGGCGTGCGGGAGGCTGGGCCGCGCCATGGCACCCCGCTCGCTCAGGCGCAGCTTCGGGCGACCCCAGGGCTTGAGCTTCTGCGGCATCATGGTGCGCACCACTTCGCCGATCGGCGCGAGGTAATACTCGGCGACGAAGTGTGCCAACTCGAGAAGCTGGGAGCTGAGGACCGGAGCCTCGTCGATGACTTCGTCGACCGCGCGCACGGTGCCCTTCTCCGGCGGATCGACGCCCCGTTCGACGACCACGCCGACGAGTCTGCGTCGCCCGACGCGCACGCGGACGCGCCCTCCGACGACGGCGAAGGACTCCGGCGGAACCGAGTACGTCAGCGCCGTGTGCATCGGCACTGGAACGGCGACCGCGACGAGCTCTCCCTGCACCGCAGCCAGCGAGCTCTGGCTCACTCGTCGACGCACTCGTCGCAGTAGGTCTCGCCTCCCGCTCTGCCGATGCGTTCCGGCAGGACGTGGATTCCGCAGCGCTCGCAGCGCTCGAGCTTTCGCGGCGCGCCGCCTTCAGTGGCCCGGGAACCTGGCATTCCCTGCCCCGGCTGTGCCGGCCCTCCGAGCAGCAACCGCAGCAGCTGGGCGAGCGGGTGCTGCGCCGCGCGACCGGCCAAGGATCGGAGGCTCTTCTGCACCATCCAGGAGAGGAGCAGAAAGCCGAGGAGGAGGACGAGGAATCGGGTCATTCGACATCTCGGAGTCGCGCCGACGCTATCGCGCCGCTCTGCAAAAACGAAGAAAGCCGGACGCCTCTGGGGCGTGCCGGCTTCGGAGACGACGGAGGATGCGACGGGATCGCTAGTCTTCGTCCTCGCCCATCTTCTTCTTGCGCTTGGCCAAGCTGGTGTCGAGAGCCTTCTCCACCTGCTTCTCCGCCGTTTCCTCGGCGATCTTCTTGACGTGGGCAACCTCACTGACGATGAAGTACTTCGCCTTTTCGAACATCTTCTTCTCGCGGAACGAGAGGCTCTTCTTCTCGCTCACGAGACGAAGGTTCTTGAGTACGTCGGCCACCTCGGTGAGATCGCCCGTCTTCATCTTGTCCAGATTCTGCTTGTAGCGACCCTTCCAGTCCTTGTAGGTGTCGATTTCCCCGTCTTCCAACAAGCCGAAGAGACTCTTGATGTCCTTCTGCTTGCAGAGCGGCCGCAGCCCGACGAGATCGAGGTTCTCCTCGGGGATCATCACCTTGGAGTCATTCGCCAGAAGTCGTAGGTGGTAGTAGACCTGCTCGATCCCGTCGATCGAGCTCTCGCCGATGGACTCGACGACCCCGACGCCATGATTGGGATAGACGACTTTCTGTCCGACATCAAACAAAGAACAACTCCTGCGAGGCGAAGCCTCAGCCGTGTTTTTTCGGAAGATCCTTCAGAGAGCCGGCGCGTCGCAGGCACCGGGAACTTGAGGGTTTGAACGGCCGATACTAGCTTTTGAGGGCCGAAACGTCAAGGTTTCACAGGGCGAGGAACGCGGGTGCGAGGTTCCCCGCCGCACGGTCTGTTGCTAGGATCCCGCCTCCGAGCCCCGCTCAGAAGCGGAGTGCTCACGAAAGAGCCGGAGTGGCGGAATGGTAGACGCAGGGGATTCAAAATCCCCCGAGGGCAACCTCGTGTGGGTTCGAATCCCACCTCCGGTACCAGGGATCCCCTGACGCGCCGCTCCTCTGTCCGTGGCGCTTCAGCTCCCCGGGCTCTCGACAGCTCAGGGCTTGAGAGCGTTCCGGTCCTCGATGTCGTCGATCTCAATGCCGCTCTCCGGCAGCAGCGTGCCGATCGAACGGAAGAAGTCGACGATCGCGCGCCGATAGCCGGTGACGGCGTTGACCACGCGGGTCTGGGCGAGTGAGAGGTCTTCCTGGATCTCGAGGACCTGAAAACTCGTCGAGAGGCCGTTCTCGTAGCGCTTCTGCTCTGCCTCGAGGTTCCTCTCCGCGAGCTCACGCGACTTCTTGGCCGAATCGATCTGCTCGGCGCCCGTCAGTACGAGGCGGGCCGCACGGCGAACCTCGGTGCGCACCTGCAGGATGAGGTTGGCAAGCTCCGTCTCTCCCTGCGCCAGGGCCAGGTCGGCGATGGTGCTCGCGGCCTTCGCTGCCCGATTCTGCAGCGGAAAGTTGAAGTTGAAGCCGATCGACCACGCGTCGAACTCGAGGTCCGTGATCTGCTCGAGCGCATCGCCGTAGCCGCCCGGGAGGATCATGCCGTCCGGATTCGGATCGAAGGGCGAGCTCCCGGGCGCGAGCACCAGGGTGTCACCACCGATACCCGAGTAGCCGTAGCGCGCCTCGAGGTTCAACGTCGGCTTCTTCTGCTGTGCGAAGAACTTGGAATCGAGTTCGAGGTTCTTGAGCGTGTTCCTCTGGGCGACGAGCTCCGGACGCTGGTTCAAGCTGGTACCGATCGCTCCGTCCAGATCGATGCTGAGACGGTCGATCTCGGCCTCGGTGACCGGCACGATCGAACGCTCCCACAGGGTTTCGACCGGCAGATTGAGCAGTTGCTTCAGGTCGTCTTCGGCGTCTTCGACCGCCGCCTGCGACAGGATGATCGCCTCCTGGCGGGTCGCGATGCCGACCTCACTCTGGATCAACTCGAGCGGCGCTTTGGTGCCGACCCGGACCTGAACCTTGTTCATCTCGTGCAGTTGCTCGGCCAATCCCAGGCTCTGCTGATCGACCGCCAGCTGCTCGCGGGCCGCAACCAGGGTCCAGTACGCGTTCTCGACCTGCTGCACCGTATTGACGATCGAGGTCTTGAGGTTCTCGAGGCCAATGCGGGCGTTCGTCTGCGCAACCCGAATTCCGCGCTCCGTCGCCAGGCGCCCGGCATCGCGCAGGAGCGGCTGGGTGTAGACGGCGTCGAAGTTCAGGTTGAACGACGGGTTGAGGAGCTGGAACTGCGAGTTCGATTCGGAGCGCCGGTTGTTGTAGTCGATCCCGAAGGTACCGCCCGTGCTCACCAGCTGACGCAGCTGCAGATTGAAGAACTGGTTCTCAGCCTCGGCGACGTCGGCACCGGCGAGGACCGTGACCGCAGCGGTCGTCGACTCGTCGAGACCGGCGTTGAACGCGAGGTTGAAATCGTAGATGCCTTCCTGCTGTTGGATGCGGAAGAGATCCTGCGCTCGCCGGAAGCGCTCGACCCGCAGGCCGAGATTGTTCGAGAGAGACAGCGTCACCGCCTCGTCGAGGCTGAGCTTGATGCCGTCTTCGTCGCCCTCGAGGTCGGCGTCCTTCTCCTCGGCCAGCCAGGACGTATCGAACGCCGACTGTTGAGCCGAGGCCGGTAGCGCCCAAAGCACCAAGAGAGCAAGGAGCAGCGCTCCCAGTGGTTTTCGGCAGCACGCCGAAGCGAAAAAGGACGTCATGGAATCACTCCTGGAGATGAGAAGACGGCAACTGCGCTCTTGGGTCGTATGGACCTTGCGGGACTTGAGCGTCCGGCGGGTGAAGAATCGGTTGGGTGCAAGGCGAGGATCTGGCGGAGAGACGAACGCACGGCAGTGGCGGCGTCCATTCTGCCTGCGAAGCGCAGGTGGCGAAAGGGTTTAGCTTTCAAGTGAAGGACGTAGACGGCGCTCGATTGTTTCGTTCTTCGACCGCCTGGAGGCAGCGGATCGACCGACGTAGCGCTCTGGCGGCCCCGTCGGCCGGAGGAACAGCGGCGCCGGCGGTGGCCCCCGAGCCGCTCTCGTCCCTCGACCACAGAGAATCGAGGGAGGACACCGGAGGGAGCCAAGCGAGCTTGAAATGGTTCATTCACGCTCCGATTGCAGTGTCGATGCGCGGAATCGCCGAAAGCAGGCTTCGGGTGTAGCTGTGCTTCGGCTGCGAGAAGAGGTCGCCCGTCTCCGCCTGCTCCACGATCTGCCCGAGGTACATGACGGCGACGCGATCGGCGATCTGCTCGACGACGGCCAGGTCGTGGCTGATGAAGATCACCGTCAGGCCCAGGTCACGCTGGAGATCTGCCAGCAGATTCATGATCTGCGCTTGGACCGACACGTCGAGAGCACTCACCGGCTCGTCCGCGACCAGCAGCTGCGGCTCGCAGGCGAGCGCCCGAGCGATGCCGATTCGCTGGCGCTGTCCTCCGGAGAACTCCTGCGGGTAGCGCTCGGCGGCGCTCGGCGAAAGGCCGACGCGATCGAGCAGGTGGGCCACTCGGCTCTCCTCCTCCCGACGAGAGCACAGGCCGTGGAGCCTCATCGGCTCGGCCAGCACACGCCCCACCCTGAGTCGGGGATTCAAAGACGCGTACGGATCCTGAAAGACCATCTGGAACTGACGACGAAGGCGACGAAGCTCCGCGGCGGGCACGGCACCGACGTCGACGCCGTCGAAAACGACTCGCCCCGAGTCGGCTTCCAGAAGGCGAAGGAGACACCGTGCGAGCGTCGTCTTGCCCGAGCCGGACTCACCGACGATCCCGAAGACCTCCCCGCGCCGCACCTCGAGGTCGACGCCGTCGACGGCGCGCAGCTGCGGCCTGGGCCCCCAAAAGGCCTGTCGGCGCAGAAAGAAGGTCTTGGAGAGCTTCTCGGCACGCAGGAGGACGCCGGAGGCGCCCTCGGAGCCGTTCGGCTGCGGGGTCGCCTCGGTCGACAGCTCCTCTGACAGCTCTGGACCCACGTCCGCGCGGTCCGAGGCCGAGGCTTCGAGACGCGGGCGCTCCGCATCAGGGGAGTCGTCGCGCGGCACCGTCGGCAGCTTGCCACGGGGTGCCGGTGACCCGATGCGCGGCAGAGCCTGCAGGAGGCCCTCCGTGTAGGGATGGCCCGGTGAAGAAAAGACCTCTCGTACGGAACCCTCTTCGACGATGCGCCCTGAGCGCATGACACAGACCCGGCGGCAGGTGTTGGCGACGACGGCCAGGTCGTGCGTGATCAACAGGACGGCGAGATCCAGCTCCTCTTGAAGGTGTGACATGAGGTCGAGGATCTGGGCTTGCACGGTGACGTCGAGCGCGGTCGTCGGCTCATCGGCCATCAGCAGAACCGGTTCGCTCGCCAGAGCCGTCGCCAGGAGGACGCGCTGCAGCTGACCGCCGGAAAGCTGGTGCGGAAACGAGCGCAGCCGGGACTCCGGCTCTCCAATGGCGACGCGCCCGAGGAGTCGCACGGCCTCGCGCTCGGCCTCTCTTCGCGTCATCGAGCGATGGGTCCTCAGCACTTCCGTCAACTGGCGGCCGATGCTGATCACGGGATTGATGGCGGTCATGGGCTCCTGAAAGACCATGGCAACCCGGGCACCGCGCAGAGCGCGCATCTGTTTCTCGGGCATTCCGACCAGCGAAACGCCTTCGAGTTCGAGGCGGCGCACGTGGACCTCTCCCGGCGGCGGGACGAGGCCCATCACTGCGAGAGCCGTCAGCGTCTTGCCCGAGCCCGACTCGCCGACCAGCCCCACCGTCTCGCCTCGTTCCATGGAGAGCGAGGCGCCCCGAACGACCTCGACGAACTGCCCGTTCTCCGGGTACCGGATTTCCAGGTCTTCGACGCAGAGCAGTGGAGCGTCAGAGAGCACGGCGCGGTTCGCTCCTGCTGATCAGGCGAGACTCTGCAAGCAGTCGACGGTGAAAGCGACCGCGTATCCGGTCGCTCCGCGACGGCCCCTGCCTTCGGCGTTCGCGGAGTACGCAGGACCCGCAATGTCGATGTGGGCCCACTGATCGACGCCGTCGACGAACTGTGAGAGGAATGCGGCGGCCGTGTTGGCTCCGCCCCACCGCGGTCCCGAGTTCTTGAGATCCGAATGAGTGCCCTTCATCTGGCGAACGAACTCCGGCCAGAGCGGCATCCGCCAGAGGCGCTCCCCCGCACGCTCGGCCGAACTCAGCGCCCTCTTCGCCAGGGCGTCCGAGGGGGTGTACAGGGCGGCCGCACCTTCCCCCAGCGCCACGACGCAGGCCCCGGTGAGGGTCGAGTACTCGAGCAGGATGTCGGGCGAGTCCTCGCAGGCCCACGCCATGGAGTCGGCCAGGAGCATGCGCCCCTCGGCGTCGGTGTTGATGATCTCCACCGTCTTGCCGTTGTAGCAGGTCACGATGTCGCTCGGTCGGTAGGCCGCAGCGTCGGGCATGTTCTCGGCGAGCGGCACATAGACAGAGAGCTGTACGTCGAGCTTCAACTGGCCGACGGCCTCCGCCACGCCGAGCACCGTGCAGGCGCCACACTTGTCGTACTTCATCTCCTCCATCGACGCCGACGGCTTGATGGAGATGCCTCCCGTGTCGAAGGTGACCCCCTTGCCGACCAGAGCGACCTTCGGACCCTTCGTGCCGTAGGTCAGCCGCACGAGCCGTGGAGTGTTGACCGAGCCCTGACCGACTCCGAGGATTCCGCCCATACCTCGCTTCTCGAGCTCGCGCGGGGTCAGCACCTCGGCCTTCATCCCGTGACGCTTCGCCAGAGCTCGTGCTTGAGAGGCCATCCAGGCCGGCGTCGCGACGTTCGGCGGAGTGTTGCCGAGCGTGCGGGCGAAGCTCATCCCGTCCGCGACCGCGATCGCCGACGAGCGAGCGGAGGCGTAGTTGGCGTGCTGGCCCTTCGGCGCTACGACGGCGACGGACCGAAGGCTCGGCGCTTTGGCCTTGGAGACCATCGGGTCGAAGCGATAGGTGGACTGGAGAATCTGCGCAAGGAGGCTCGCCGCTCCGCCCTTCCTGAGGGTCGCGCTGCAGCGCGGCAGAACCAGCGTGATCTGCCGGATGCCGCGCTTGACCGCACTGTCGATCTCGGCGCGAGCCCAAGCCGTCACGTCACGATCTTCGACATCCTCGGCGGCCGAAAGGCGCGTCACGCTGATGGAGCCACGTTTCTCCCAGGGCGACTCGGTCCGGGACCCGCGATGCTCCAGCGCACCTTGGAGGCCCTTGGCCAGGCTGCGAAGGTCGGACGGTAGATCCGTGCGCAACGACTCGTCGGCGCACAGCGCGAGCGAGACCGTACCGGGCTTGAGTGCACCGGCCTGACGAAGGACGAGTTTCAGGGGTTTGGTGGGCATGGCGCGAGTCTTCAGGTCGGGAAAAGGATGGGCCGAGGAACGGCGGGCAGCATAGCAAGTCGAGCCCCTGCGGCGACATCTCGCGGATCTTGACAACTCCAACGTTGCCAATCGGTTGCTAGACTGTCGGCCGACGCCGATGGACTCTCCTTTCCAGCACCTTCGAGGCCCTTTCAACTTCCTCGACGCCACCGTGCATCGCATGCGCCTGCTGTTTCCGGAGATCGAGCGAGCGCTGCCGACACCTGGCGTCATCTTCCTCGAGGATGAAGACGCGACGCCCGTCCGCGGTTTCCCGGTGCGCTTCTCCGGACCGCTCGAGGCGCTGTCGCGCAGCCTTGCCGGCCACGTCCTCGCCGAGGAAGCCGCTGAGGCGGACGCGCTGGTCGGCGGCCGACCCGACATCCACAAGCGGCGCGCCGCCTGGGACGAGTACCGCGCCCACCTCACGCGGATCTCGGAGAACCTGCTCGTCTCCAACTACGGTCGCAACTTCCCGCAGGTGTTCTGGCTGCTGCACTCCCGAGACCTCCAGAAGGCGCTCGCGGGCACCTCGGTTCGGGTGCGCAAGCGTCACGCGTCGGTCGACGCCGGCAAGGCGGACGGCCTCCGCTACAAGGTTCTCGACTCTGTACTCGAACGAGTCTTCACCTTGGTCTATGACCTGGCAGGCCGCATGTCGCGTTCGACGGACCAGCCGGAAGAGGAGCTGTTCCCTCCTCTTCTGCAGCTGATGCGCGACAACGTGCTGATCTTCACGGAGTCCCACATCAGCCGCGACCTCAAGGAGCTCAAAGGCTACTTTCGCGGCTACCTGCACACCGACGGCGACGACTTCCTCTACCGCCTGGCGCTGCTGCGCCGCTGGCACGACGACGTCATCCGCGACGACCGGCGGCTGCGCGCAGCCGCCCGGCAGCTTCTCGGCGCCCCCAAGGAGTCGCGGGCCGACGACCTGATCTACCAGACCGGCTACGTCACCTTCCTGCAGAACCACGAGGCATACGACCCCAAGACGCTGCTCGACTCCCACCAGATTCAGCTCTGGGAGAGCCTGCTGCAGCGACTCAAGGAGTATGAGCTGCTGCGGAGCATGCGTCAGCTCATCGTCGAACTGCCGCCCGACGGGTCGCTCCTGTGCAGCGCTCGTTCCGCCGCACGCATCGGTGCCGGAGCCGGCGACCGACGCGTCAAGCTGAACGCCGAGACGCGACCGCTCGACTTCTCGATGCCCTGGATCGTCGACCCCGAGGTCTCTCGCGGCGGGCTGATCTATGACATCGCGGACTTTTCCGCGATGGTGAGCCTGCTGAGAGTGTCCGACCAGTCGACGCAGGACGAGTCGTTCCGGGCCATCTTCTCCTTCCAGCGCGACTACGACATCCTCGCCCGGCGCCTGCGGCTGCGCTGGGAGAAGTATCTCGGCGACGGTGTCTTCTACTCCGGGCGGAACCTCGGCCGCATGCTGGTCGCTGCGATCCTGATGCAGCGCAAGTACAAGCAGGCGGTCGCCAACAGCTTTCCCTTCGATCGCGGCATGCGCATCGCGCTGAACTTCGGCACGTATCGCCTCCTTCCTCTCGGCGCCAGCGGCACCGCCGGCGAGCGCTACGAGGTCTTCGGTCACGGAATGGTCGAGCTCTCACGGCTGGTGAGCGGCAAGCGCTCGCTCGACGTCGACGAGATCCGCAACATCCTGGTCTCTCAGGGCTACACCGAAACGAGCGTCCTGGACTTCTTCGCTCCCTTCGCCTCCGACACGGGCGGCCGGCCGCGCGAGGGCTTCCACGTCGCGCTGCGCCCGGACGGCAGTCTCGTCAACGAAGGCATCGTGGCGACCGAGACCTTCCTTCAAGAGCTGACCCAGCAGGTGAGGCTCGGCGCGCTGCACTCCGTCGAGGTCGGGCGACTCCGCTACGTCGTCTTCGAGCTACCGGTAACGCGCGACTCCTCGGTCGTCGTCGGCGTCCGCCGCATCGGTCTGGCGAATCTGAAGGGCCTCGGCAAACTTCCCGTCTACGAGATCCTCGATGCGGCGGGCCAGAAACTGGCGAACTCGAGCCTGCTCGCCGGGCGAGATCTGGTCACTGCGGCCAAGGAGAACTTCTCCACCAGCCTCGCGCGCTGATCGGCGCGGGACCGCGGTAGAGTGCCGGCTGCGCCGTCACCTCGGCGTCGTTCTTTCCTGGAGGATCTCTTGACCTCGACCGTCCTGTGGCAAACCGATCTGCCCGGCCTGCCTGCGCCGCAGCGTGGCAAAGTGCGCGACATCTACGATCTGGGCGAGACGCTCCTGCTCGTCGCCTGCGATCGCCTCTCCGCCTACGATCACGTCTTGCAACCGGGCATTCCCGACAAGGGCAAGATCCTGCACCAGCTGACGAACTTCTGGTTCGACAAGACGGCCGATCTCGTACCCAATCACCTCCTCGCCACCCGCTGCGACGACTTTCCCGCCGAGCTGCAGCGCTTCCGTGAGCAGCTGGAGGGCCGTTCCGCTCTCGTCAAGAAAGCCGACGTGGTCGCCTTCGAGTGCGTCGCCCGCGGCTTCCTGGCCGGTTCGGCCTTCAAGGAGTACGGCGAAACGGGCGGCGCCTGCGGTCACGAGCTCCCCGATGGCCTCGAACGAGCGAGCCGCCTGCCCGAGCCGCTCTTCACGCCGGCGACCAAAGCCGAGGAAGGCCACGACGAGAACATCGACTACGCGACTCTCGTCGACGGCGTCGGGGCTGAGCTCGCCGAACGGCTGAGAGGCCTGACGCTGGAGCTCTATGCCCGAGGCGCGGACGTCGCAGGCCAGCAGGGTCTGATCCTCGCGGATACGAAGTTCGAGTTCGGCTGGATCGACGGCGAGCTCGTCCTCATCGACGAGGTGCTGACACCGGACTCTTCGCGCTACTGGGAGCAGAGCCGCTGGCAGCCAGGCAACGAGCCGCCGTCCTTCGACAAGCAGTACGTGCGCAACTGGCTCGACGACACCGACTGGGACCGCGAGTCGACGCCGCCGGAGCTTCCGGAGACGGTCGTCGAAGGGACGCGTGACCGCTACCTCCAGGCTTTCCGTCGGATCACCGGACGCGACCCCCTCCTCTGACAGGCGGCCGTGCGCTGAAGGTCTCTGCGTCGAGAAGCCCTTCGAGGCCCAAGGGCCCTTCAGGCGCTGCGCAGAGGCACGCGGCGAGACCAGCCGCAGAGCAGTTCATACGGCTTGCGGCCCGACCAGCGAACCCAGTCCTCGAGCGAAGGACCCAGCGGATGCAGGAGCCAGGCTTCGCTCCCCACAGCCGCCGTCGCCGGATCGAGGTCCGTGACGTCCACGGTCAGAAGATCCATGCTCACCGCACCGACGATCGGGGCTCGCGCTCCACCGATGTCGACGTGAGCCGCGTCGTCGAGATGCCCCGGAACGCCGTCGGCGTAGCCGATGGGCAGCAGGGCGATCTGCGACGGCCTCTCGGCCCGCCATAGAGCCCCGTAGCCGACGGTCGCACCTTCCGGCAAGGAACGCCGCTGCACGATCTGGCAGCCCAGACTCAGGACAGGCTTCACCGGGGAGACGGACCTCGGTGCCTGCTCGCCGGCACCCACATACTCGCTCAGGTCGACGCCGTAGAGCGCACCGCCGGGACGCACGAGGTGTCGCTGCGGGTCGTCGAGCGCCAAGGCGAGCTCGGGATGACGTTGACGCCACTCGGCCGACTCGGTTTGCCAATGCAGAGACGCAGCGCTGTTGGCGACGTGAGGACGCGCCTGCGGGAAGAAGGACCAGACCCTGCTGGCCGCGAAGGCGTAGCGATCCATCTGCTCCGCCGTGAACGGACTCCCGGCGCATTCGGACTCGACGAAGTGCGTCGCGATGCCGCGCAGATCGATGCAGGCCTCCGAGAGCTCTCGCACACAGTCTTCGACCTCGTTCAGACCGACGCCCAGCCGTGCCATGCCGGTGTCGACGAGCAGATGCACGCCGTCGAACCACTCCAGCTCCGCCGCCCCGTCGACCTGCCTCCGACTACTCAGAACAGGAGTCAGTCCGGACGAAGCCAGCTTGGCCAGCGCCTCGTGAGACGGTGCGACACCGCCGCACAGCACCAGGATGCGGCCGTCGATCCCCGCTTCAAGCAGTGCCAGAGCCTCGTCCAGGCCCACGACGACGAGACCGTGAATCGCGACGTCTCGCTCGAGTCGACGAGCGACGGTGGGCGCGTCGTGCCCGTAGGCATCGGCCTTGACCACCCCGAGAATCCCGGCACCCCCGGAAGCCTCCTGGAGGGCGCACACGTTGTGGTCGAGCGCCTCGAGATCGAGCTGCCTCCAGGACGGCCGCAGAGAGACCTCCATCGCCTTCCTCCCGCCGGCGCTAGAAGGGCGGATCGGGATCGCCCATCGGATCTTCGAAGCCCGGCGGCGGTTCGGCGTAGCGCTCGAGGTTGCGGAAGCTCGTCGTCTCTCCGAGGAAGGCGAGCTCGACGACGCCCGTCGCGCCGTGCCGGTTCTTACTGAGGATCAGCTCGGCCAGACCCTTGTTGTCGGGCTCGTCCGGGTGATACACCTCGTCGCGATAAACGAAGGCGACCATGTCGGCATCCTGCTCGATGGCGCCGGACTCGCGCAGATCGGCGAGCTGCGGACGATGATCGGAGCCGCGGCGCTCCGTCTGGCGACTGAGCTGCGACAGCGCGAGAATCGGAATCTCGAGATCCTTGCCGAGCTGCTTCAGGCCTCGGCTGATCGCCGAGATCTCGAGGTTCCGGTTCTCGTAGCGGCCGCCCGCGTTCATCAGCTGAAGGTAGTCGATGACGAGCAGATCGAGTCGACCCTCCTGGCGCAGCTGCCGCGCCTTCGACATCACCTCGAGAAGCGAAGGGTTGCCGGAGTCGTCGATGTAGAGCGGTGCGTCGCCGATGCGGCGCACCGTCTCCAGCATGCGGCTCCAATCGGGGCTCGAGATCCGTCCTTCACGCAGGTCGGACGACGGCACGTCGGCTTCGGAGCAGAGAACGCGCAAAGCCAGCTCGCGCCGACTCATCTCCAGCGAGAAGATGCCGACGCCTTTGCGCAGTCGCATGGAGACGTGCTGCGCGATGTTGAGCGCGAAACTGGTCTTTCCCATGCCGGGGCGGCCCGCGAGGATGATCAGATGGCCGGCACCCATGCCGTGGATCAGGGCGTCGAGTCCGGTAAAGCCGGTCGTCAGCGCCGGGAACGGCTCGTCGGGGCGTTCCTCGAGTTCGACGACGGCGTCGCGCAGGAGCTGTTGAATGGCAACGAAGCCACCGGCGTTCTGCTCCTTCGTCAGCTCGAGGACCGACTGTGAGATGTGATCGAGCGCCTCACCCGCGATCAGGCCACCGTCGAGACAGTTTTGATACGTCTCCACGGATGCCGTGATCAGACGTCGCCTCAGCGAGCGCTCCTTGACGATCTCGACGTAGCTCTCGATCCGTGAGAGGTCGGGCAGGTCGAGGTCGAGAGAGGCGATGTAGGAGATACCGCCGACGAGCTCGAGCTCGGAACGTTGCTCGAGCCACGCCTGGATCGTGCGCAGGTCGATACTCGAGCCCTGATCGTAGAGATCGAGGACCGATTCGAAGACTCGCTGGTGGCGCTCGAAATAGAAGTCGTCGGTCGTCAGGCGACCCGCCGTCGGACCGAGGTGCTTTTCGGGATCGAGCAGGATCGCCGCGAGCACGGCGCGCTCGGACTCCTCACTGTGAGGCAGCGTCTTCGGATCGATCTCTGTGACAACCACGGGTCCGTCAGTCTACCCCCAGCCCGGCCGAAGGATGAAGGGGCGAGAAGGCACGATCGCCTTTCCCACCCAGCGTTTCGTTCGAGGGCTGCGGAGCATCGGCACCGCGCGCAGGAAAGGCGTCCTTCGCGAGGGAGAACCGACTTCGCGCAGGCACCTTTCCGTCAGCTGAAGAAGCCGAGGCCTCTCAAGAGCAACACAAGTGCCGCGCTTCCCGAAAGACCCAGCACGAGTGTCTGAGCCAGCTGACGATCGATGCGATTCCGCGCTGGGATCGACGCGAGCGCGCCGAGGAAGACGGCCGGCAGCAGCTGGGCCGTCGCCTCGAGCTCAGCCGAACCCATCTCTCCCACGGCGAAAAGCGACGCCAGCGAAACGGTCACGCCGACCAGGAAGAAGCCGCTCATCGTCGCCCGCATCGCCTCCGGGGCATAGTGCCTGAGCACGAGCGCAATCGGCGGACCACCGACCCCGGCCGAGGTCCCACTGATGCCTGAAAACAGTCCAGCGAGACTGAGCCAGTGAGCTGCCGGCTCTGGAGCCTCAACCCCTTCGTCGCGAGACCGAAGCCGATCCGCACCGAGGCTCGTCGCCACGCACAGGAGTAGAAGAGAGCCGAGCGCCACCTCCAGACGATCCTTCGCCAACCGCGTCACGATCCAGGCGCCCAACAGAGTCCCGGGCACGCGACCGACGAGCGCCCAGCCGACTCCGCGCAGGCGGATCGCGCGGCGTTCGCGAAGCAGAACGAACAGGGTCAGGCCGAGCACCGAGGCGAGGAGCGGCCCCGGGACGAACTCGGGAGCCAAGAGCGCAAGGAGGGGCGCAGCGAGCAGGCCCAGACCGATGCCGAGGGCCGCCTGAAGCGTCGAGCCGACGAAGACGATGAGCAGGACCGCAGCCCAGAGCACGGGAGAGCGGTCTGGAGAGACTGTGACGAAAGCGAGCCCGTCGAAGAGGGCTGGTTGGAGCCACGGCATGGGCGCGGAGTGTCGCACGGGATCGGATGGGTCGCCAGGGCCGAATCGGGTGCGTTTGGGGCCGGGCCTGGCAACCTCCAGATTCGGGTCTCTGGAGGACTCCAACAACAGATCGACTCCTACCCTCCCCAACCGTCAGCCAGACCCTCTCCTCGAGGCGTCATCGCGAGGAGCGCGATCGCCGGCCCGAGCGCAGCGAGAGCCCGGCAGCGCCGACGTGGCCACCGGCCCCAAGGCCCTGTCCCAGCGGAGGAGAACGTCAAGAGCGAGCGCGACCTCTGCCCGGCTGCGCGAACGCAAGCGTTCGCCGCGGTCCGGCGCCGCGAGCTCGGCCTGTGTGCTTTGCCTCGCCCCGGATCGCTATCAGACTGGGATCGCGCCTGGCCCTCTCGGCGAACCTGCCGGCCCCGGGAACGCAGACGTTCCCTCGGGCGGACTTCGCCTGCCGGGCCCTCCGCGAACGCAAGCGTTCGCTTCGGCAAAGCCCGATCCGGGCCTTCAGTGCTTTGCTCTCCCCCGGATCCGCTGGCACACTCGGAAGGCTCGGCCCTCTCGGCGAACCTGCCGGCCCCGGGAACGCAGACGTTCCCTCGGGCGGACTTCGCCTGCCGGGCCCTCCGCGAA
>JBCCLJ010000051.1:0-34920 GCA_039026915.1 Acidobacteriota bacterium
GTAAAGCGCGGGATTCGGCGCGACGGCGCCAGAGGTTGGCCTCACGTTGAAGAAGCCGGATCCCACGCCGAAAGAAGAACCTGAGTAGCCGAAGTTGAAAGCAGGTCCGGAGATCAGATCCGGACCTACGCCGGAGAAGACGTCGGCGTTTTCTTCGCCTAAGATGTGCAGGTTGCCCTGTGGGCTCGTAGTGCCGAGCCCGACGCCGTTTGGAGCGAGAACCAGGGTGTGAGTTGGTGTGTTCGCCCGGATCCGAAACGGTAACTTGCTAGCGGTGCGGTCGACGATGTCGAAGGTGAAATCGTCGCCGCCGAGCCGCCAGGAGTAGGGGAAGTCGAAAGTGTCGTCTAGCTGGATCCCAGGTGCTTGGCTGACGATGTGGAGGGCAGACTGGGGGTCGTTCGTGCCCAGACCGACCTGACCCGTCGACGCTTCGACGTAGAGAGAGTTGTTCGGAGCGTCGTTCTCGATGACGAAGGGAATGAGGAGATTGTCGCTGCTGCCCGAATCCTGGTCGAAGGAGTAGATCGCGAAGTCAGAGTCGCCATCGCCCGCGAGTCCGAAGTCGGTCTGAAGAACCCAATCGGTCTCGGTGCCACTGCCTTCGGGGGTCGTGTCTTCCAGATGAAGGAAAGGGCTTGCCGATTGATCGCTGAGGGCGGCCGAGGTCCTCACGTGCCAGTCGTCTGTTGTCCTTCGTGCCCGGGGTGCTGCTCGCTCGTCGGACGGAGAGGTTCCCCAGTGGACCGCTCCAAAGAGAGCGCGATGGCGGCGTGGTGCGTTCGGCAAAAGTGTCGCCGGAGCGTCGTCGACTTCGAGGTTCACGAGCGAGTACTTGTAGGCCCCCGGCTCCAGAACGCCGTTTCGATGGGCCAGCTCGGCGAGCGAGACCGAAGGTCGTTCACCAGCTTCGAACGTCCTGGAGATCGACAGCCCCGATGGGTTGGAGATTCGCAGCAAGGTCCTCTCCTCTTGCACCGGCCACCAGACCTGATCGCCAATGAGGGTGTGGGATTTCGCCGTGACCACGGCAGGAGGTTGACCGTTCACGGTCGTGGCACTGAGGAGAATGACGAGCGAAAGCGCAGCGAGAGACGGTCTGGGCATGAGATCTCCTGGTGGTTGAGGGGGCACTGGCTCTACGCGAAAGCGGCGCGAGAGCGGCCAGCACGTCGCCTTCGAGGGCGATGACGCTCTCTGTGCAACCTGAGTGCCGCAGGTTCGTACCTGTTGATGATCTACAGGAGAGTGTCTTGAAGAAACTCAGGAAAGCCGAGTCTGAACGCCTCGACGTGCCGCACGGCACGCTCGATCTCTTGATCCTGAAAACGTTGGAGACGCTGGGGCCGCAGCACGGCTGGGGCATCGCGCGGCGCCTGGAGCAGGTGTCGGACGACGTTCTGGCGCTGAATCAGGGCACGCTCTATCCAGCCCTGCTCCGCCTGGAGCAGCGCGGGTGGATCCGCCCCGCCTGGGGCCGCTCGGAGAACAACCGGCGGGCGAAGTTCTATTCGCTGACGAAGCGCGGCGAGCGGCAGCTCGAGGTCGAGACTCGGAACTGGCTGCGTACGACGTCGCTGGTTCACCGCGTCCTGGCGGGAGGTTGAGCGTGAGGGAGAAACTCCTGTGGACCGTCTGAGGGAATGGGCTTGGAGGGCTCTCGGCTTTCTGCGCCCCTCGCAGCGCGAGCGCGAGCTTCAGGAAGAGATGCAGTTCCATCTCGAGATGGAGACCGAGCGCAACGTCGAGCGCGGCATGAGTCGGGCCGAGGCTGAGCGGCACGCCAGGATGCGCCTCGGCGGCACTGCACAGGTCACCGACGCCTATCGCGAGCAGCGCTCGCTACCGGGCGCCGAACAGCTGCTGCTGGACATGCGGCATGCAGTGCGAGGGCTGCGGCGTACTCCGGGCTACACGGCCATGGCGATCGCCGTGCTTGCCCTGGGCATCGGCGCCAACACAGCCGTCTGGAGCGTCGCCGATGCGGTCCTCTTCCGCCCTCTCGCCTTCTTCGAGCCCGAGCGTCTCGTCAACGTGACGCTCAGCTCACCGGAGGGCTCGAGCTATCACTTCGACTACGGTTCGTTCCGCTTCCTGGAAGGGCTGGACCTGCCGTTTTCCTCGATCGGCTGCGTCGACACCGTCTCCGGTGTCAACGTCTCGACGGACGACTCCGCTTTCTACGCCCGGGCGGCACGCGTCTCGAGCGCCTACCTCGACGTCTTCGGTCGCGCTCCGGCGCTGGGGCGCAGCTTCGCGACGGACGACGTCGGTGCTGCGCGGGTGCTCTTGAGTCACGCCGTGCATCAGCGCCTCGGCGGCTCGGACGCGATTCTCGGTGAGACCGTGCGCTTCGGCGGCGAGCCGCACGTGGTCATCGGTGTCATGCCCGACGGTTTCGAAGGAGTGCCCCGGGCCGACCTGTGGCTGCTCTTCGAGCCGGACTTCCGGGGCGACGGGACCAACCACCAGATTCTCGCGCGACTCGACGATCGCGTCGAGAAGAACGCCGCCGACGCGGCTCTCGCGTCGCTCTCGGGCGAGTTCTACCGTCGCTACGAGCAGGACGCGGGAGAGCGCCAGCTCGGAGTGGTCGGGCTGCGGCAGCAGCTCTCCGCCTATCGACGCGCTGACGTGCTTCTCCTCCTCGGCGCCGTCGGTCTGCTGCTTCTGGTCGCCTGCGCCAACTGCGCAAGCCTGTTGCTCGCCCGCCTCTCGTCGCGCAGCCGGGAGCTGGCCGTGCGTGCCGCGCTCGGTGGAGGTCGGCGGCGGATCCTCCAGCTGCTCGCGGCCGAGAGTCTGGTGCTCGCTGCAGTGGGCGGTACCCTGGGAGTCCTCATCGCCGTTCTCGCTCTGCGGCTCTTCGAGACGGTGGCACCGGCCGACGTGCTCGCCTGGTCGGTGCGACTCGACGCTCGCGTGCTGGCCGTGTGCGGTCTGCTCTCTCTGTTGTCCGGCGCCCTCTTTTCACTCGGTCCTGCAATCGGTTCGGGGCGCCTGCGCCTCACGGACGCGCTGCACGACGGCTCGCGCGGATCTTCCGGCGGCCGCGGCGGCCTTCTACGACGGTCTCTGGTTGTCCTCCAGATTACGGTGTCTTACGCGCTCCTGGTCGGAGCCGGGCTACTCGCCCAGACTCTGATCGGACTGCAGTCGGTCGACCTGGGCTTCGAGCCGGAAGGCGTCTGGACCGCGGAGATGTCGCTTCAAGGGGGGGAGATGAACGAGGGTGACGCGGTCCGTACGCTCGCTCGTGACGGTCTCGAGCGACTCGCTCTGCTCGGTGGGGTGCGGGCGGTGGCCCTCGGTAGCAACCTGCCCGGAAAACGTGGCTTGAACCTCCCGGTCACGGTCCCGGAGCGCGAGCAGGGGCGCGAGCGCGACTCGATCAACTACGGCTACGTCACGCCGGACTTCTTCGGCGCACTCGGGGTGCGCAGCGTGCGCGGTCGCACGCTCGGCCCCGACGACGACAGCGGCGCTCCTCGCGTCGCCGTGGTCAACGAAGCTTTCGTCCGCAACTTCTTCCCGAGCGGCGACGTGCTCGGTCGTACGGTCGAGCCGCTTCCGCTCGGCCCGGAGCATTCGGTCGTGCCGCGTACGATCGTCGGCGTCGTCGCGGACTTCAAGACCCGCCGGCTCGACGAGGAGCCGCCGCCTTCACTCTTCGTGCCGCTCGCGCAGGCGTCGAACGAGACCCTGGTGACGACCCACCGTTTCTTTCCGGCGAACTGGGTGCTTTCGACCGACGGGGAGCTTGATCGCGGTGCACTCGAACGTGCCGCTCTCGACGTCTCGCCGGACCACCCGTTCTCGCGCGTTCGCCCGATCCGCGATCTCCTGGGTGCCGCGACGTCGACCGAGCGCTTCCAAGCGGTGCTGCTCTTCTCCTTCTCCTTCCTCGCTCTCGCCATGGCTGCCGCCGGGCTCTTCGGCGTGGTCTCCTTCAGCGTCAGCCGACGTCAGCGCGAGATCGGCGTGCGCATGGCACTGGGAGCCAGCGCCTCGCGCGTGCTCGCCGGTGTCCTCGCCGAGGGATTCCTGATGGGCGCGATCGGCGTCGCGTTGGGGCTCGCTGCCGCTTTCGGACTGACCCAATTTCTGCGCAACATGATCTTCGGCGTCTCGGCGAGGGATCCCTCGACGCTGCTCGTGGCGGCCGCCTTGCTCCTTCTCGTCGCCATTCTGGCCAGCCTGCAGCCGGCCCTGCGCGCGACGCGCATCGATCCGGCGACGAGCTTTCGCGCGGACTGACGAGCGTTGGGAGACGGCTCCTGGGATTTCCCGGTCGTTCGAAGAAGTCGAGCTGTTCACTTCGTTGGACCCAGCCGTTGGGCAACTCTGCCTAGACGGACTCTGCCTTTGGCCCTATGCTCTACAAGTAACAGCGCACTCCGGTACTGCGCTCCGCCGCGCGGCAACCAGCCCTTCATCGCTGGACTCGCTGCGAAGGCATCACTCAAAGGCTCCGCCTCACCGGCCCCGGTCCGCAAGTTCGACCGGGAGGGCTGGAACAGCACCTTTCTGGAGCATTGATTCAGATGAAATTCACCGACCTCGGGCTCGACCGAGAGCTGCTGCGTGCAATCGCCGCGCAGGGCTACAGCGAGCCCACCCCCATTCAAACCAAAGCCATCCCCGTCGTCCTCGACGGCCACGACGTCATGGGCCGCGCGCAGACGGGCACCGGCAAGACGGCGGCCTTCACGCTGCCTCTCCTGCAGCTCCTCAGCGAAGACGACGAGCCGCTCTACAAAGGGCGTGCGCCGCGCGCCCTCGTTCTGACGCCGACGCGCGAGCTCGCTGCGCAGGTCGAGGAGAGCGTCGCCACCTACGGCGCACACCTCGACCTGACTTCGACCGTCATCTTCGGTGGCGTCGGCATCAATCCTCAGAAGGCGGCGCTGCGCCGCGGCGTCGACATCCTCGTGGCCACCCCCGGGCGCCTGCTCGATCACGCGGGTCAGGGATCCGTCGATCTTTCGGAGATCGAGATCCTGGTTCTCGACGAGGCCGATCGCATGCTCGACATGGGCTTCATTCACGACATCCGTCGGGTGCTCAAGCTCCTGCCGCGGGATCGCCAGAACCTGCTGTTCTCCGCGACCTTCTCGCAGGAGATCCAGAAGCTCGCTGCCTCCTTCCTGCATCAGCCGCGCAAGGTCCAGGTGAAGGCTCACAGGACAGCGGCTGAAACCGTCGATCAGTGCGTCTACCGCGTCGAGAAGGCGGAGAAGCGGCACCTCCTCGCGCACCTAGTTCGCGAAGGTGGCTGGCAGCAGGTGCTCGTGTTCACGCGGACGAAGCACGGTGCAAATCGACTCGCCGCTCAGCTCGAGCGTGCCGGCATCGGTGCGGCGGCCATCCACGGCAACAAGAGTCAGGGCGCGCGCACGCGTGCGCTTCAGGGCTTCAAGGACGGTACCGTGCGCGTGCTGGTAGCGACCGACATCGCGGCCCGCGGCCTCGACATCGACCGCCTGCCTCACGTCGTGAACTTCGAGCTTCCGAACGTGCCGGAAGACTACGTGCACCGCATCGGTCGCACGGGTCGCGCCGGCGAGGAGGGCGTCGCCATGTCGCTCGTCAGCAGCGACGAAGGCAAGCTCCTGCGCGCCATCGAGCATCTCCTCGGCCACCGACTGCCCGAAGAGCAGCTGCCGACGTTCGACAAGCCGGCGCCCCAACCGCAGCAGCGTCGTGACGCGCCGCAGAGGGACGGCGAACCGTCGCGTCGCCGCCGTCGTCGTCCGCGCCGCCCGGCAGGGGCCAAGGCAGACGGCAGAGGAGAGCAGAAGCCGAGCCGGCCTCGCCGGCCCTCCGCCCCGTCCGAAGGCGGCTCGGCGGCGCCGAAGCCGCGCCGTCGTCGTCGCCGTCGCCGCCCGCCAGCCGCCTGATCGCGCTGGCCTTGAACGCTCCGGCGAGCGAGCGAGGGCTCGTCAGGGCGAGCCGTGAGCGTCGGGCGTCGTGCCGTGCAGCAGCACGACGCCGACGATGATCAGCGCAACGCCGATCAGGCTCGGCAGCGACAGCTTCTGACCGAAGGCGACCCAGCCGATCAGGACGATCAGCGCCGTGCCGACTCCGGACCACGTGGCGTAGGCGACGCCGATGGGAATGAGGCTCAGCGACCGGGAGAGAAAGTAGAAGGAAGCGCCGTAGGCCAGTGCGACGACAACGCTCGGCCATAGCCTGGTGAAGCCTTCACTCGGCTTGAGAGCGGAAGTGCCGACGACCTCGGCGACGATCGCGAGGGTCAGGAAGAAGTAGTGCATGGCTAGCTCCGAGGTGCTTTGCGTCCCGCGAAGAGCAGGCCGCTGAGAAAGATCGTCGACGTTCCGAAGACGATGATGAGGTTGGCGTGCAAGGGGCTGCGGAGCCATGCAAGGTCGCCTTCCAGCAGGGGCGATAGCGTCATCCAGAGAATGACGGTGACGCCCAGCGCCGTGGCGGTCATCGCGGCGGCGCGCTCGGCGTGTCGTGCGATCCTGCCGAGGAGGAAGAGTCCGAGCACTCCGCCGGCGAAGATGCCCGAGAGGGTCCACCACGCGTCGAGAAGGCCCCGAACCGACGTCATCGCGAGTGCGGTGCCGGTGCCGGCGACGCCCATGATCAGAGTTCCCGCGCGGAGCAGCGAGAGGCTTCGATCTGCGGACGGTTGGGACTCGACGTAAGGCTTCCACAGATCTTCGAGGGCAACCGTCGCTGAGCTGTTCAGGCTCGTATCGACGCTGCTGACGGCGGCGGAGAAGAGGGCGGCCACGATCAGGCCGGCGATCCCGGTCGGCAGGCGGGTTGCGATGAAGTGCGGCAGGACGCGGTCACCGACCTCGGCTGCGGGGCCTGCCAGCGCTTCGAGCTCGGCCTGCAGCGGCACGCTCGTCTGCACGTGAACGAAGAGCGCGGTCCCCAGGAAGAAGAAGAGCAGCGAGATCGGGACGTAGAGAGCCGCCGCCAGCCAGACGGAGCGCCTCGCCTCCGCGTCGCTCTCAGCAGCGTGGAAGCGCTGTACGTAACTCTGGTCGATGCCGAAGTTGTTGAGGTTGATGAACAGGCCGTAGGCGAAGACGACCCAGAAGGTCGATGTCGTCAGGTCGAGTCCGAACGAACCGAGACTGAATTTGTCGAATGCGAGGCCCTGCTCGACCATTGTCCCGAGACCTCCCGGCGTCTCGACCACCAGCACTCCAAGGATGAGCAGGGCTCCTGCGGAGAGCACGATCGACTGCACGACGTCGGTCCAGATCACGGCCTCGATGCCGCCGACCAGCGTGTAGAAGGTGACGAGCACGCCGCTCGCCAGAATCAGCGTTCCGAGGCTCCAGCCGGTCAGAGCGCTGAGCGCGAGCGACACTCCGAACAGGATCGACCCCACGCGTGCCAGCTGTGTCAGCAGGTAGCAGACGACGGCGTAGGTGCGGGCCCACCGACCGAAGCGCTCTTCGAGATGATGGTAGGCCGACACGTGCCCGCCGTGCCGATAGACGGGAACGAACCAGCGGCTCGCCGCCCAGGCGGCGAACGGCAGCGTCAGGCTGAAAGTGTAGGAGTTCCAGTTTCCGGAGTAGGCGTTTCCCGGGACTCCGAGGAACGTGTTGCTCGACAGGAAGGTACCGAAGAGAGAGAGACCGACCGCCCAGCCGGGAAGTCGCCCGGAGGCTTTGATGAAGGCTTCGGGTGTTCGGTTGCGTCGGGCGAACGAGGCGCCGAAGACGAGCAGGCCCGCAGCGTAGATCGCCAGGACCCAGAGATCGATGTCGCCCAGGATCATGGCCCGTTCAGCGTCATCGACGCCCTGAGAGCTCCGGCCAGACGCCGTCTACGATGGGCTTGGCTCTGAGCTCCTTCGGGTCGATTACCACGTGCTGAATTCTCTGGCGGCGGTAGGTGTAGGTGATGTGCACCATGCCGTCGGTGGTCTGCACCATCGCCGGGTAGGAGTACTCGCCGGGCTGGTCCTCGAGGACCGCGACGGCTTGCCAGTCGCTGCCGTTCTCGGTGACGGCAAGGTTCAGCTTCGAGCGCGCCGTCCGGCTCCGCTCGCTGTGGTTGTAGATCAGCAGGTGTCGACCGTCGGCGAGCGTCAGGGCGTCGACGCCGGCGCTCGGGTTGGGCAGCGTGGTGGCGCGCACCGGTGACCAGCTCTCACCGTCATCGGTCGACCAGCTCTCGACGATGCGGTTCTGCTGCGAGCGACTGAGGGACTGCAGTCGGCCGTCGCTGTGACGCAGCACCGTGGGTTGAATGGCGCCAAAGGGCGCAGCGTTCGTGCGGCGATGGTCGACGTCGCGGGCTCGACGCCAGGTGCCGCCGCCGTCGTCGGAGAGCTCGAAGTGGATCTTCCAGCCGTCGTCCTCGGTGCTCGAGCCGGCGACGAGTCGGCCGCTCGGCAGCTGGACCGGTTTGGCGCGCACCGGGCCGAGCAGGGGCGATGGGATGCGCTCGCTCGCGCTCCAGCGCAGGCCGCCGTCCGTCGACTCGATCCGTTCGCCCCACCAGGACGACGGCGTCGGTCCGACCTTGTAGTAGAGCTGGAGAGGTGCGGACTCGTGGACGTGGACCAGGACCGGGTTCCATGTCGGGTAGCGTCGGTCTCCACGCTGGCCGTCGGCGACCGGCACCGAGGGCGTCCAACTCCCTCCGGGCGGGCGGACGGAGACCCAGATACCGACATCGTCCTTACCTTCGCCCGAGCCGCCGAACCAGGCGGCAACGAGACGGTTGGAGCCGGGAGGGCTTTCGACGAGGGTCGAAGCGTGGCACCTTGGATGCGCCGGGTCGTCGTCGATCCGTCCGCGGGAGAGGATCGGCGAACCTTCCCCCTGGCTCGCGCCTGCGAGCAACAAGGCCAGGGTCCACGAAGAGAGCATGGGCAGCACTCTACCTCTGACGTGCCTCGCGGGACCTGCTCGCCGGCGCCGCGACTCCGCTCGCAAGTCACAGCGAGGCCGAGTTCTGCAGCCGTTTCAACGCGCTTTCCGCCAACCTCTCGACGGCCAACGTCTACGGCGACGCTGTCGCGATTTCGGGTGTGACCCTGTCGACGTTCGGTTCGATCGAGTGGACCTTCGTCAACAATCAGTTCGGCTTCGTCACCGGGTCGATGAACGCGTCGAACCGGCATGCTCGGGGAGTGCCTCGACTGAGCTGCCCGAAGCTCAGAATCGGTCGGAAGGCCAGAAGCAGAAGTCGGACGGCGGCAGGCGCTGCGCCAGTTCTTCATGGTGAGCAACCCGCCAAGGGCCCGCGTCGAGCGGCTTGAGCATCCAGACGGGGCTGCCGGGGTCGCTGTCGAAGCTCGTCGGATCGTCGAGTGCCTCGATGTCGAAGCCGATCTGGTCGAGCGCCGCCGCCAGTGCCGGGTCGCTCAGCCGCGGCGCGTTGACGCCTCCGAGCGGGTGACGACTTGCGGCCTGCGCAAAGAGTCCGGCGAGCTCCGCCGCTCCGTCTTCGGTGCGTCCCCACTCCGTGACCTGTCCGGGTCCAAGGGGCGCCGAGCGCAGATAGGCGACGAGTCGCCCGTCCCGTCGTGCCACGGTGAAGGTCTCGTCGGGGTTGCCGGCCACGCGCAGGCTCGTCTGCCAGTCCTCGACCGTGCGTTCGACGCATCCGGGGCGGACCCCGCTGTACGCCGCGTGCAGACGGATCACGTCACCGAGATCGCTCTCCGTGATGGGCTCGGCGCGCGGCACGGCCTCGCCGTTCCAGAGCAGGCGCAGGTGCTGCGAAGGCCACGGCTTCCAGCCGAGGGAGGCGTACCAGCGGGCCCTCGTGCCGGAGAGGAGTGACAGCCCCATTCCGCGTTGCTTCATGTCGAGCGTGCAGGCTTCCAGCACCTGTTCGGCCAGTCCCTGGCGCCGGTGCGAAGAAGCCGTGAAGACGCTGCCGATGCCGCCGACGCGCACGACGTGGTCGTCGATGCGCAGCTCTCGGGGAAAGATCTGCACGCAGGTGACGAGCCGGCCCGAATCTTCCGCAACCCAGACGTTGTCGGGGCGGAAGCGATGGTCGTCGAAGACGTACTTGCAGAAGAACTCGCGACCCCGGCGACCGTCGCTGAAGGGCCAGCCGTCGAGGAGATCGAGGAAGCGCTGCTCCTCGCCGGCGTCAAGGCGTCGGACGACGGCCATCAAGCCCCTAGCGCATAGAGCCGCGTTGCAGTGCGGAGATACCAGACTCCATCGACCAGCGCCGGAGAAGCGATGACCTGTTCGTCGAGCGAGTTGACGTGCAGGACCTCGAAGGGCGGCTCGGCGCGCAGCACGAAGGTGTCGCCGTCATCGTTGGTGAAGAACACCTTGCCATCGAAGGCGACCGGAGCGGCGGAGAAGCTCTCGCGCCGTGCCTCCCCGAGGCGTTCCTGCCAGACGACCTCGCCAGTCCGTGCCTCGTACACGGTCGCGATGCTCGCCATGTCGTTGACCATGAAGAGGTGGTCGCCGACGACGATCGGTGCGGGAACGAAGGGAGAGCCCTTGGGGGAGGACCAGACGATGTGCGTTTCGGTGACGTCTCCGCGTCCGCCCGGCCGGATCGCCAGCGTCGGACCAGCCCTGCCGGAGGAGCAGAAGATGAGCCCGTGCGCGACGACGGGCGTGGGGATCGTCTCGAAGGTGTTGCCGGTCGCGAACCAGAGCTCTTCCCCGGTCTTCGGGTCGTAGCCCGTGACTTTCTGCTGGCCCGACATGACGATCTCGTCGTGATCTCCGACGCGTACGGCGACGGGCGAGTTCCAGCCCACTTTCGCTTCGCGCGCCGTGCGCCAGCGCTGCTCTCCCGTCGACTTGTCGAAAGCAGCGATGAACGAGCCCGAAGGGCCGCGGTGGTCCTGAACGAGAATGACGCTGTCCTCGTAAAGCAGGGGCGAACTGGCGGTGCCGTGAAAAGCGGTGACGTCGTCGAAAGTCACGTGCCAGCGGACCTTGCCATCGAAGTCGAAGGCGACGAGGCCGGCTGAGCCGAAGTAGGTGTAAATGAGCTTGCCGTCGGTCGCCGGCGTCGACGAAGCGTGGCCGTTCTTCGGATAGGCGGCCTCTGGGTCGGCCGCGGGTGCCTCGGTGCGCCACGCGAGGGTGCCGTCGCTTCGATCGAACGCCAGCAGACTGCGACGTTTGCCGCCGTCTTCCGCCGTCGTCAGAAAGAGGCGATCGCCCCAGCCGATGGGCGAGGAGTTGCCGCGGCCGGGCACGTCCGTCGACCAGACAACGTTGTCGGTCGGCGACCATCGGTCGACGTAGCCGTCGCCGGCAACGGCCCCCTGGCCCGAGGGACCTCGCCAGCGAGGCCAGTTGGAAACCTCCGCGTCCGTCGTCGAGAGCATCGAAACTTCGGGCTCGTTGGCGCCGATCAGGAGGAGCGCTGCGGCGCTGAGAGCGACTGCTTGCGCGGCGGTTCTGAGAAGACTGGACGGTGCTTTCAAGGGGGATCTCCTTTTGCGGGCTTGTGCGAGTATGAAGCAACCCCTTGACCCGCTGCATTCCGAAGAACATGAGCGCATCGCCTCGCCGACCCCGAACGGGTCTTCAGCTCTACACGCTACGCCACCGTCTCGAGCGAAGCGTCGACGATGCACTTCGCGTCGCTGAAGCGGCGGGCTACCGTCATGTCGAGCTCTTCGGTGGCTGGTGGGGGCTCTCCCCTGGAGAGTGGTCGCGCGCGCTCGACAGCCGAGGACTGCGGGCTCTCGCGGCGCATGTGCCTCTGCAGGCCGTCGAAGGCGATGCTGCACCGTCGACCGTCGAGCAACTGAGCGTCATCGGGTGCGATCGCCTCATCGTGCCCTGGGTCGACCTGGAGCTGCGAACGACGAGTGAGGACTGCGCTCGGCTCGGTCGGAGGCTCGACCGGGCGGGCTACGCGCTGAAGGCCCGCAGTGCCCATCTTGGGTACCACAATCATGACTTCGAGCTTCGGTCGCCGACGCGGGATGGGCTGGATCGCATCGTCTCGGAGATGTCTCACGCAGGGATGTTCGTCGAGCTCGACGTCTTCTGGGCGGCCTGGGCGGGCCAGGATCCGGTGCGTCTGGTGCGGGGCTTCGGTCGCCGGCTGCGCTACCTGCACGTCAAGGACGGGCGCCTCGACGTCGGCGCAGATCCCGACACCGCCGAGCTTCTGCCGACGGGTGAGGGCGACCTGCCGATGCGCGAGATCCTCGATGCGGCCGTGGCCGTGGGCGTCGAGGCGGTCTTCGTCGAGCTCGACCGCATCCCGGGCGGTGAAGAGAACGACCTCGAGGTTCTGCGAACGAGCCGAGAGTACCTGGAGTCGACGCTGCGGGAGCTGGTGCCGTGAGCGGAGCGCTCGACACCGTCGATCTGATCGTCATTGCGGCCTACCTGGTGGGGGTCGTCGGTCTCGGCCTCTGGCAGGGGCGCAAGGTCAAGACGGCGGCGGACTTCTTCCTGGCGGGAAAGACGTTGCCTTTCTGGGCGGTCGGCATGTCGATCGTCGTCAGCGACATCGGCGCGACCGACTTCATCGCCGTGGCCGGCGGGACGTACCGCTACGGGCTCGCCCAGGCAAACTTCGACTGGCTCGGATCCATGCCGGCGCTTCTCATCTGCGCCTTCCTCTTCGTACCGTTCTACTGGCGCTCCGGCGTGCTCACCATTCCGGAGTTTCTCGGTCGCCGCTACGGCGGTGCCGTTCGCACCTTCCTGGCCGTCTGCTGGGGCTTCATCCTGCTCTTCAATCTCGGGATCATGATCCACGCGACTGCGGTCCTGCTGCGCGGCGTGCTCGGCTGGGAACCTGCTCTTTCGATCTGGGTGACCGCGGTCGTCGTCGGTCTCTACACGATCTCGGGAGGCCTTACCGCGGTCGTCATGACCGACGTTCTTCAACTCGTCATCATGTTTCTTGGCGGCGGGGTGCTGGTGTTCACGGCGCTGCAGCGGGTGGGCGGTTGGAGCGCGATGAAAGAGGCGATCCTGGCGCAGGGGCCCGCCTACTCGGACCACTTCTCCCTCTACCTGCCGCACGACTCGCCGACGCCGTTCCCTTGGAGTGGAGTCGTGCTTGGCCTCGGAATCGTGCTCTCGACCGCCTACTACTCGGGCAACCAGTCGGTCGCGCAGCGCGCGCTCGGTGCACGTAGCGAGTGGGATGCGAAGGCCGGCGTGCTGCTCGCGGGCGGCCTCAAACTCTTCATTCCCCTGCTCGTTGCGCTTCCCGGACTCGCCGCCATCCTGCTCGTGCCGGGACTGGAGAACGGTGACGATGCGGTGCCGTCACTGATCGGCATTCTGCTGCCGGCAGGGCTGCGCGGCCTCATGTTCGCGGCCTTCCTCGCCGCTCTCATGTCGAGCGTCGACTCGAACCTGAACTCGGCGACGACCCTCTGGACTCACGACATCGTCGGACGGCTGCTCGCCGCCTGCAAGCGGCCCATCCCGGAGCGCTTCGTGCTGCGCGTCGGCCGGACGACCAGCTTCTTGCTGCTCGTCTTCGGCGCTCTTCTCGCGCCCGAGATCGAAGAGCGCTTCACGAACATCTACAACGCGATCCAGAGCGTCTTTTCCCTGATCCAAGGTCCAACCCTTGCGATCCTGTTGCTGGGCCTGCTCTGGCCTCGCGCCAATCGCCACGGCGCGCTCGCCGGACTGCTGGTGGGCGTCGGCTTCTGCGTTCTCCTGAACACGGAAGCGATGGCGGGACTCTTTCCGAGCGAGGAGCCCTTTCTCTTCATCGCCTGGTGGTCCTTCGTCCTCAGTCTCACGGTGACCGCGATCGTCAGCTGGTTGACTCCACCAGAGCCCGCCGAGAAGCTCCTCGGGCTGACGTGGGGATCGGTCGCCGGTGATCCACGGGCGCAGGCGGCGCTCGAAGCGCGGGCTCGACGCGCCGAGGAGGACGAAGAGTGAGTGCACTGAGACAGTTCCTGGAGGCCTTCTTTGGTCCGCTCGATCAGCTCCTGGGCTCGCTGCCACTGATGACTGGAAGAGTTGCAGTTGCTCTCCTTCTGCTGGTGCCGCTCGTCTGGGTCCTTCGCCTCGATCGCGAGTTCATCCTGCTCGGCAGCCCCGATCGCGCCCGCTGGCGTGACCTCAGGCTCTGGGCCGTTCTCGTCACGTTGCCTTATCTGGCGATCTATCTCTTCCTCTAGGTCGCATGGTCCGTTGGGCGCGGCCGAGGAGGCCCGGACGTCGCCGGCGCTGGTGGGAGCGTCGTGCCGTGCGCTGCGAGCTGGCGTGGCTGCCGCGCTATCGGGTGCTCGTGGCGACGGACGATGGGCCCTCGTGGGAAGTGTGGATCTGTGGGCTCGAAGGAGCGCTCTGCGCACGACCCGGGTCGGTGACGGACTCCCCAGGGCCTCCGGGTTCTTCAGAAGCGCCGGCGGCTGCGGCCTCGGCGCTCAAGCCCTCATGGCGTCTGGACGAGCGCGCGGCCGCATCGTTTGCGAGGTCGCACCTCGTGCGCTCCGCGCAGGTCCTGCGCCTGGCTGCCGGCTTGGCCGAGGAAGATCCGACCGTCGAGCGTTGGAGATTCCCGGTGCATCTCGAGATCTATCGGCGCCGAGGGCTGCGCAGGAGCTGGGCGCTGCGGGCGGACGACGCGGTGGTCGGTGAGGTGCTTTCGGCCCTGCAGCGACGCGCTCTGCTGCAAGAGTTGCTCGAGGCACCGCCCAAGTAGGCTCACCTATGGTGTAATGGCAATACAGCTCTTTTGAATGGAGCGGATTCTCCACCGCTCCATGTTTCCGCCGCCGGCTCGGTGCTCGGTGGCTCAGAGATCATCGCTCCTCGGAGCGCCGTTGAGTGCGAGGGACGTAGGAGAACGTCACGTGTGGAAGAAGTCTGAATCGACGCCCGGCGAACCTGTCCAGAAGAACGCGGCACCGCCGGAACCGGCACCGAAGCCCACGCAACCGGCCAAGGCCCCGCCCAAGCCACGAGCTCTGGCGACCATCGGTCCGTCCATCACCATCGTCGGCGATCTCAAGGGCAAAGAAGACCTGCTGATCGAAGGCAAGGTCGACGGGACGATCCAGGTCGACCAGCACGTGGTGACGATCGGTACGCCGGGTCAGGTCAATGCCAGCGTCTACGGCAAGGCCGTGACCGTCGAAGGAACCGTGGAAGGGGATCTCTTCGGCAGCGACGAGATCGTCATCCGCAAGAGCGGCAAGGTTCAGGGCAATCTGACGGCGCCGCGCGTTTCCCTCGAGGACGGATCGACGTTCCGGGGCTCGATCGACATGAGCGCGCCCGAGCCGAAGACGGCCAAGAGTGAGAAGCCCCCTGCCACTAAAGCCGCGAGCTGATCGTGCTCCGGCTTTGGAGGCGCGGAACTGCTGACGAGCCGACGCCATCGACCGCGGAGCAGCGCACGCTCGCCCTCGGGGCGGCTCTGGAAGCGCTGGCGGAAAGGGACGCACCCCGCATCCTCGACTTCGGCTCGGCGCGGGGTGAGAACGTGAGCTTCTTCTCGAGCCTCGGCGCGCAGATGGAGATCCTCGACCTGTACGCGCGACTCAACGAGCGCCATTTCGAGAGTCAGGCGATTCGTGATGTCGTCGGCACGCTCGATCGGGGGGCAGGGCCCTACGATCTGATCCTGGCGTGGGACGTGCTGGACTATCTCGATCGTGCGCAGATGGAGGAGCTCTTTGCCAACTTGAAGTCGCTGCGTTCGGAAGGCACGCGTCTCTTGGCCTTCCTCTCCTACTCGAAAGAAATGCCGATGCACCCGCGCGGTTTCCGGATCGAATCGCGAGAGCGCCTGACCTTCGATCCGCCCGCCTCGCAGCGCCCCTGCCCCCGCTACCAGGAGGCCAACGTCCTCAAGGTGGTACCGAACCTCGACGTCGAAGCCAGCTTTCTCATGCGCCACGGGGCAAGGGAGTACGTGTTCCGACAGGCGGCCGGTTGAGCCATCTCCAACTCACCGAAGACCAGCTCAGGAGTCGGCGTCCCGTCTTTGCTGCACTCTCCGGTCTCTTCGTCAATTCGGTCCTGCAGGTCGGCAGCGTGTCGGTTGCGCGCACGCTGGTAGCTTCGTCCTGCAACCCGCACGAGCTCGATTCGAGAAAGCGAGGTCGATCCGGTCTGCACGGAGATCGTACGGAGATCGGTGCCAGCGACTCGACGCGGTTCGACGTGGACTGCGCGAGGCACAGATTCTGAAGAGGGCTGGAAGCCCCCGAGTCTCGACTCCCTTCGGCCCGGCCGCGAATCTGACGAGAGATCGCTGGCTTGCGCCTCATGAATCGGTTCCGGCTCCCGGGCGAGGAGGACTGAGCCGCTAGCGCTCAGTGCGGGCCTTGGCGTGCACCTGTGTCTCTGAGAGCTGGGGCGCCCGCCTCGACAGCTTTTCCAAGGCCACGAGAACGTCGTCGACGTCGTCCACGGTTCCAAGGAAGAGCGGGTGGGGTAGCCAGACGGCTTCGTCGTAGGCCGCGCGCGCCGCGTTGGGGCAGGGTGCTGGCGGCGGCGACGCATCGAAGGCCGGGTACCTGCCGTTGCCCTTGGCAAGTAGCGGGCTCTGGGTCAGGTCTTCGTAGAACCGGCCGTCGCAGGGCACGCCCTCGGCGATGAGTGCGGCGACGAAGGTGTCGCGGGAGGCACCCGCGAAGGCCTCGGCGTCGTAGCGAAGCACGAACTGATAGATCGCCTGCGTCGTGACGCGCTCATCGGTTGCGACAGGCTCGAGCCCTGGAATTCGCTCGAGGCCTGCGCGGAAACGCTCGGCGTGTCGTGCTCTTCGCTCGAGCTGTTCGTCGAGGCGCTCGAGCTGTGCGTCGAGCAGTGCCGCCTGCAGATCGGAGAGGCGATAGTTGTGTCCGATGAGCCCGGGCGGCTCGGCCTCGGCAGCGGCGCGCCCGCAGTTCGTGAGAGCGTGCAGCTTCTCGGACGTGCGACGGTCCTTCGTGACGACGATGCCGCCTTCGCCGCAGGTCATCAGTTTCGACGTCTGGAAGCTGAAGGACCCGGCATCTCCCCAGCTGCCGACGCCGCGTCCGCGCCAGCGGGCGCCGTGCGCGTGCGCGCAGTCTTCGATCACCGCGAGCCCGTGGCGCTGGGCGATCTCACCGAGACGATCCAGGTCCGCGACGCTCATCGCCAGATGCACGGGCACGATCGCCTGCGTCCGCGAGGTGATCGCCGCTTCGACGGCGTCGGGGCAGAGGCAGTAGTCTTCGCTGCGAACGTCGGCAAAGACCGGAACGCAGCCGGCGAAGAGGGCGCTCGCAGCGGTCGCCTCGAAGGTGTAGGCCGGCACGATGACTTCAGCGCCGTGCTCTACGCCCAGGGCCTCGAGCGCGATCTCGAGAGAGACGGTGCCGTTTGCGACCAGCTGTCCGTGCTCGCAGTCGTGCCGCGCAGCGAACCTTTGCTCGAAGCGCGAGGCGAAGTGGTTGGGCATGGGGTAGCCGCCCCACTCGCCGCGCGAGAGCGCCTCGGCAACGGCGGCCTCTTCTCGATCGTCGAACTCCGGCCAGGCGGCGAAGGGCCGCTCTCGCACGGGTGTGCCGCCGAGCAGCGCGAGACGATCGGGCCTCGTCCTCACCGTCAGCCGTCGAAGTCGAAGGCGTTGGGCATCTTGCGCACGATGCGGTCGCGAATCCACTTGGCGTCGAACCATTCCACTGGAGAGACGGGCACTCCCTGCAGCAGAACTCCGAAGTGGAGGTGGTCGCCACCCGCCAAGCCGGTCTCGCCGCTGCGGCCGAGGGAGTCTCCGCGCTGCACGGTTTGGCCCTCCTCGACCTCGATCGACGAAAGGTGGGCGTACAACGTCATGAGACCGTAGCCGTGGTCGAGAACGATCGCGTTGCCGTAGATGCCAAAGTACTCCGCCAGCACGACGATTCCGTCGTTGGCAGCATCGACCGGCGCACGACGGACCGAAGCGAAGTCGAAGCCGAGGTGGTCCTGCGTATCGACTTGCAGGCCCTCGAACCGATAGCTCCGCCGCGCCGCAAACGAGTCCATGACCTGGGAGTTGCGCAGCTGCAGGAACGGCTGGCTCCAGAGGAACTCCTGTCTCGATCGCGATCCAAGCTCTCGAAGTCTCCGGCGGTTCGCTTCTCTCAGCTCGCCGTTGATCTTGAGATAGGTCTCGAGGGTCGAGTCTTCGGGGCGCAGCTCGGGTGTGCGGTCGAGGATCTCGGCAACGACTTTCTCCATGAACCGGTCGTTGAGTTGGATGTTCGATCTCTTGAGCGGGCTCGGTGTGAAGCGGTCCAGGAAGGCCGAGCGGCTCTGGTTGCCGAGCTCGTCGCGAACGACCAGGCGGACCTGGTCGGAGTCGGTCAGATCGTGCGGAACGGCGAAGAGGGCGAACATCTCGCCTTCGCCTCCTCCGGGAAGTGGGTAGCCTGGGAACCAGCGTTCACCGGACTGCACGCCGTGCTCCGACGTCGTCGGGCCGACGCGGTAGACGACCGCTTCGGATCCGCCCTGGCGAACGTAGATCAGATCGGAAAGCACGCTCGACGACGGCGGGCGAAAACGAACCGGGAGCTCGAGCTCGGTTGTCGCCGCCCTGGGGCGTCGCAGCCACGTGCCCGACCGCGCGGCGACGAGTCGCAGCGTCGCTGTTCCTTCGACCAGCTCTTCGAGGCTGTCACGGCCGACCTCGATCTCGAGAACGTGCTCCTGTCGACGCGGTCCCCAAAACGCCCAGAAGGCCCTGGGTTCGAAGCTCGCTTCGGCGAGAGAAAAGACGCGATCGTTCTGAAGCAGCTCGAGGCGAACGTCGCTGAGTCCACGGGACGGCTCGCTGGCCGAAGCGACGATCGAGGTCCTCTGCCCAATGCCCGGTGCTGCGGGGTCGATCTGCAGAGCGGGTTCCGGGCCGACACGCAGGAGAGCGAGCAGCAAGACCACGAAAAGCGCGATCCCGGCAGCTCCGAAGAGCCGGCGAAGCAGCGTACGACCCTTCCCGCTCCGGCTGGAACGAAGGGGGATACTGGTGTTCACGAAGGAGCTACGCCGGCGGCGGAGGCGGCGGCGTCAATCCCGCGAGTTCGGCGATCTGCGATAGCGGCGACCAGGAAGCCATTCCGGCCCTCCAGACCAGACTCTGTCCGCCGATTCGTCCCTGGCTTGCCATCGCCTGCATCTGAGCTGCGGTGAACGGTCCCAGGGTGGACCCGTTCTCCGCCAAGAACCAGGTGACGGCGGGCGGTGGGGGAGGCGGTGCCGTGCCGGGCGCCGCAGCCGGCGCTCCGAAAGGGGCGGCGCCACCGCCCTGAGCCTGCCCCATCTGTTGGGCCATCTGGTTGGCCATCGCGAAGCCCATGCCGAGGCCCATGCCTTCAGCGGCACCCCCGCCCGAGGGGTTCTCGGCCGCTTTGGTCATCGCCTGGCCCATCTGGTACTGCTGGAACTGGTTCATGTCGCCGATGACGCTCATGCTCGAGCGGGTGTCGAGCGCCTTCTCGACCTCTTCGGGCAGAGAGATGTTGACGACGAAGAGCTGCGGCACATCGAGTCCGAACTCCGTGGCGACGCGCTGCACGACCTCGGCCCGTACGGCGGCGGCGAGCTCGTTGTAGTTCGAGGCCAGATCGAGCGCTGCGATGTTCGAGGTGCCGAGAACGTCGGCGAAGGAACTCACGATGATCGAGCGCATGAGCTCGGTGACCTCTCCCGCCTCGAAGACACCATCGGTGCCGACGAGCTGCTCGATGAGGATCTTGGCGTCTTTGGCCTGCAGGTTGTAGGTGCCGAACGCACGGAGACGGATCGGCCCAAAGTCCGCGTCGCGAAGCATCACCGGGTTTGGCGTGCCCCACTTGAGGCCGGTGATCTGGCGCGTACTGACGAAGTACACCTCGCACTTGAAGGGGCTCTCGAAGCCATACTTCCATCCGAGGATCGTGGCGAGGATCGGCAGGTTGCGCGTCGTCAACTCGTGAATGCCGGGCTCGAAGACGTCAGCGATCTGGCCCTCATGCACGAAGACGGCAACTTGACCAGCGCGGACGACGAGCTGCGCGCCGTGCTTGATCTCGTTCTGGTAGCGGGGGAAACGCCAGACGAGCGTCGTCTGGCTGTCGTCGATCCACTCGATGATGTCGACGATTTCGCCGCGCAGTTTTTCGAACAGGGTGTCTCGTAGGCTCACGAGCATCTCCTCGGAAAGGGGCAATCTGGGGACTCGCGGGCTCCGCGGATTCACACCGGGCTCCCAAGGCGAGTGGGGAGCTGAATCCCGATCGTAGCAGGCGCTAGACTGCCACGATGCGCAGCCCGCAGCGGTGGATCTCAGGCTTCCTGGCAGTCTCTCTTTCTCTCTGGAGTTGCTCAGGAGCAACGACTTCGTCTGCCGGTCGCTCGGCTCCCGAGGTTCTGTCTCTGGGACCCCTCGACGTGCCGACGGAGCCGGGAAGCCTCGCACCGGCACTCCTTCAGTTGAGCGAAGGTCGCGTGGTTCTGTCCTGGTTGCAGCAGACCGATGCGGGGGATCACGAGCTGCGCTACGGAACGGTCGAGCGCGAGGGTGTCCACAGCTTCGAGGTCGCCGGTCGAGCGGAAGATCTCTTCGCCAACTGGGCCGATCGTCCGGGGCTTCACGCACTCGCTGGAGGTGGCCTTGCGGCGCACTGGTTGCGGCGCCTTGGAGAAGGCACGTACGCCTACGGGGCCGAACTCCTGCCGCTCGAGCCTGCTGGAGAACCCGGCACGTCGAGCTTCTGGCTTCACGACGACACCTCTCCCACGGAGCACGGCTTCGTGACGTCCGTTGCCTCACTCGAGGCGACACACTTTTTCTGGCTCGACGGTCGCGCCATGCTCGAGCAGGAACCCATGACCCTGCGCGCCGCGACCGCTGATGTGCGCGGCGCTGCTGCGAGCGAGCTCTTGGATGCGCGGGTCTGCGAGTGTTGCCCGACCGATGCCGCTGTCACCAGCAACGGCCCGGTCGTGGTCTACCGGGATCGCTCGCTCGAGGAGATTCGAGACATCTCCATCGTCCGCCGCGTCGCCGGCACCTGGACGGCGCCTCGTCCGGTGGCTTCGGACGGCTGGCGGATCGAGGGCTGTCCGGTGAATGGCCCCGGCGTCGACGCTGCAGGGGACCGGGTTGCCGTTGCCTGGTTCACCGCGGCCGACGATCGGCCTCGAGTGCAGCTGGCGCTGTCGGCCGACGCCGGCGACAGCTTTGCTGAGCCCCTGACTCTCGATGCCGAGAAGCCGGTGGGTCGCGTCGACCTTCAGATCGTAGGCGACCTGGTTCACGTCAGCTGGTTGGGACGGCGGGGCGGGCGAGGTGTGATTCTCCTCGCCACGGTACCCCTCGATGCCGTCGAGGCAACGAAGCCCCGGGTGCTCGCCACTTCGAGCCTGGGCCGCTCGGCGGGTTATCCGAGGATTCGGATCGCTGACGGTCACCTGCTTCTGGCCTGGGTCGAAGAGGTCCCCGGGGCTGCTTCTCCGGAATCCCGCGTGCGGCTCAGCCGGTTTCCGTTGGACGACGTTCGCCCCTGAAGACAGCCGACGCCCGCGGGATCGGACGCATCCCACTCTCGCGTCTGCCGAGGCTCCGACGCCGTCGGGCGCTCGGTCAAGTGCTAAACTCGTTTTTCATGTTTTACCCACTTTCCGGGGATTTGACGCATCTCGTGCGTCAGATGTTGGGACGTGCGGTGGCGAGCGTGCGTACAACGGGGCTCCCCTTCGCGGTCGCTGCCGCTCTGTCTGGAGTCGTGTTGGCCTCGACTCTCAGCGCGCAGCAGTACGTGACGCGGCAGTACGGCTTTGGTGACGGACTGACCAGCCCGATCGTTCGTTCCTTGGCCGAGGGACCCGATGGGAGAATCTGGGCGGCCCTGCGCACCGGAGTCTTCTGGAGCGACGGTAGCTCGTGGTATCAGCTGCAAGCCTCTCCAAACATGGCGACCCATATGGCGTTCGACGGGGATCAGCTGCTTGCCGGCTCGACCTACCGCCGTCTGGACATCCACCGCTACAGCTCGGGAGAGTGGACACGGCTCAACGAAGCGACCCGCACACGCCAGGCGATCTCCCTGGCCTCAGCTCGCATCGGTTCAGAGCGCTTTTGGCTCGCCGGCACGTTCGGCGGCGAGCTCTGGCGAATCGACTCGTCGGGTGAGCAGGAGCACATCGTTCTCCCCGAACTCACCGGGAGTCCTATTCTGGATGTCGACTACTGGCGTCAGAGCTGGTGGCTCAGCACCGGCGAAGCCCTGTGGAAGTACGAGGGCGGAGGATCGGAAAGCCTGACGAAGGTGCGCGACTCCGCAACCCTGGGTGTCGCGGTCGAAGGAGGCTCCGCCTTCTTTGTCGGCGTCGAAAGCTACGGGCGGCTCGAGCCGGGTGATGTGGCCCTTCCGCTGGGAGAGTCTCCAGTCTTCGGCGTCACGATCGGAAACCAGCTCGCCGCCGACGGGAACCGCGGACTCTGGTTGGGAAATCGCGAAGGTCTCTGGTGGTTGGGGAGCGACGGAGCGATCGAGAACGCGAGTTCGAAGCTGGATCTGGAAGGCAAGCAGGTCGAGTCGCTGCTCGTCGATTCCTTCGGAGCTCTGTGGGTTGGAACCGACGCCGGTCTCATTCGACTCATCTCGAGGCAGTTCAGCAACGTCTCCGCACGCGATGGCCTCGAGGAGAACGAAGTGACGGCCGTGCGTCCGCTGGACGACGGTCGTATCCTTCTGACGACCCCCCGCTTTCTCTACGTCATCGAAGGAAAGGACTTCGCAACCCTCGAGTCCTTCCGCGTACCGGGCGGGCCGGGGCTGCGCATCGCGGACGTCGAACGTTCGCCCGATGGCTCCATCTGGGTGGCCGGCGGCGCCGGCACGCTGTTTCGCTTCACCCCGAGGGGACTCTGGGTGACGCACTCGTTCGACCACGATGTTCTTTCCGTGCGCTACGCAGGGGGCCAGCTCTGGGTCGGCACGAGCTCCGCCTTCTACCTCTGGGACGGTCAGGGATTCGAAGAGATCGAGACGGTGCCTGAGACTGGCTTCCGTCCGGCGGAGAGTAGAACCGGCGTGCGCGTCATTCAGAAGACTGCGGGTGGAGATCTCCTGCTTTCGACCCTGGGCGCGGGGCTCGTTCGCTTCGATCCCGAGAAGAAAGTTCCGCTGCGTCAGTGGCTGTCCTCCGATCCCAGCCCGGCCGGCTTCTGGGCCGCCGTCGAGCGGGCCGACGGCACGGTCGTCGTCTGCGCCACCGGCGGCCTCCTGCAGGGGCGAGACGGGAAACTGGAGCGGGTCGACTGGTTTCCGCAGTCGACTTCTTTTTCCATCTTCGAAGACGATCGTCAGGATCTCTGGATCGGGGCTGTGGACGGCCTCTATCGTTGGGACGGCGAGTCGCTCGAGAGCTTCGACGTGCTCAACGGCTTGGCGTCCCACGAGCTGAACCGCAACGCTCTCGTGCAGATCGACAACGAGCTGTGGATCGGCGGAGATCGTGGCCTTTCACTTCTCGATCTCGATCACGACACGCCGAAAGCCGGCGTGAAGTTCGTCTTCGATCAGCTCAGTGCGGACGGCGTCTCGAGAGCGTTGACCGGCACCGAGGACATTCGCCTTCCTTCGACGTCGGCACGCATCTCCTTCAGCGCATTCGGTTCCTCGCCGCCGGAGAGTCTCGAGATCTCTCACCGCCTCGAGGGACTGAAGAACACATGGTCGGAGCCCTACCCTCTGCGGACTCGATGGATGGAGTTCTCACTGCTGCCACCGGGACGCTACCGCCTGGCTCTGCGCGGCCGATCGGTGGGCTCGGAGTGGTCCGAGGCCGCCATGAGCCCTTGGTTCGTGGTGCCGCGAGCCTGGTGGCAGAGCCGCCTCTTCTGGCTTGCGTCAGCGGCTTCTCTCTTTCTCTTCGTTGCTTTGGGTATCAGCTTCTGGATGCAGCGTCGCTACGCCCGCCTTCTCGAGGCCGAGCTCGATGAACGATGGACCGAGCTGAAGGCTTCGGAGCAGCGCTGGGGACAGGTGTTGCAAGGCATCGCCGAAGGCGTCGTCGCGGTCTCGGAAGATGGGCGCCTCCAGGCGGTGAACCCGGCGGCAGCCATGTTGCTGGAGATCGACGAGGAGCGCGCACTCGGTAGGCTCTTCGAAGATCTTGCACCGAGCTGGCTCGCCCAGCTCAGCCCGCTGCCCGGGGAGAGCCATCGTGAGATCACCGCGACCTTCGAAAGGGAAGGTGCGGAGCGCGAAATCGACATCGCGATGCGGCGAATCGCGTCCGGCGGAGCGCACGCTCTGTCCGGCGGTGCGGTCTGGATCCTTCGCGACGTCACCGAGCGCAGTCGCCTCCAAGAGCAGCAGAAGCAGGTCGAACGGCTCGAGTCACTGGGGCTCCTCGCCGGCGGCATCGCTCACGACTTCAACAACCTGCTGACCGTCGTCTCCGCGAATCTCTCGCTCGTCGGCATGGACTCTCCGCCCGAGTGCGAGCCTCTCGTCGATGAGGCGGACCGAGCAATCGACCGGGCGCGCGATCTGACGAGGCAGCTCCTCACGTTCTCGCGAGGCGGTGAGCCCGTGCGCAAGATGGTCGACCCGGCGTCGATCCTCCTCGATGCTGCGACGCTGGCGCTGAGCGGTACGGGAGTGGCGCTCGACCGTCGGGGCATCCGGCCGATTCCGATCTGCAGCCTCGATCGAGGGCAGATCCACCAGGTCTTCAACAACCTCGTCCTCAATGCCGCGGAGTCGATGAAGGGCAAGGGCACCGTGCGCATCGGATGCGGCGTCGCCGGCGACCGAGCCGTGCAGCTCTGGGTCGAGGACGAGGGACCCGGTATGGACCCCTCCGTTCTGTCGCGGATCTTCGATCCCTACTTTTCGACGAAGAAGCGCGGAAGCGGCCTCGGGTTGACGACCGCCTTCTCCATCGCTGCTCGCCACGGTGGTTCGCTCAGCGTCCGCTCGACGCTGGGAGAGGGCACGCGCTTCACGGTCGAGCTGCCGGTGGGCGAGGGAAGCATGGAGGAAGGCACTCAAGAGCTCACCACGCCCGAGCTGCGTGGCGGCCGGATCCTCTTGATGGACGACGAAGCTCCGATTCGCGAGGTCATGCGGAGGATTCTCGAGCGACATGGCTACGAGGTCGAGGTGGCTGCCAACGGCAGCCGAGCGATCGAACGCTGCAAGCAGGCAGCCACAGCCGATCGGCCTTACGACCTGGCGATTCTCGATCTCACGGTACCGGGCGGCATGGGGGGTGCGGAGACCTGTCGCGAGCTGCGGCGGAGGTTTCCCCGCCTGCCCGCGATCGTCTCATCGGGCTACGCCGACCTTCCGGTCATGAGCCAGCACCGCGAGTACGGCTTCGTCGACGTCCTTCCGAAGCCCTTCAGTGCCGACGAGCTCCTCCGCAAGGTCGGACGCGCTCTCGCGTCTTCGGTGCCGATCGTCGAGGGCCGTGACGAGCTGCCGGTGTCGCCGGTCTGGAGCGGACAGGGTGATCGACAGCTGAACTGATCGATCGGTGCGTTGGGTGCGAGTTCGGGTGACCGATCACTCGGTGATCGCGAGTGAACTGGACGAGCGATCTGGGGTACCGTCGACGGGCCGCACGCCGGTGCGCACGAACGCATCGACGTCTCCAGGAGCTCTCATGACCGTCTCTTCTCGTTCGGTGCTCGTCCTTTCCGCTTGCGTCGCCGCTCTGACGATTCCCGTCGCTCTTCCGGCGCAAGAAGACCTCTGGCCGGGGGTCTCCTATTCCGAGGAGATACCGACGCTCGAGTCGGTGGTCGGTCACGGGGTCGGCGAGCGCATCTCTTCCCACGCCGAGCTGATGCGCTACTTCGAGGCGCTCGCGGAGGCTGCGCCCGATCGCCTGAAGACGTGGGAGTACGGACGCAGCTATCAGGGGAGAGAGCTCATTTACGCGGCGGTCGGATCTGCAGAGACGCTGTCGCGCCTCGAGCAGATCGAGGAGGACCTTCAGAAGCTGGCCGACCCCACGGGCACCGACACTGACGCGGCCGACGCCCTGATCGAGCGTTTGCCGGCCATCGTCTGGCTCGCCTACGCGGTGCACGGCAACGAGATCTCGACGTCGGACGCCGCAGCGATGACCGCCTACCACCTCCTGGCGGCGGAGAACGACCCCGTCGTCGACAACATCCTCGAGAACACCGTGGTCTTCATCGATCCGGTGCAAAACCCTGATGGTCGTGACCGCTTCGTTCATCACTACCGCAGCACCCGGAGCGCCGATCCGGTGGCGGACCGCATCTCCGCCGAGCACGACGAGCCTTGGCCCGGAGGCCGCACCAACCACTATCTCTTCGATCTGAATCGCGACTGGTTCGCCCTGACTCAGCCCGAGACCCGAGGACGCATCGAGGTGCTTCGGCGCTGGCTGCCGCAGGTCTTCGTCGACCTGCACGAGATGGGTGGTGACTCGACCTACTACTTCGCTCCGGAAGCGGTTCCCTACAACCCGCATCTCGCGGCAGATCAGCGCTCGAGTCTGGAGCTCTTCGGGCGCAACAACGCCAAGTGGTTCGACGAGTACGGCTTCGACTACTTCACGCGTGAGATCTTCGATGCCTTCTACCCGGGCTACGGAGCGAGCTGGCCCGCTTACTTCGGATCGGTGTCGATGACGTACGAACAGGCGTCGGCCAGAGCGCTGGTCTACCGCCGCAGCGACGGCGATCTGCTGCACTTCCGCGACACGGTGAGGCACCACTTCGTGGCCTCGGTCTCGACGGCTGAGGCGGCTGCGATTCACCGCGAGAAGCTGCTGCGCGACTTCTACGACTACGGTGTCAGCGCGGTCGCCGAAGGGAAAGACGAGGGACAGTTCGTTCTGCCTTATCGACGCGACACGACGCTGGTCGACAAACTGGCAGGGCTGCTGACGATGCAGGGTGTCGAGGTGCACCGCGCCCTCGACTCGGTGACGGCTTGCGGCTCCGAGGTTCCGGCAGGCAGCTACGTCGTGCCGCTCGATCAGCGTGCCAAGCGGCTCGTGCGCAACCTCCTCGACCCCGAAGTTCCCATGGATCAGGACTTTCTCGCCGAGCAGGAGCGTCGTCGAGCTCGACGCCTTCGCGACCAGATTTATGACGTCACTTCGTGGTCGCTGCCGCTGATGTGGAACCTCGAGGCGTTGCGCTGCAAGGAGCGGCTCGCGCGGACGTCTCCGAGCTCTTTCGAGCCGGCTGCCCCGGAGTGGGTCCGCCCTGGGAAGGTCTCGGGCGGTCAGGCCAAGGTCGCGTATCTCGTTCCCTGGGGCACGGTCGGTGCGGTCAGACTCCTCGCTTCGGCTCTGGGGGAAGGCTACGAGCCACTGAGTCCCGACGAGAGCTTCACGCAGGCGGGCCGTACCTTTCCGGCCGGTACGCTGGTGTTCAAGGTCGAAGATCACGGTCCAGAGCTGGGAACGCGGCTTGCCGAGATGGCGCGAGAGACGGGAGCGGAGGTCGTCGCCGCCGACTCCAGCTGGGTCGATGCCGGGATGAACTGGGGAAGCAACCAGGTCGTCAAAGTTCATGCGCCCCGCATAGCACTTGCTTGGGACGAGCCGACCTCGGGCTACTCGGCGGGTGCAACTCGTTATCTGCTCGAGCGCAAGTTCGGTTACCCGGTGACGCCGATTCGTGTGTCGACGCTGGCGCGCAGTGATCTGAGTCGCTACCAGGTTCTGATCCTGCCCGGATCGTGGGGAGGCTACTCGCGCGCCCTCGGTGGCGCTGCCGACCGGCTCAGCGAGTGGGTCCGCGCGGGCGGCACCCTCATCTCCTTCGACTCGGCGACGAGCTTTCTCGCTCTCGAGGAGGTCGATCTCCTCGGCACGCGACAGCAGAGCCGGTCCCCGACCGCCGATCAGCCTGACGCCGGCGTCCTGGAGACCGCCGACGATCTCCTGGCGGCGATCCAGCCGGTCGAAGAGCGGCCGGACAACGTCGCTGGAGTTCTTCTTCGCGCCTCCGTGGACCTCGAGCATTGGTTGAGCGCCGGTCTGCCGAGCACTCTGCAGGTTCTCTTCTCGGGCACCTCGATCTACGACCCGATCAAGATCGACCGAGGAGTCAACGTGGTCAGCTTCGTCGGCCCGGAGGAGGTGCTCGCCTCGGGCTACCTCTGGGAAGAGAACCGCTTGCAGCTGGCGTACAAACCCTTCGTCCTGCTGGAGCAGCACGGGCGCGGGCTGGTCATCGGCTTCACCGGCGATCCGACGACGCGTGCCTACGTCGACGGGCTCGACGTGCTGGTGGCGAACGCGATCTTTCGAGGCGCCGCGCACGCGCGCCCGCTGCGCTAGGGCAGGCCGTCACGGGTTTCACGGCTTCGCTGGTTTCCTCCGTCCCTCAGCGGCTTCGCGGCTTGCGGTTCGACGAGCGGTAACCGGGCGGTCGCTTGGCGACCCAGCGCACGAAGCGAGCGATCTCGGGGTGTCCTCGCAGGGCCTCGATCGTGGCGTAGCTGCGCGCCAGCTCGGCTTCGGTCAACACGCTGTGGATCTTGCCGTGACAGATGGCGTGCAGAAGTACGGTCGGGCCGCGCTTGCCGCCCTTGAGCTTCGGGACCAGGTGGTGCTTCGTGCCGGCCCCTCGGGGAATCGGCCGGTTGCAGAGCGGGCAGAGCTCGTCGCTCACTTCTCTTCACTCGCTCTTCGCTCCAGCGGTCGCAGCAGGCCTTCGAGCCTGTCGGCCTCTCGCAGTCGTCGAGCGAGATCGGGCGCGACGACGATGGCGCGAGAGTCCAAACGGTGCCATGCGAAGTACGGCGTGACGTCTTTGGCGCAGCGGGGAGCGGGGTTCGATGTCAGACCGAGCGAGTGGGCGAGCAGTCCGACGATGGCTTCGGGTCTCACCCCGGCATGACGCAGGCTGGCGAGCGTCGTCGACCCGTCGCGCTTGCTGAGCTTCTCCCCGCCTTCGGTGAGCAGCAGAGGAACGTGGGCGTATCTCGGAGTCGCCACGCCGAGCGCTCTCTGCAGGACGATCTGACGAGCCGTCGAGTCGAGCAGGTCCGCACCGCGAACGACTTGATCCACCTGCATCGCAGCGTCGTCGACCACCACCGCGAGCTGGTAGGCCCAGACGCCATCGCGGCGCCTCAGAACGAAGTCACCGACGGCGCGATGAACGTCCTCTTCCTGCGCGCCGTAGATCGCATCGGTCCAGGCCACCCGGCCGGGGGCGACACGGAACCGGACAGCGGCGCTCGACGGTTGCGAACCCTCGTCCGCGAGCGCCTCTTCGAGCCAGCCTGACTCGAGAGCCGTGGGGCGAAGCCTCGTCGGATAGGGACTCTGTGCCGGACCGTGCGGGGCCGACGCGATCGAAGCGAGTTCCTTGCGTGTTCGACGACAAGGAAAGAGCTGGCCGCGCGTCTCCAGCAGACGAAGGGCGTCGCGGTAGAGGCCGTCACGCTCGGACTGGACGTACGGACCGAAGGGTCCTCCGCGGTCGGGGCCTTCCTCCCAATCGAGCCCGAGCCAGGCAAGGTCGCGCATCTGGCGCTCGGCGAGGCCCGACACGGCGCGCTGCTGGTCGATGTCCTCGACCCGCCAGAGAAAGTCGCCCTCTTCGCTCCGCGCACCCCACCAGGCAACGAGCGCCGAGCGCGCGTTGCCGAGGTGGATCTCCCCGGTGGGGGACGGTGCGTAGCGCCCTCGTGTCGTCATGCCTCGAGCCTCGGTCGGTCCTTGCGACCGATAGTCTCGCATCCGCGACGACGCGCGCTCCTGCGAGCGCTGGTCTCAGCTGGAGCGCAGTGACGTCGACGGGTCGACCCGTGCCGTGCGCAGCGCTGGGATCACCGACGCGACGACCCCGGTCACCAGGATGATCGCGGCCATCGCGGCGAGCACAGACGGGTCGTTGGGCTCGATCTCGAAGAGCAGCGACGCCAGGGATCGAGACAGCGCCACAGAGGCCGCGAGACCGAGGACGCAACCCGCTCCGACGACGAGGATCGTGCCGCGCACGACCTGAGCGATCAGTTGGTTGGGCGGTGCACCGAGAGCCATACGGATCCCGAGCTCCGTATGCCGCTCGGCCACCTGGAAGGCGACGACCGCCCAGATGCCTCCAGCGGCCAGGAGAAGGCCGATTGCCGCAAAGATCGTCATCAGCATCATCTGGAAGCGCTGCCGCGAGATCGAGGAGCGCAGCATCTCGACGAACGAGACGATGCGCAGCGGCATGTCTTTCGACAGCTCGCCGGCCGCGTCACGCAACGGCTCGGAGAGAGTCTCGGGGGCTCCTTGAGTGCGGAGGACGAGAGCCGACCACTTGGCCCGCACGGGACGCTGGCGCAGAGAGACGTACATCAACGAAGGAGAGGCTCGGGTCGCGCCGCGTTGTCGAACGTCGTCGACGACGCCGACAACGCGCAGCCAGGTCTCCCCATGCAGGTCCATTCCGGGCGGCCGAATGCGTTGCCCCAGAGCGCTCTTGTCGGGCCAGTAGCGCTGGGCCATCGCCTTGGAGATCACCGCGACGTGCTCCGACTGCGTCACGTCCGAAGGAGTAAAGGTGCGCCCTTCGAGCAGCGGCACCTGCAGCGTCTCGAAATAGTCCTCGCTGACCACGACGTATCCGGCAACGCCAGCTTCGTCGTCGGGACGGTCGTCGAGGTAGACGGTCGTCGTCGCCAGTCCGGCAGCGGGCAACGTGCTGGCGAGAGCGACCTGCTCGACGCCGGGCAGGGCCGCGACGTCGTCGAGGAAGCGATAGGCAAAGGCGCCGAGATCCTGCTCCGCCGCAAGCAACGGCTCGAGATCGGGTCCGTAGTCCGGTAGGGGGACCGGCAGCTCGGCCCACGCGGTGAGCACGCCCTCCGGCTCGAAGCCCAGTGGTGTCGTGACGATCTTGCGCACGCTCCCCAGCAGCAGGCCGGCACCGACGAGCAGGACGAGGGCCAGAGCGACCTCGGTTCCGATCAGCAGGTTCCAGAGACGGTGTTTACGTCCCGCGGTCGCCGATCCTGCGAGGGCGCTTCGCAAGGGCGCCCGAAGGATGCTCCAACCGGGAACGAGCCCGAGTGCGACACCTGCCAGGGTGGAGACGGCGAAAGTGAAGAACAGGACCCTGGGATCGATCCCGACGTCTCCGAGCCTGGGGAGTCCTGGGGGCGCGGCCGCGAGAAGCAGGCGAACGAAGGTTGCCGCCAGAGCGGCTCCCGCCAGGCCCCCGAGGGCCGCGAGGACCAGGCTTTCGACGAGCAGCTGCTGCAGCAGTCCTCCCTGGCCCGCGCCGATGGCGGCGCGCACCGCCATCTCACGCTGCCTCGAGAAGGAGCGCGCCAGCAGAGAGCCGGCAAGGTTCGCGCAGGCGACGATGAGGAGCAGGCCGGCCGCCGCCAGCAGCAGCCAGAGAGGCCGCCTCGATCCGGCGACGATTTCTTCGTGCCAGGGACGCACGGCGACGTCGACGGCGTCGTTCTCGCCTTCGTATTCGATGGCGAGTCGCTGGGCGATCGTCGTCATTTCGGCACCCGATGCTTCGAGCGCTGTCGAGAGCGACTCGCCCTGCGGCAGGCGAGCGACGACGCGATAGTTGTGCGCGGTCCGATGGCTGAAGTCCTCGACGCGTTCGTGCGCCATCCAGTACTGCGCGCCTTCGGGGAACTCCTCGCCGCTGGCCACGATCCCCACGACCTGGTAGGACTCTTCGTCCATCTGCAGGACCAGATCCTCGAGCGGAACGCCGCCGAAGGAGCCCTGCCAGAGCCCCTCGCTGAGCACGATGACCGGCGGCGCACCCAGCTGATGATCGTCCGGGCCCAGGAAGCGGCCTCGATGGGGGCCAATCCCCAGCGTCGTGAAGAAGCCGCGGCTCACGCTGGCGCCGCTCGCCGTGAGCGCGTCGAACTCACCGGTGATCGTTCCGCCGCGATTGCCAAAGAGGGCCATCGACTCGAACGTGCTGGACTGCTCGCGCCAGTCGAGGAAGTTGTCGTGTCCGACGGCGATCTCGTTGCCGGCGTCGTTGATCTCCCAGAGCGCCACCAGACGCTCTGAATCGGGAAAGCCGAGGGGGCGCAGCAGGACGGCGTCGAGAACGCTGAAGACGGCCGTATTGGCACCGATTCCGAGCGCCAGCGTCAGAATCGCCGCGGCGGTGAAACCGGGCTCGTGCGCGAGTTTGCGGAAGGCGAAGCGAAGGTCCTGAAAGAGTCGGGTCATCTGCCATCCTCGGTGTTTGGCGCGCCGAGCGGCGCGCGTCTGTCGGCGGCTCTGCGCCGAGATCGTCTTGCGATTGCCGAAGAGGCGCGCGGCTTCCTCACGAGCGTCCTCAGGCGACATCCCCTGCACCTCGAGCTCGCGCTGCCGCATCTCCAGGTGAAAGGTGATCTCGTCGTCGACGTCGCGGCCCAGCGGGCGCTCGACGTTACGGCCGAGCCGCTTGACGAAGCGGTCGGTCATCGCGCGGATCCTTCGGTCACGGAGCGCCGAGCGCCAGCGGTGGCTCGGCCTCGAAGAGGACGCGGCGCATCGCCTCGACGTAGCGCTCCCACTGCGCCAGCTCCCGCTCGAGGTGGGCTCGGCCGGTGTCCGTGAGCTCGTAGAACTTGGCATCGCGCCCGGTGTCGGTAGCGTCCCACCAGGATTCGAGCAGGCCTTTTTTTTCGAGCCTGCGCAGCGCCGGGTAGAGCGCGCCCTCCTCGATCTGCAGGGCATCTCGGGAGGACTCCCGAATGAAGCGAGAGACGGCGTAGCCGTGAAGGGCGCCGTGACTCAGGGTGCGGAGGACCAGAAGATCGAGAGTGCCACGCAGAAGGTTCATCGAGGGCGCTGACATGAAGACGTCTCCTTCGGTCGGCGGAGCAGTCGAGCTCGGCCGCATACCTAAAAATCTTATGCATAAGACTCTACTACGTCGCCGAGTCACCAGAGTTCTGGACCGCGGGACTTCTGCGCGCCGAGAGTCCATCGGACCGTGTCGATGCTGCCTGAACCTCTGTAGGCTCTGCGTTCGGCGGTCTGTTCTCCTCGGGTGAGGTTTCGCGGGACGTCTTCATCGATCACGGAGCGAGCATTGGATTGGGCTGAGGTCATTCTGCGAGTGCACGACGTACCGCGCTGCGCGACCTTCTACGAGGAGGCCCTTGGAATGCGCCGTGTCGAGACGCAGCGGCAGAGCGTCGTGCTCGACTTCCCGACGCGGCAGTCGGGCGAGGCACGCCTTCGTCTGGTGCCGGCCGAGAGCACCCAACCGACCGTCGCGACCTCTGAGGATGCCTTCTGGAAGCTCGGGATCACGCTCCCTGATCTCGACGCGACCGTCGACGATCTGCGCGGCCGGGGAGTCGAGGTCACCGATCCGGTCCAGTTTCGCGACATCGGCTACCTCTGTCATCTCCGTGATCCTTCGGGGCACGCCCTCGAGCTCCTGCAGAGGACCTTCCGAGACACGCCCAAGCTCGGGACGGGCGCTGCCGACTCGAAGACGGTCCTCGCCCACGTGACCTTGAGGATCCGGCACCTCGAGCGTGCGCTGCGCTTCTGGCAGGGGCAGGGCCTGCAGGTCGTGTCGAGGCAGCCGGTCGAGGACTTCGGCTTCGTTCTGTACTTCCTGGCGGCGAAGGCCGAGCCGCGGCCTTCAGAGGATCTCGAAGCCGTGGAGAATCGCGAGTGGCTCTGGCAGCGGCCCTACACCTGCCTGGAACTGCAGCACTGGCCACAGCGCGATGCCGATTTCACCGTGGCCAGAGCGCAAGAGCCCGGGCTCGAAGCGATGCGTTTCTCGGGGACGGCGAACGCTTCGACGGACATTCAGCTCCGGAGTGGAGACGGCTTCCTGTCCAGCGAATTCCCCGAGCCGTGTCGGCACGACTCGTGACGTTCCAGCTTCCGCCCCCGTAAGCAGAAGCATGGACATCCTGCCGCAGTCTTCGGATCGAGAGCCTTCCTCGGGAGCCATCGCGGGGCGCATCGCTCTGCTCGGCCTGGTCATGACGCTGGTTTGCCTCTCTCTGGTGTCGAGTGAAGTCAGTCAGGCCGTGGAGTCGGCCGGCCTGGAGGCCCGCTGGGAGGTCCTCCTGGCAAGCCAGGGGGTGCTCGAGGAGTCGAGCTGCGGCTACCTTTTCAAGGTCAGTCGCCCCGGCCAGTCGGGTAGCGCCAAGGTTCGAGAGGTCACCCCGGACTTCGTTACGTTCACCGTGCAGCGCGACCAGAGGAGCTTCGAGCGCGTGGTGCCGCTCGGCATGCTCGTCTACGAGCTGTCTCGCTGAGCGAACTTCAGGCTGGCGCGCTCGCGGTTAGCATGGCGCGGTGAACGTCACCGTCCTTTCCGACACGCACGGTCTGCTGAGGCCGGAAGCCTTGGCAGCCGCCGAGGGGAGCGACGTCATCCTTCACGCGGGAGACGTCGGCGACCCCGAGATCCTCGCCCGGCTGCGTCACATCGCTCCGCTGCATGTGGTCCGGGGCAACGTCGACCGCGGCGAACTCGCCGAGCTCCCCGCGACCGAAGTCTGTGAGCTCGGCGAGCATGCGGTGTACATGCTCCACATTCGCGAGGAGCTCGACCTCGACCCCGCGGTGGCGGGCTTCTCGGCTGTCGTCTTCGGCCACTCCCACCGCCCGCTCATCGAGTGGAACCGCGACGTCCTCTTCCTCAATCCGGGAAGCTGCGGCCCGCGCCGCTTTTCGCTGCCGGTAACCCTGGCGCGGCTGCGGATCGGTGCTCGTGGCGAGCCCTTGGACGCCGAAATCGTCGACCTGCTCTGAAACGGCCCGTCGGCTTTCGACTAGACGGCGGCCTTCACGGCCTTCGGAAGCGTCTCTCGAAAGACCCGGGCCCACTGATCGGCGGGCACCGGCTTGTCGACGATCGCATCGACGGGAGCGTTCGACAGATCGTGCTCCGCCGCGTAGCCGGTCGTCAGAACGACCGGGCAATCGGCTCGCGCTTCCTTGATGGCACGCGCTACATCGACGCCAGAAAGGTCGGGCATCAGCAGATCGGTGACCACGAGCGCGAAGCTCTGCGGCGCGTCTCGGAACTCCCGTA